>JACRCK010000318.1 GCA_016219065.1 Deltaproteobacteria bacterium
CGGTACCAGAAGCTGGTCAATTCCAAAGCCATCGCCCAAGCGGATTTCGATGCCACGGAGGCCAAGCTCAACCAGGCCCTGGCGGCCGAAGCGGCCTCCCAGTCACAGATCAAGGCGGCTGAAGCCGCCCTGGAGGCCACAAAAGTGGCCCTGGAATACACCCTGATCCGGGCCCCCTTTGACGGCGTGATTCTGACCAAGAACGCCGACGTGGGGGAAGTGGTGGCCCCTTTCGGTTCCTCGGTCAACGCCAAGGCCGCGGTGGTCACCATGGCGGATATGGCTTCCCTGATCGTGGAAGCGGATGTCTCCGAAATCAATCTGGAGAAAGTCCGGGTGGGGCAGCCCTGCGAAATCACCCTGGACGCCTACCCGGAGGAACGGTTCCCGGGGAAAGTTCATATGATCGTCCCGACCGCCGACCGCTCCAAGGCCA
Source organism: Deltaproteobacteria bacterium (assembly GCA_016219065.1). Lineage (GTDB taxonomy): Bacteria > Desulfobacterota > RBG-13-43-22 > RBG-13-43-22 > RBG-13-43-22 > JACRCK01. The sequence continues at coordinate 437 of JACRCK010000318.1, forward strand.
CGGTTCTGACTAAAATAAAATTCGTCAACCTGGATGAAAGGGTGTTGCCCGAAATGAGCGCCAAGGTCGCTTTCCTGACCCGCCCCCTCGATCCGGGAGAGAAACCGAAAATCGGGATCAACCCGGCGGCCCTGACCGTCAAAAACGGAAGAACCATTGCCTTTCTGCTGACCGCTGAAACGGTTCGAGAGGTCCCGGTCACCCAGGGCGCCCCCCTGGCCGACCTGGTGGAGATCACCCAGGGTTTGAAGGCCGGGGACCGGGTGGTCCTGAGTCCCCCCAAAGGGCTGAAGGGTGGGAGCCGGGTCAAAGTGGCGGAAAAATAACCGGGGTACAGCGAGAGCCGGGAAGAGCTAAATTCGAAGCACGAAATTCGAAATTCGAACATTCGGTCATTTGAAATTTTGAATTTGTTTCGGATTTCGAGTTTCGAATTTCGAATTTGGACAGGAAATATACTTTATTGAGGAAATATTTCGTATTCACCTTATAAACTGCCAATGGATCAATGCCTCTCCCCTTGAGCTACAGCTTCCGCAATCTCTGGACCCGGAAACTGACCACCGTTATGACCGCCACCGGCATGGCCCTGGTGGTCTTCGTCTTTGCCGCCGTGCTGATGCTGGCCGAGGGACTGCGGAAAACCCTGGTGGAAACCGGTTCGGCGGATAACGTGGTGGTGGTTCGACGTTCCGCGGACAGCGAGGTCGTCAGCATCGTCCAGCGGTCGGAAGCCGCCGTCATCGAAACCCGGCCGGAAATCGCCCGGGATGCGGAAGGCCGGCCCCTGGCGGCCCGGGAGGTCATGGTGCTCATTGCCTTGCCCAAGGCCGGCAGCAAGGCGGTAGGCAATGTGCCTATCCGGGGAATTACCGCAACTTCCCTGATCTTGCGCCCCCAGGTCAAACTGGTATCCGGGCGCTTTATCCGTCCCGGCACTTCCGAAATCCTGATCGGGGGCAGCATCGCCAAGCGCTTCCAGGGGACCGGTCTAGGGCAGAGCCTCCGGTTCGGGTTACGGGACTGGCGCATCGTCGGGATCCTCGCTGCCGGCCGCACCGGCTTCGATTCGGAGATCTGGGCCGACGCCGATCAACTCATGAACACCTTCCGCCGGCCCGTGTATTCGTCGGTGATCCTGCAATTACGCGATCGGGATTCCTTCGGTACCTTAAAGCAGCAGTTGGAGGCCGACCCCCGCCTGACGGTGGTCGCCAAACGGGAAACCCGGTTCTATGCCGATCAGTCGGAAGTCATGGCCCGCTTCATCCGGATCCTGGGCCTGTCCATGACCGTCATCTTCTCGGTGGGGGCCATGATCGGGGCCATGGTGACCATGTATGCCGCCGTGGCCAACCGCACCATCGAAATCGGGACCCTGCGGGCCCTGGGCTTCCGCCGGGGCAGCATCCTGGGGGCTTTTCTGATCGAGGCCCTGCTGCTGGGGGCCCTGGGTGGCCTGCTGGGGCTGATCGGCGCCACCGGCATGCAGTGGGTGACCATCTCCACCATCAACTGGCAGACCTTCTCCGAACTGGCCTTCGGCTTCGTCCTGACCGGGGAAATCGCAGCGAAAACCATCGGTTTCGCCCTGATCATGGGCCTGGTCGGCGGCTTCCTCCCGGCCTTCCGGGCCGCCCGGCTCAATATCGTTGAAGCTTTACGTACCGGTTGACAGCGAACGGAGATTATGATTTAACAGTGCCTCAGAACCAATGACCGGTTTGGCGAAGAGTAATGCCTTTGATCTCCATACAACTGGAGTTGGCCATGCCCTATAAATCGATCAACTGGTTGGTTATTTTCTTCTGCCTCTGCTGCCCGGCCTCTCTTCCGGCCCGACTCGTTTCCGACCTGGAGGTCGAAAAGGCGGCCCGCCAATGGCTCTTCCTGGAAAACTCCCAAAAGCAGTTGCGGGCCACTCCGGCCGATATTTCGTTAGAAGCCATCACGCCCTGGTGGTACGAGGGACGAAAAATCGGCTACGTGGCTACCCTGGCGCCCTCCGGCTTTATCCTCGTCCCGGCCGCCACCGAGTTGCCCCCGATCCAGTTTATCTCATACGGCGGTACTTTTTCGCAAACCCAATCCCATCCCTTCTTCCAGATCCTGCGGCAGCGCCTGGCGGAAAGCCTTGAGGTCCTCGGATACGGTTCGGAGGAGAAAGCCTCATCGTTTTCGCAAAATGAAATCGGTCGACGGGTTTCCATAATCCAAAATCAGGCCGCCTGGGAACGTCTCCTTGCCGACCCCCTCTTTCCCTATAGCCTTACCGCCGGAGAGCGGGTCCCCCTGCTGACTTCCACCTGGAATCAGGATTCTCCCTATTTCAATTATACCCCGGTCTACAATTCAGCTCACTGCCCGGTCGGCTGCACCGCTACGGCCCTGGCCCAGATCATGTATTATTGGAAGCATCCGGTCCGGGGGCAGGGCAGCCATACCTATAACTGGGTTAGAGGCGCCATGGATTTATCCGCCAATTTTGATCATGATTACGACTGGGCCGATATGAACGACCATTATGCCGGCGGGGAGCCCTGGGATGCCGTGGCCCGCCTCATGTCCGATGCGGGGATTGCCGTGGATATGGATTACTGTAGCCCCTTGGGATCGGCCGCCCACTCCTATACCAATAACGCCCTGGTCGCCTTTTTCAAATACTCGGACATGGCGACCATGATTTCCTATAATCAGTACGACTCCTGGCAGGCCTGGTTTGACGTCCTCAAGGAGCAACTGGACAACCGGTGGCCGGTGATTCTGACCGTCTATAATTTCAACAACAATCCGGTTCTGGGTCATACCCTGGTGGTGGACGGCTACCGGACCGACAACCTGACCAACCTGGTGCATGTCAACCTCGGCTGGGGGGGCTTGAGCGACGGCTATTATTCCCCGGAGAATATTTACCGGAGCCAGCCCTCTCCGGATTTCCAGGATTATGCCCTGATCAACATTATTCCGAACACCTATCAACCCTCCGTGGTAATCTCCGGCACGGTAAAGGGAACCGATGAACTGCCCGTCACCTGCGCCGAACCGCAGTTCTGGAAAGAAAACGCCTCCGGGGTTTTCACCCGACTGAAATCCACCCGGACTCTTAACGACGGCCGGTACAGCGCCCCGTTGTCTCCCGGCCGTTACAAAATATATTTTAACGCCGAAATCGCCAACTGGGACTTTACCCGGTGCCACAACGGCGGCCGACAATTCAACAGCCAGTGGCACAACCACCGCGGCTCCCTGAACTGGGACATGTTCATTGACGACGCGGTGATCCTGGCCGTCAATCCGGGCGACCGGCTGACCATCGATGCTACGTTGGAACGGGCCTGTTATGGGGAGTTTCCCAACTGCCCCACCTGGTTTCAGCCCATGGACCAGGGAGACAACTCTTACTTGTTTCTATGGGGCAGCTCCGGTTCGGGATGCTCCCTGACCGATGCCTACCAATTGCAGCGGGCCACCCGGACCGACTTTTCCGATGCACAGGTCGTCTATCGGGGCTACCCCCCGCCCTTTTATCTGGAAAGCGGGTTGCTGCCGGGTACCTATCATTACCGGATTCGGGGCGAAAACTACTGCGCCGCCGGTTTATGGCTGGAGTACCTTAATCACCGGGTGGAAAACAACACCTGGCTGCTTTACCTGCCTTTAATCGTCAACTAGGCACTGTCCCTAGTGGAGAACCCTCATGGGAAAAACCAGGCGTCTCTCCGTTTCCGCTTTTTTACTGCTGGTTTTGATCGCCTCCCCGGGATTGCTTCCAGCCAAGACCACGACCTTTTCCTTCCCCGAGGTCCCCTGGAACGGGATGAAAATCGATCTGTCGGTTTCAGGAAACGTAACCTTCGGCAAAAGCAATACCTATCCGGATGGAGGCCGCCAGGACCTGGAAATGTGTTCGAACGACGGAGGACCCTTTACCTCCCTGAGCCTCACCGGCAGCGTCCACCTGGATCAGCAGGGTTATCAGGGCACATTTCTGTCGATGGACGTCATGGTATCCATCTTTTATTATCCAGCAGGCGGGCCGGATATGATACTGGTCAGAACGCACCGGGAAACGGTCTATGCACCCAAACCGGTCTTTACCTTTGACCTTACCGAAAACCTGCCCTTGGGGGAGCGCCTAGGCATTTCCGCGTCAGCCGTGTATTGTGAGGATACCGCCTGTTACCCGCTTATCCTTACCGCGACGTCTTATAATTACAGTGCCGGTCCCGATCCGTGTTTTTCCATTCAACAAATCACCCCCGCTAATATGGCCGAGAATGTGGATTTCGACCAACCGGGTATTTCCGTAACCTTCAACAATCCCGTCGACCTGAGTTCCGTCAAGCATTCCACCTTTCAGGTTTACTACTGGGACGAGAATGATCAAAAGGTTTACAGCGATGGAACCTTCCTCCCCAGCAATGAAGGCCGAACGATCACCTTTGCTCCCGACGGAGGAAAACTGCTGGACGGGGTGTTATACGGAATAAAGGTCTGGGGACGGTCGGACGCCCAGGCCCCCGACTGGATCAAGGGTGCCCGCGGACAGGACCTCCCCCAGGGCCGGGAATACACCTTTTGGACCATGCCCGACCTTACCGATAAAATCGTAGTCGTACCGGTGCAGTCCGTTGAGAATACGGAGCTGATCACCGGCAAGCCGACGGTAGTGCGCGTTTTCCTGCACTGGGACGCCAAGCCCCAAGTCAACCCGATCAAACAACTCGAAACCCTGAAGTCCGATGTACGGATCAGTTGGTTTGGGTCCGGGCCCTCCAGGGGCGCCAGTTGGCGCAGTAAACGCCTAACGGCCCTCTGGACTCCCCCCTTCGGCACCCCGATCAAAAGGGAATACCGGACCTTCACCACCACCATGGTATCCTACAGTAAAAGGGAAAAAATAGACGGTTTGGAAAGCGTCAATTTTTATGGTTATAATCCATCGGCTCCGGGCTCCGTAAATTTTCTGGCCGAGGTAACCCCCTTCGGCCAGAAAACCCGCCCCCCCCGCACTTTCCTCGGTCAATCCTCCTTTTTCAATATTCGAACAGCCCCGAAGATCCGCTATGGCACGATTCCTATAGATGTGGGGGACTGGTCCACCACCGGATGCTTTACCTCCTGCCCGCCCGGCGTCGCCAGCCCCTGCGTAGACCTCCAGGCCGCGGGAGACCTCAACCATTATCTTTTGCGGGACCTGTTCCCCTTCGCGCCGCAGAATTGGGGGCGAACCCGTAATCTCGCCGGTTTAAGCCTGCGAACGCCGGCTAATCCTTCTCAATACGCCTTCACCAAGGGAACAGACGGCAACCTGGTGGCGCTGCTTCGGGAATTGAACAGCGCCGCCGAAGCGGCCCCCGGTCGGAACAAACCGGTTTATGTCGGGGTCGTTCCCCGGCATTGGATGGATTGCGGAATTACCTTTTCGGACGACCGGCTTGGCCGGGAGATGTTCCGCCGCGCCATCCTACTCTGTCACAATCCGGGGGAAGGCATTCTGGCTCACGAAATGGGCCATCTCATGCGAAGCTGGAATGATGAAGATCCACCGATACCGGCGGGCGAAGGATTCCGGGTGGCGCGAAAAAAACCCCAAAAAAACAGCGTCAATAACCTGCCCGAATTGCCGAGTACAAACCCCATCAATAATGTGATGTATAAAGATATTAATACCTACGGTAGCTATGACTATTGGCTGACCGCCGGCTATTACCGGGAGCTCTATGAAAGCAACCTGGTGACCCCCTTCCCCCCTCTGCAGGACCTTCAGGCGGGGGAACCCCTCCTGTTGGCCGCCGGCTCCATAAACACCCTTACCAACTCCGTCATCCGCGATCCCTGGTATTTGCTGGAGTCCGACTCCTCGGATCCCCCCGCTTCGGGGGAATACCAACTGGTCTTCCTGGATCAAAACAATGTGATCGTGGGCTCCTATCCCTTCGCCGCTACCCCCCCCATCGAAAATCTGGCCCATTTTATCCTGAAAATCCCTTTCCCGGGATCGACGGCTCGGGTTCAGATCCGGAAGAACAATACGGTTATCGACGACTTTGCGCCCAGCAGCCAATCGCCCTCTTTGGCCATCAACGCACCACTGGCCGGCGCCGCTTGGTCCGGAACAAGAACCGTATCCTGGACGGCCGGAGACGGAAATGGCGACCCCCTGTGGTTTATCGTCTATTGGAGTACGGATGGGGGATCGAGTTGGGAAACATTGGGCATACATCGGGAGGGGAACAGCCTGGTCCTGGACACCCGCGGCGTCCC
>JACRCK010000319.1 GCA_016219065.1 Deltaproteobacteria bacterium
GACATCATGGCCCCCTATGTTAGGACGCCCATGGTGACCGCCTCCCCCACTCAGGCTTACAGCGTCCAGTCCACCGGAATCAACATTACTCATGAACAGATCGCTCTGTTGGTTTGGAAGGCGGCCCACGGCAAAAAACTGCATTGGAAGATCCATTACCTCACCTATATCCTTTTTGCCTCTTTTTGGGCCTTGCCCTTCCTAAAACGGCCCATCGTTAAGATGCTTTGTCTGACACCGGTCAAGAAGTAAAAATCATCCTGGCAGTTCGTCCATGAAGACGACTTGATCGCCGTCATGTTTCTGCTGCTGGGGAAACGAATCGGGGGGATCTTCAATGTCAGCGGAGATGAAACCATGACCTTTCCGGAGATGGTTAAAATGATGGGCAACCCCTGGATCACCTCCAATGAAAAACTGAAAAGGGAAACCGGATATCAATTCCGATACGACACCCGTCAGGCCTTTAAAGATTTCGCCCGATCATAGGGTTAAGTCCCGTGGTTGGGGCAGCCCGTGAAGTTATGGAAATGAACGATTTTTTTGGAGTGGTGGCTCTGCCACAGGCTCAAGCCTGTGGCAGCAAATTTTGGCCGGCTACTTGGAACGGCCTCTTTTAATTCAAGGCGTAATGCCGGTCAGTCTACTTGGCCTGCCTTTTCTGCTTCTCCTCGTCCTTTAATACCCGCCTCAGGATTTTTCCCACCGGGGTCATGGGCAGGGCCTCCCGGAATTCCACCTGGTGGGGCCTTTTATAGGCGGCCATCCGGTCCTTGCAGAAGTCGATGATCTCCTCCTCCGTGACCGTTTCTCCGGGCTTCAACTGAATAAAGGCCTTGACCATCTCGCCGCTTTTTTTGTCCGGCACCCCGATAACGGCCGCGTTGGCCACCTTCGGATGGGTGTAGAGGACCTCTTCCACTTCCCGGGGGAAGGCCTTCAGCCCGCCGACGATGATCATGTCCTTCTTGCGGTCGGTGATGACCGTAAAGCCTTCCTCGTCCAGGTGGCCGATGTCACCGGTCAGGAAATAGCGGCGGCCGGCGATCATCTTGAAGACCTTTTCGTTTTCCTCCGGCTTGTTCCAGTAGCCTTTCATGACCTGGGGACCGCTCAAGGCGATTTCCCCGTCTTCACCCTGGGGCATTTCCCGGTCGCCGGTCTCCACGTCGAGGATCTTGACCATGGTGTCCGGCAAAGGCAGCCCGATCGTCCCGAACTTCCGCCCCCGGCGGTTGGTGGGGTTGGTGTGGGTCACCGGGGAGGTCTCGCTCAGTCCGTAGCCCTCCACCAGGAGCCCGCCCTGGGTCAGTTCCTCAAATTGTTTGGCCACTTCCAGGGGCAGAGGCGCCGCCCCGGAAGAGCAGTATAAAATCGAGCTGAGGTCGAATTGCTTGATCAGCGGGTGATGGATGATGGCGCTGTACAGGGTCGGGACCCCGTGCAGGATGGTGACCTTGTATTTCTGGATCAGGCGCAGGACTTCGCTGAAGGGCGGGTTGCCGGCCCGGGGATCGGGAACACAGACGACCCGGAAGCCGCTGCGGCAGGCCGACAACAAGGTCAGGGTCAAACCGTAGGAATGGTACCAGGGAAGCACCCCCATATAGGTCTGTTCCGTCTCGGATACTTTGATGGAGGGACCGCCTTCCTTGGGTTCGAGGCGACCCCACTCATCGATCATCATCAGGTTGGAGTAGATGTTGTCGTGGGTCAACGAGGCCCCTTTGGGCACCCCGGTGGTCCCTCCGGTATATAAAATCAGGGCCAGGTCTTCGACCGGATCGATTTTCAGTTGAGGCGGGTTCGGCGGGGTTTTCAAGACCTCCTTAAAAGGGATATGGCTGGGATCCAGGGCGGGCGCCTTGGGAATTTTGCCCAAGAGACCGCCGAGCAGGCCTTTCAGAGGCGGAAGAAAATCTTTGACCGTACAGACCACCACGGTTTCGACGTCGGTCCCTTTCAGGGCCTCCAGGGCGGTGGGGTAGATTACCGGATGATCCAGGACAAAGAGGGCCCGGGCTCCGCAGTCTTTGAGCTGGAAATTCAGTTCGTTGGCTTTGTAAAGCGGATTGCAGGTGACGCAGACCGCTCCGGCCATGAGGGATCCGAAAAAAGCCACCGGGAAATGAGGGACATTGGGGAGAAACAGGGCCACCCGTTCCCCCGGTTTAATCCCTTTCTGTACCAGGAAGGTGGCCACCCGGGCGGCCATATCCAGGATCTGCCGGTACGTCTGTTCGTGGTCGGCAAAGATGGTATAGGTCCGGTTGGGATATTTGTTGGCCGTTTCGTCAAGGATCTTGAAGAGCGGCTTTGGCTCGTAAGAGAGTGTATGCGGAACTTCGGCCGGCCATTTATATTGGTGCCAGATCTGTTCTTCCATGGGTCTTCTCCTTGTTTTTAGTGATTAGATTCTTACAGCCATTGTTCTGAGAATTTGTCTAACAACGGCTGTAAGAATCTAATAAAAAACTACGTTATCTTGGGTCCTTGTTCAGTGGTTTTTTCCAACCAAAAAAATTTCAAATTTTTTTGGTTAGGGGATTCCTTTGAAAATAAGGAAATGAACAGGATTACTGATGGCCACGAATATAGTGAAGATTGACATAAATATCAATAAAAGATTTTTATAGGGTGCAATTCGGTCGTAGGCTGCGGCCGGGGGCTTTTTATTTGACAGACTGAAACCCCCCACCCTATACTTTGGCCAAATCTTTGAGGCCGGCCCGAACTTGGGCTGGCCTTTTGCGCCCTTGGGTTCAATCATGCTGAATTTTAAAGACATTCTCCTGCTAGTGGCGGTTTTCGGCTCCCTGGGCTTGGCCCTGGCCTGGCCCGACCTGGGGGCGCCTCTGGCCCCGCTGCTGATTTATTTCCTCATCAGCCTTCTTTTTTTGAGTTTCCTGCAACTGAATCCGCAAGAGATCTGGTCGTCCTGGAAAAACCACGGCCTGATCCTGCTCCTGATGGGGATCATAAAACTGGTGGCCTTGCCGCTGGTGCTTTATTTCCCCTTTTACTGGTTCTGGCCGGAATACGCCCTGCCGGTGCTGCTCCTCAGCGGGATTTCGACCGGGGTAGTGGCGCCTTTTATCTCCGGCCTGGTGGGGGCTCAGACACCCCTGGTGCTGGGTCTGGTGGTCCTGACCTCCCTGGTGGTGCCCTTTTCACTCCCCGTTCTGGTCAAGCTGCTGGCCGGCGAGGAATTGCGTCTTTCCTTCGCGGCCATGTTCCGGGTTTTGGCCCTGATTATTTTTTTGCCGGCCTTCCTGGCCCTGATCATGAAAAAAATCAGCCCGGGTCTCACCCGGCGCATCGGTCGGATTCGTTATCCCCTGTCCCTGATCTTTTTCGCCTTGATCAATCAGGCGGTTTTTTCCCGCTATCAGGATTTCTTCCGGGCTCGGCCCCAGGAACTGCTGAACGCCGCGCTGATCGCCTACCTGCTCTCCATCGTCTTTCACGGGGTAGGCTGGGGCTTGTCGTGGGGGCAGGAGGTGGGCGTACGCCTGGCCCAGGCGGTTTCGCTGGCCTATGTGAACAATATCCTGGTCGTGGTCTTTTCCGCCCAATTTTTTGGCCCCCTGTCCCCGACTTTGGCGGCCATGTACCTGTTACCCTTTTTCACCCTGATCGTGCCTTTACGGCTGCTCGGGGAGCGGAGCAGTGAATCCCTATCGGCCGAAGCCGGTAGTTTCAGGGTTCGGGGGGCCAAGGGTTCAAGGATTCAAGTGAAAAACAGGGCGGAAGCGTTTTTTTTACTCGACTCCTCGACCCCTTGAATCCTTGAATCCTATTCTGTGAATGATCGAACTGAAGTATTAAACTAAAGACGTTGTCTTCCCCATTTCCCGAAGGAGACTACATTGATTACCGACTCCACCCTGGAGCAACTGGAATTCCCCAAGCTCCTGAAGCTTATAGCCGACTATACCCATAGCGAGCCTTCCCGCCGGGCCGTCTTCGAAATTCGGCCCCTGGGGGAGCTGGAAACGATCAGGCAGCGCCAGACCCGGATCGAGGAGATTCGGAAATTGCACCGGGAGGGAACCCCACTACCCCTGGCGCCCTTTGTGGACCTGGGCCCCCTGTTAAGCCGGGTGCGGCCTTTGGGGGCCATCCTGGAACCGCTGGAACTGGCGGCCTTTATCCCGGTGCTGCAGATGATGGGGGACCTGCAGGTCGCCCTGGCGGGGCGGCCGGACCTGCCCCGGCTGCAGGAATTGGCCGCCGGATTGCGGGATTACCCGAATTTGCTCCGGCGGCTGGGCCATTCGCTGGATGAAGAGGGAAACATCCTGGATCAGGCTTCACCCCTGCTGGCGGAGTTGCGCTCCCAGGTGCGGCAGGTGGAAGCCCGGATCCGGAAACAACTGACGGAACTGATCCAGGACCACCAGTTGGCTGCCCTGCTCCAGGACGATTTCATCACCCAGCGTTCCGGCCGCTGGGTGATACCGGTGCGGATGGAGGCCCGGAAACAGATCCGCGGCGTGGTCCACGACGTGTCCCGGTCGGGGGAAACGGCCTTTGTGGAACCGCTGGCCATCATCCAGCTCTCCAATGAATTGGAAAACCTGACGGCCGAACAGAAAGCGGAAGAAAACCGGATATTGCGGGATCTGTCCGCTGGTCTCCGGGAAATTGCCGGGGATTTGGATGGGGGACTGAAGGTGGTGGTCGTCCTGGATCTGCTCCAGGGGGCGGCCTCGCTGGCGGACGAACTGCAATGCGAACCTCCCGGTCTGACCGCGGAAGGATCGATCCGGCTGGTGCAGGGGCGGCATCCCCTGTTGGAACTGGCTTTCCGGCGGCAGGAGGCGCGGGAGGCGCTGGTGCCCCTGGATCTGCAGTTGGGTGAGGATGCCCGGGTGATGGTGATCACCGGCTCCAATGCCGGCGGGAAGACCGTGGCCCTGAAGACGGTGGGGATATTGACCGTCATGGCCCTGTCCGGCCTGCCGGTCCCGGCCCGGGATTCTTCCGTTTTCCCGCTGATCGAAAATCTGCTGGTGGATATCGGTGACGAGCAGTCCATCGAATCCAGCCTGTCCACCTTTTCGGCCCATATCCAGCATATCTCCGCCATTTTGAAAAACTCCGCCGACCGGACCCTGGTCTTGCTGGACGAACTGGGCACCAGCACCGACCCGGATGAGGGGGCGGCCCTGGCCTGCGCCGTCTTGACCCGGCTGCGAGAGCAGGGGGCCCTGGTCCTGGCCACCACCCACCTGACCGGCATCAAGGTGTTCACGGAAAGATCGCAGGGCATGGTGAACGCGGCCATGGAATTCGATCCCCGGACGCTGAAGCCGCTGTACCGGTTGAAGACCGGTCAGCCGGGGCTCTCCCACGCCCTGGAGGTGGCCGGCCAGTACGGGCTGGATCCGGAGGTGGTCGCCCAGGCCCGCGAACTCCTGGGAGGCCAAAAGGTGGAGCTGGACCGGTCGATCCTCGATTTAAACAACCGGCGCAGCGAATACGAAAAGGGCCTGGAAGAGATTCGCCTGAAGGAAACCCGTCTTTCGGAACAGGAGCGGGAACTGGCGGCCGCGCGGGATTCCCTGCCGGAGGAAAGAAAGCGGATCCTGGCCGAAACTTACCGGGAGGCTTCCGACTACTTGGTTACCATCCGGCGACAGATGCAGGCCCTGCTGGAAGAAATCAAGGTCAAAGGACGGACCCGGGGCCGGGAAGTCCTGAAGGAAGTGGAAAAGACCCAGACGGCGGTGAATGAAGAGTGGCGTTCGGTGGCGGACGAAGAGGCGGTCCGGCCCCTCGGCCTGGAGGAAATCGAGGAAGGCCGATTCGTTTATGTGCCCTCGCTGGGGTATGATGCCGAAGTGGTCGCCCTGCTGAAAAAGCAGAACCGGGTTCGGCTGCGGGCCGAGGGGTTTGAAATCGAGGTCCCGGTCACCGAGATCGGGGCCTCCCGGGGCAAGCGCCCGGCCCCCCGGAGCGCCCCGGCGGTGAAGACGCCCGTCGTCGCCGAGCCCTTCAGCCGTCTCAATCTGATCGGACTGCGCGTGGAAGAGGCCTTGTCGCGCCTCGAACCCTTCCTGAACCAGGCCGCCCTGGGCGGGCTGCGGGAAGTCGTCATCGTGCACGGCTTCGGAGAAGGGATCCTGAACCGGGCCGTTCGGGAGCACTTGAAGAAGCACCCGCTGATCAAGACCTTTCGACCGGGTGTGTCCTCCGAGGGCGGGGCCGGGGCCACTATCGCCGTGCTGCACTGACCATGGCCGATCTTTCCTCCCCCGCCGTGGCCCGCAGGGCCTGGACCATCTTCGGGATCGGCTGCGTCGGGTTTGTCCTTTCCATGTTTTACCGGTTGTCCGTTACGGTCATCAGTCCGGATCTGGCCCGGGACCTGCATCTGAACGCCATGCAACTCGGTTCCCTGTCGGCGGCCTTTTTCTACGCCTTTGCGATCACGCAAATTCCCCTGGGACTGGCCCTGGATACCATCGGCGCCCGGGCGGTCATGACCATCTTGAGCGTCGTGGGGATTCTGGGGGCGGTGATCTTTGCCCTGGCGCAGACGGCCGGCCAGGCCGTCTGGGGGCGCATCCTCCTCGGCATCGGGATGAGCTGTAACCTGATGGGTCTGCTGGTACTCATGGCGGCCTGGTTCCCGGCCGAGCGGTTTGCCACCCTGCTCGGCCTGTTTGTGGGCATCGGCTCCCTGGGGGGTCTGCTGGCCGCCTCGCCCCTGGCCCTGCTGGCCGGCCGGCTCGGCTGGCGGGGGAGTTTCCTGGCCATCGCCCTGATCAATGCCATTAACACCCTCGTCTTTTTTCTGGTGGTGCGGAATCGTCCGGACGGAGAAGCCGGACCGAAAATAGCGACCTTCGCTCCATTGCAGGGATTATGGCAGGTCATCAAATTTCCCTCCTACTGGTGGATCAGCCTGGGCACCTTTTTTCGCTACGGGTGCCTGACGGCCCTGCAGGGCCTCTGGGCCGGCCCTTATCTGGTCAATGTCCAGGGGCTGAGCATCCTGGAGGCCGGCCATGTGCTGCTGGTCATGAGCGTGGGTTACGTGATCGGGCTGCCTATCTTCGGGCGTCTGAGCGATCACCTGCTGCGGTCCCGAAAATGGGTGATCCAGCCCGCCTTTTTCGGCATGGCGGCGGCGTTCCTTTTTCTGGTCTTCTGGCCGCAGGGGGTCCATCCGCTCGGCATCTACCTGCTGTTTTTCGCCCTGGGACTGCTGGCCGCCCCTGGCCAGATCATGTATTCCCACATCAAGGAGCTGGTCCCGCCGGAAGTAATGGGCACCGCCACCACTGGGATTAACCTGTTCACCATGCTGGGCCCGGCCTTCATCATGCAGGCCATGGGACTGGTGGTGACCGGCGGCCCCTCGGCCCTGCACAGCCCGGAAGCCTTTCAACCGGCCTGGCTGCTCTGCGTAGGCGGCCTGATCCTTGCGGGTCTGCTCTATTTGCTGGTGCCGGAAAGCGGATTGTTCAAGAGAGAGGGAGGAAAAGGAAATCCCTGATTGACAAGGGATAGACCAATTGCGGAAAATGTCCATGTTGAATGTTGGACTTTCGATGTTCGTCTATTTCGATTGGACCATGGCCGTCACCCCTGAAAAACAACAGGAATTGAACGAAAGGCTGCAGACCCTGGGCATCCGCAAGGAGGACGTGGTCGAGCAGTTCATCCGGGCCTCCGGGCCGGGCGGGCAGAAGGTCAACAAGACCTCCAGCGCCGTCTATCTCAAGCACCTGCCCAGCGGCGTCGAGGTCAAGGCCCAGAAAGACCGGTCCCAGGCCATCAACCGCTTCCTGGCCTGGCGCCTGCTCGCCGACCGGCTGGAAGAGCGGCAATCGGGAGTGGACCGGCAGGCCCAGGCGGCGGAGCGGATCAGGAAGCAGAAAAAACGGCGTCTACGGAAAACCCGGAGTAGGGAGGAGAAGGGAGAAGCCTAGGCTGCGGTTAGCGCTGGTAGGGCGCCATCGCCGAGGGCGCCGCACCCGGGCGGTTCCCCAGGTCTCCCTCGCCCCCATTGGGGGAGGGGGGCGGGGTGAGGGGGCCTCATATTAGATTAGAAATGACATCCGGAGCCCTATCCCTTATCCTTCCCGGCCTAGGACCAGGTGAATAATCAATTGCCAATAATCAATTATTAATTGTTAATGAACTACTTGGATGGTCCCATAGCCGGGAACAAGGGACAAGGATATCTGAGGCAATTATGTCGTTATTATTATGAGATCGTTAATAAGCTATTTTCGAGCCAAACTCTGCTGGCGGCGGTCTCAGCCGAAAGCATGAAAATTCGGGTCGGGGAGACTTCAGCCTCCCTTATCAAAAATTTAATTCAGAAGCAGAAGCAGTTTTCGAAGGAGCAACCCATGAACAAGAAATTAATCGTCATCCTGGTGTTGGTCGGTCTGGCCATGATCCTGATCCTCCAGAACACCCAAAGCGTCGCACTCAATTTTTTCTTCTGGAGCCTGGTCCTGCCGCTGGTGATCCTGGTGTTAACGGTGTTTGTCCTGGGGTTTATCATCGGCTTGCTGGCGGCCAGAATGAAAGGGTCCCGATATGAAAAAATCCAGAACAGGCTCAATATCAAGGGATCGAAATAACTTTCAAGTTTTTTGCCGAAAAGCCGGGAAGGGAATTTAACCAGGTGGAAAAGGAGAAAAAGTTGAACAATTTACGGGACTGCCGGGTTATAAATTTGATAGCAGCATTCTTGTTTTTCGGCCTTCTTGTCTTCTTCTCGCAGACACCAGCCTGGGCTGCCGGCGAGGGCAAAATGATCGAGGTGATTCTGGATGCCTCCGGGAGCATGAACGGCAAATTGTCCGGCGGGGAGGCCAAAATCGCGGCGGCCAAGCAGGCGGTGGGCGAACTGGTAAAAAAGCTGCCGGACGGAACGATGCTCGGGTTTCGGGCCTACGGCCACCAGTCGCCCCGGGAGAAGCATGACTGTCAGGACACCCAGTTTCTGGTGCCCTTCGGACCGCTTTCCAAAAACCGGTCAATCATCGACGCCCAGGCCAAGGGCCTGACCGCCCGGGGCTACACGCCGATCACCACCGTGATCACCAAGGGGGCGGAGGATTTTCCAGGGAGCTTTCAGGGCGAGCGGGTCATCGTGCTGGTCAGCGACGGCAAGGAGACCTGCGAGGGAGACCCCTGTGCAGCCGCCCAGGCCCTGGCCAAGAAGAATGTCAAACTGGTCATCCATACAGTAGGTTTCGGGGTGGATGAGGCCGCCAGATCCCAACTGGAGTGCGTGGCCCGGGTTACCGGGGGCCGGTATTTTCCGGCCGAGAGCACGGCCGAGTTGATCCAGGTCTTAGGGAAGGCGGTGGAGACCTCCCGGACCGCCAAGGTGGAGAAAAAGGGACCCGGCCGATTGGAGATCAAAGGCGCCGACTTGGCCGGTCATCAGATCACCCGGGCCGACACAGGCGAAAAAGTAGGGAGCCTGGGCCACACCCAGTCTTCCCTGGAACTGCCCGCAGGGATTTACAATGTAACCATCGGGAAGGCGGTCTGGAAGAGCGTAGAGGTGAGGGCCGGGGAAAAGACCACGCTGACTCCCGGATTTTTAACCGTGGAACATGCCTGGATCAGCGGCCATAACGTGACGGAAGCGGAGACCGGCGCCGTCCACGGGCAGGTCAGCAGCCTCCAGAACAACCTGGCCCTCATGCCCGGGGACTACGAAGTGTCTTTCGGGAAGGCCGTCTGGCCGGTTAGAATCAAGGCCGGTGAAAAAAAGACCCTACACCCGGGGACCGTCCAGGTCGTTAAGGCCGACTACCGGGGCCACAAGATCCGCAACAAAAAAGGGGAGGAACTCGGTTCGGTCAGCAACACCCAGGACTGGATGCCGCTGCCGCCGGGGGAATACACCATCGAACTGAAAGGGAAGGCGGTTCCGTTTACTTTGCAGGAAGGGGAGGAGAAGAAGTTTCAGTCATAACTGTTATAACCATAACGATTTGGAGATTTTCCCTTGACAGGGTTTGTCTAAAGTAATTACAATGTAACCACCTTAAAGTCTGAGAGGTGGAGCATGAGAGCCCGCATCATAAAAATAGGCAATTCCCAGGGGATCAGGATACCAAAACCGCTGTTGGAACAGACCGGCATCGAGGGTGAAGCCGATCTGGAAGTCGAAAACCATCAAATCATCATTCGACCTGTGGGTCAGGCAAGAACCGGATGGGCCGAGGCCTTTAAGCGGATGGCTCAAGACCGCGATGACCGGATGATAGATGGCGCAGACGCCGTTCCCAATGCCTGGGATGAGGACGAGTGGCGGTGGTAGTCAATCGTTTTGAAGTGTATCTGGTCAATCTCGATCCCACGATCGGCTTGGAGATAAAAAATATCCGACCCGGTCTGATTATTTCTCCGAATGAGATGAACCATCATATCCAGACGGTCATCGTCGCCCCCCTGACTATGGCCGGGAAAGATTACCCGACTCGCATCCACTGCACTTTCAATAAAAAAAAGGGTCAGATCGCCCTTGACCAGATACGAACCCTGGATAAAGCCCGACTCATTAAAAGGCTGGGCAGCATCGATCCAATAACCCAGGTGGAAGTGCTTTCCGTTTTGCGCCGACTCTTCGCATGAAAAAAGTATTATAAATCGAAGATTATTTTCAGTGCCCGGTTAATTTTTTCCATGGTCTCCGGATCCAGCTCTCCCCGGACCCTTTTAATCCGCGTCTGATAATCCACAGGGCGAGTTTGCAGACAATCGGCAATTGATTTTTTGGTCAGATTATTTTTTTTTGTCGGGTCGATTTCCACTGAAAAGTTTAATCATTCCGGCCAATCCGACAGCGCGGCTTCCGTCAAGGATTTGAGATCCGGATCCGCCGCATAGATTTCGGCATAAAGGGCGGCGGAATTTTCCAGGTCTTGCTTTTCTATGGCTGTCTGAAAGTGATCCAGGGCGGCGCGGACCAGTGCCCCTTTGTCCTTAAACCCATAGGCCTCATAATTACTTAAAAATTTAGCCTGTCTTTCCCGAAAACTTAATTTCACCTGGGTCATAAACACTCCCTGATAAAGCTTACCCCAAAATAGTTCCTATAGTTAGTCCCTATTTTAGGTGCCAAAAATTCCTTTGTCAAGGGCCGCAAGGAGCATACTGACTTAGCGGCCTTACTCTATATTTCGTTCTTGGAAGAAGTCCTGCACAAAGGTGATGTGCCGCTTCATGGCGGCATAGGCTTCATCCGGATCGCGCTTACGAATGGCATTGAGAATGTCGGTGTGCTGCCGCAGAACCTTGTCCAGATTGATCGGTTCTGTATATAAGTGTTGCAGGTTCTCCTGGATGCCATGGAAAAGGAGGTCATAAAGGCTTTTCATGATATGAATCTGGACGATGTTTTTCGAGGCATAGGCCAGCGCCATGTGAAAAGTAATGTCGGCGTCGCTCCCCAGGTTCCCCGCGCGGACCGCTGCAGCCATTTCCTGCACGCACTTCTCAATCTCGCGGACATCTTCCTCCGTGGCCCGCCGGGCGGCCAGGGCCACGGCATTGCATTCCAACCCCAGTCGTATTTCCAACAGATCCATCAAGCTGGCATCCTGCCCATTGAGAAGGGCGGCGAGAGGATTCTTGTCGGCGCCAGTGGTTGGCGGGTTCACAAAGGTTCCCTGTCCCTGACGGTGCTCGAGCAAATGCATCGCCACCAGTTTGTTGATAGCTTCCCTTATTGTCGGTCGGCTGACGCCCAATTCTTGAGCCAATTCGCGCTCGGTCAGCAATCGTTCCCCGGGTTTGAGCTGGCCCCGGAAAATGAGGTCTTTCAATTGCTCGAAGACCTGATCAGACATCCGCTTGGGTTTAATGGGCTTTAACATAAAAATGGCTTCCTGCTCTTCTAAGTCAAAGACTCAGCATATACCTCAATGGCATGCTTGACCTGGACTCGGTCTCCCGCCTGCGAGAGCATATCCGTAATCTGCAACATGCAGGCCGGGCAACTCGTGGCCACGACCCCACACCCCGATTGCGCAATGCGGTCACGTTTGCGCTTCCCGATGGCTGCGGAGAGGTCATAATGCTGTAAGTTAAAACTCCCTCCCAGACCACAGCAACGATCGGCTTCGACCATCTCCTGGAAGCGAACCCCGGGATTGGCCTGAAGCAAAATACGCGGCTGCAGGGCCACTCCCAGGGATTTCTTCAAGTGGCAGGGATCGTGGTAAGTTAGTAAGACCATTTTATCGGTACCTGCCGAATTTATCACGCCAACGCCCAGCTTATCAACCATAAACTGGCTTACGTCCATAGTTTTGGCGGCGATTGCCGCCACCTGATCCTGCGTTTCGGGCGAGAGTTCCCCGGCCATCAACGGCCAGAGTTTCTTGATGGTGGCGGTGCAGGTGGCACAGGCGGTAATGAGCACGTCGAAGGGCTGGCCGGTGAATCTTCGCAGGTTGTGACGAACCAGCCGTTCAAAAGCCACGGTATCCCCTGAAGAAAGCGCGGGAATGCCGCAGCAGGCAAAATCCTCAGGAAGATAGACGCCGACGCCGTGATGCTCCAGGGCGCGCAGCACCGCTTTTCCAATAGGGGGAAACACCTTGTCAATGACGCAACCCACAAAGAAAGCCACCTTCAGTCCTGAGGCCCCAGGCCTCGTGTTCATGGGTTTCACCATCTGATGAAAGGCCGTCGGCGCCAGCGTCTTAAAATGGCGTTCCCCCAGGGGCGAAAGCAGGCGGCCACAGGATGTCCCCAGCAAGTCGTCAACGGGCTTGACGAAGAGGCCCTGGAGCTTTGCGCCCCATTCCAAGAGGCGGTCAAAGAATCCCGGATGGACCAGCAGGCCCCGGAAAATTGCCTTTTTCAGAGGAGGAAGCCCCAGGTAACCGGTAAGAATGGCGCGCGCCTTGATGAATATATCCAACACCTTTACCCCACTGGGGCAGTTGGCGGAGCAGGAGCCGCAGAGCAGGCAGCGCATCAGGCGATCGTTTACCCCCCGGGGATCTTTGAACAGCTCCTGGACGAGGCCGTCGAGGAGGGCGAGCTTCCCGCGCGCTACATCGGCCTCCCGCCCGGTTTCGGCAAAGACCGGGCAAACCGCCTGGCACATTCCGCAGCGCATGCAGACGACGAGTTGGTCTTCTAGTTCCTTGATCAATCCCGCGAGTTGCTTCAGGTCGGCCACGGCTAGTCTCCTATGATCTTTCCAGGATTCAAAATGTTCTTGGGATCGAGGGCCGCTTTGATGCGCCGCGAATAGAGGATGGTGGCCCGGTTGGTTTCCTTCTCCAAGAACCGCGATTTGGCCAGACCAATGCCATGCTCGCCGGAAAGGGTCCCTCCCAAAGCCAGCGCCCGGTCGAAAATGGCGTCAATGGCCTTCTCTACGCGTTCCCATTCTTCCTGGTTGCGCCGGTCCGTGAGGATCGTGGGATGGAGATTGCCGTCGCCGGCGTGGCCGAAGGTCCCAATGGTCACATTGAATTCCTTGGCGATTTCTTCGATGGACCGAATCATCGCTGGGATCTTGCTCCTTGGCACCGTAGCATCTTCCAGCACCGTGGTGGGTTTGATCCGGGAGAGTGCCGAAAGGGCCGCCCGCCGCGCTTCCCAAACCTTGTCCCGTTCGGCCGCATCCTTAGCCACGCGAATATGCCTGGCCCCCATCTGCCGGCAGAGGGCTTCCACCTTCGCGGCCTCCTCTTCCACCTGGTGCGGATGGCCGTCGACTTCGATAAGCAGCAGCGCCGCCGCGTCTACCGGCAGTCCCGCCCGGCTGAAATCCTCCACGGCGCGAATGGTGAAGTTGTCCATGAACTCGAGCGTCACCGGAACGATGCGGTGGGCAATGATCGCCGCCACCGTTTCCGAGGCCTTATTGATATCATTGAATATGGCCATCAGCGCCTTTCTGGCAGGCGGCATGGGAATCAGTTTGAGGGTAATCTGGTCAAAGATTCCCAGCGTGCCTTCGGAACCGACTAGCAGGCCGCCCAGGTTGTAGCCGGTAACACATTTGACGGTGCGGGCGCCGGTCTTGACCAACTCACCGTTGACGTCAAAGAATTGGAAGCCCAGCACATAGTCCCGAGTCACCCCGTAACGTAAACCGCGAAGCCCACCGGCATTTTCCGCCACATTACCGCCGAGGGTCGAAACCGCCTGGCTGCCGGGGTCGGGGGGATAGAAGAGCCCCCTAGCCTCCACCGCCGCCGCGAAACTGGCCGTCACCACTCCGGGTTCCACCACCGCATAGAGGTCTTCTTCATTGATCTCGATAATTCGATTCAAGGCGTTGGTGAGCACCACCACGCCCCCCGCTTGGGGGATGGTCCCGCCGCTGAGGTTGGTGCCGGCCCCGCGCACGGTCAGTGGCAGCGCCTGCTCGTTGCACAAGCCCACTACCCGGCCCAGGGTTTCGCTGGAGGTCGGCCGCAGGACTAGCGAAGGAAGCGCCGAATCGAGAACCGCGGCATCATAGGAATAGGTTGCCCGATCCGTTTCGTCCTGGAAGACGTTGTTTTTGCCTAAGATATGCTCAAATTCTTTAATCAAGGCTTTCATGATCATCCTCCCTCCATCGGTCTTTTGTTGCCATGACCACCAAGTAAGATCTACCAGAATATATTATTAAATGGTAATTCCAAAAATCCAATAGTCCACAAGGCACGAAGATCATCGGATTTTTAAGCTAACATACCAAAAAATATAATATAATGTCAATATAAATATATTCCATCAAAATTTTTAACTTGACAATATTATTTTTATATTATTTAATCTGCAAAAATATATATTGGTATTAAA
>JACRCK010000320.1 GCA_016219065.1 Deltaproteobacteria bacterium
GGTCATGATTTTTTGAACCGGGGCCCAGACGGAGGAGCCGCTGACAGCGGTTTTCCCGGTCTTGAGCCCTTCCCGGGCCAGCCGTTCCCAGAGAAAGAGTTCTTCATTGGTCAGGGTGGGCCCGAGCAGCAAACCCAGGGCATCGGGACCGGAAGCATCCCGGACGGCCTTGATCTTGCCGGCCAGGAATTCCAGGGCCTCCGGCCAGCCGGTCTCGATCCATTCCGAACCCTTTTTCAGCCGCGGGGTTTTCAGCCTTTCGGGTTTATTGAGGTAGGTATAACGGAACCGGCCCCGGAAACACAAGGAGCCCTGGTTCGCCGGAGAGTCAAAGTTGGACGTTATTTTGATGATTTCCGTTCCCTTACGATTCAGGTCGTTCCGGCAGCCGCAGGAGCACAGGGGGCAGATCACCGGACTCAGCACCATCTCCCAATTGCGTCCCTTGCCGCGGGACATTTTTTCCGAAAGGGCGTCCACCGGGCAGAAGGCGACGCACTGGCCGTCGAAATCACAGCCGGACTGGTCCAGGGGATGGCCGAAGGCCGTGGATATACGCTGATTGAAGCCCCGATCGGCCTTGGTTAGGACGTGCGCGCACTGGATTTCCGAACAGGCCCGGATGCAGCGCCGGCACATGACGCACTTGTTCATGTCCCAGTGGATGTAGGGGTTGGGATCGGGATCCAGGGGATAAACGTGCACCTGCCCGGTCAGGGTGCTTTCCTTGATGCCGTATTCGTAAGCCAGATCCTGCAATTCACACCGGCCGGTGGCGTTGCAGGTCATGCAATCAAAAGGGTGATCGGAGAGGATCAGTTCCAGAATGGTCTTCCGGGCCTTGATCACCTGTTCCGTATCGGTTTCGATAACCATTCCCTCCCGGGCCGGGTAAACGCAGGCCGCCACCAGGGAACTCCACTGTCCCCGAACCATCTCCACCACGCAGATCCGGCAGGATTCCTCCGGGGGCAGGGCCGGATGGTGACAAAGGGTGGGGATGCGGATACCCCCTCGCTGGGCGGCCTGAAGAATGGTATCGCCGGATTCGGCTTCCAGGGCCTGGCCGTTGATGGTGAGGTGAATCTTGGACATGAAAAATCTCCTTTTTAACCTTTAAACCATGCTGCAAATCCCGGCCGGGCAATACTTGTCCCGGATGTGGATTTCGAATTCTTGCTGAAAATAGCTTAAAATAGCCAAAATGATCTTGGAGGTCTTGCCGGCGAACTGACAGTAAGCGGCCTGGGTCATCAGGGCGATCAGGGTCCGGATTTCCGTCAGGGCCTCGGCCGGCCCCTGGCCGCGGGATATGGCGTCGACGACCTCGCCCAGGCGTTTGATGCCCAGCCGGCAGGGGACGCACTTGCCGCAGGATTCCTCGGCGTGGAAGCGGATAAAATACTGGGCGATCTGGACCAGGCAATACGAAGAATCCATGGTCATGAGGCACTCGGCCTCCTTTTCCCAGATCAGGTCGCTGCGGATCGATTGCAGGGGATCCAGTCGCAAAAGCGGAAAAAGAATTTTACCCTGCCCGATGGTTTCCTGCAGAATAAAAGGCACATGCTCTTCCCGGACCTGTTGATAAAAAAGACCCAGGCGCGGGAGACTGACAAAGGGACCTTTGGCGCATTCGCCGTGACAGCCGATTTTGCCCGGCTCCAACCGTAAAGGGATCCGCAGGCGGGCGGCCTCCTTTTTGAAGCGGCTGTAGAGGGCCGGGGCCCCGCAAGGTTTGCCCGGACCCTCGCCGCCGCAAACGGTCAGATCCGGTTTTTCATAAGGAGTAATTACCCCCAGGGGTTTCTGGGGCGTCGGGGTACGAGTCAATGGTTCAGCCATGGGGTTTCGTTCCTACTCCGTCAGATCGCAGCGGAGACAGCGGCAGGCCTCAGCCAGGGCCTGCTTTTCACTCAGGCCCAGTTCCGCTTCCTGAAAACTTCGGGCCCGTTCGCTCAGTGGCAACAGGGTCATGGCCGGCCGCTCCGTGACCGGAGCCTCGCCTTCCGGCAAGACGGTCTTTTCGACCCGCAGCAGGGGTTTGGCCACCGGAAATTTGAGTTCCCGGCCGGAGAGGTAGTTGTCGATAGACCAGGCCGCCCGTTTTCCGATGGCCACGGCCTCGATCACCGAAGCCATGCCGGTGATCAGGTCGCCACCGGCGAAGATGGCCGGGACGCCGGTCTGCAAGGTTTCGGGATCGACCGTCAGGGTCTGCCAGGGGGAAATCGCCAGTCCGGGGATCTGGGGGACAAAGGACAAGTCCGGCTGCAGCCCTACGGCCATCAGGACCAGGTCCGCCGGGATGGTGAACTCGGTCCCTTCTTTGGGCAGGACCCGGTGCCGGCCGCTGGTATCCGTAGCCGTGGGTTCCAGTTGAATGCATTCCACCCCGCTGACCCGGTTGTTGCGGGCCAGGAGTTTGGTCGGGGCCGTCAGGAAGTGAAACCGAACCCCTTCTTCCCGGGCGGCCTGCAGTTCCAGGTCTTCGGCCGGAAGGTCATTTTCAGTCCGGCGGTAAATCAGATCGACCTCCGAACCCCGGCGGACTGCGGCCCGGGCCGCGTCGACGGCGGCGTAACCTCCGCCGATGACGACCACCTGTTTTCCGGCAGGGGCCTTTTCGGCCTGGATCCCTTTCAAGAAATCCAGAGCATCCAGGACCCCCTCGTAAAGCTGTTCACCGAAGACGCCCTGTTCCATACCCCGGTGGGCCCCGGTGGCCAAAAAGACGGCTTCAAACCCTTGGGCCTGGAGCTGTTCGAGGCTCAGGTCCCGGCCCAGGGCGGTGCCGGTCTTGACCTCGACCCCCAGGGCCAGGATGTAATCGATGTCCCGCTGCAGAGAACTTTTCGGCAGACGGAATTCCGGGATGGCTTGGCGCAGCATGCCGCCCAGGGTCTCCGCGGCCTCGAAGATCGTGATCGGGTAGCCCTTGCGGGCCAGGAAATAGGCCGCCGAAAGCCCGGCCGGTCCGCTGCCGATGACGGCCACCTTGTGGGGCTGATCGGGGACCAGCCGCACCGGGGGATGGAAGGGCTGCAGGACCTCGAAATCGGAGATGAAGCGCTTCAGTTGCATGATGGCTACGGGCGCATCCACTTCTCCCCGGGTGCAGGTTACCTCGCAGCCGTGATTACACAGGCGGCCGCAGACGGAGGGCAGGGGATTGTCGGCCCGGACGATTTCCAGGGCCTTTTCGTAGTGGCCGGCGGAAATCAGGGCCACATAGCTGGGCACGTCGATGCCGGCCGGGCAGCCCTTCTGGCAGGGCGCGGCCGATAGGCGTCGGCAGACACCGGCCGGGCATTCCTTGTCCCGGATATGGGCCTCGTATTCCTGGCGAAAATAACGAATGGTCGAAAGGACCGGATTGGCCGCCGATTTCCCCAGGCCGCAAAGGGCCCCTTCGGTGATGGTGCTGCCCAGGTCCTGCAAGCGCTCGATGTCCCCCTCCCGGCCCTGGCCTTTGCAGATGGCCGTGACGATTTCGTGCATGCGTTTGACGCCCACGCGGCAGGGGACGCACTTGCCGCAGGATTCCTCTTCCAGGAAGTTCAGGAAATAGCGGGCGACGTCGACCATGCAGGTTTCGTCATCCAGGACGATCATGCCGCCGGAGCCCATCATGGAGCCGGCTTCTTTCAGTTTTTCGAAGTCCACTGGCAGGTCGATCATTTCCTTGGGGATACAGCCGCCCGAGGGGCCGCCGGTCTGGACGGCCTTGAAACCCCGCCCTTTGGGCACTCCGCCGCCGATATCATAGATGATTTTGCGCAAGGGCGTGCCCATGGCCACTTCCACCAGACCGGTATTGTTGATTTTCCCGACCAGGGAGAAGATCTTGGTGCCCTTGCTGCGTTCGGTGCCGATGGAGGCGAGCCACTGGCCGCCTTGATTGATAATCAGGGGGACCGTAGCCCAGGTTTCTACGTTGTTCAAATTGCTGGGCCGGTTCCAGAGCCCCTTCTCTACGGTGTGGATGTGTTTGCCCCGGGGTTCTCCGATTTTGCCTTCCAGGGAAGACATGAGGGCCGTGGACTCGCCGCAGATAAAGGCCCCGGCGCCCCGGGTGACGAACATCTCCAGGCCGAAGTCGGTACCCAGGATACGGGGGCCGAGGAGCCCGTACTCCTTGGCCTGCTTGATGGCCCAGAGGGCGTTCTTGACGGCCATGGGGTATTCGAAACGGACGTAGATATAACCCTCCCGGGCGCCGATGGCATAGGCCCCGAGGATCATGCCTTCCAGAATCTGATGGGGATTGCCTTCCAGCAGGGCCCGGTCCATATAAGCCCCGGGGTCGCCTTCGTCGGCATTGCACATGACGTATTTGAGCTCCCCTTTGGCCTTGCGGCAGGATTCCCACTTGGTTCCGGTGGGGAAGCCCCCGCCGCCGCGGCCCCGGAGGCCCGACAGCTTGATTTCTTCGATGATCTCTTCCGGGGCCATGGTGCCCAGGGCCTTGGCCAGGGCGGAATAACCGCCCCGGGAAATGTAGTCGTCGATATTGGTGATGAAATTCCGGCCGGAATCCTGGAAGACGATCCGTTCCTGCCGGGCGTAGAAGGGAATTTCGGACTCGTGGATGACTTTTTTCCCGGTCTCCGGGTCGACGTAAAGCAGATCCTCGATCAGTTCCTCGCCCAGGACGGTCTTTTCAACAATTTCCGCTACCCGCTCCGGTTTGACCCGCTGATAAAAAATATTGTCCGGTTCGATGACGACGATGGGTCCGTGGGCGCAGAAACCGTTGCAGCCGGTGGGCGTGACCAGGTAATCCTGTCCCAGTCCCTTGTCCTCCAGGTACTGCTCAAAGGCCTTGCCCAACTTTTCGCCGCCCAGGGAATGGCAGGCGGTGCCGACGCAGACGCGGATCCGCTTACGAATTTGCTGATACCGTTCCAGGATCCCCTGGCGCAGGACCTCGAGGTCTTCAATTTTGGATAACCGCTCCATGGCCATGCTCCCTTAATCCTCGCGCCGTCTGATTTCCCCGACGATCTCGGCCAACTGGACGGGGGAGACGTCGCTGTAGGTCGTATCGTCGATGCGGACGACCGGGGCGGAGGCACAGGCCCCAACGCAGTTGACGGTCTCCAGGGTGATGGCCAGGTCAGGGGTGGTCTGGCCGGGCTTGAGCTGAAGATCTTTATTCATCCGTTCCAAGAGCTTGGGGGCGCCCCGCACGTGGCAGGCCGTCCCGGTGCAGACATGGATGATGGTTTTGCCCCGGGGGGTCAAGCTGAAGACTTTGAAAAAGGTCGCTACACTGAACACCTGGCTGATGGGCATATGGATCTGTCCGGCCAGCCATTCCAGACTTTCCTGGGGCAGGTAGTGGTAGTGCGCGTTGATATCCAGAAGGATCTGGAGTACGGCTGAGGTCTTGGCGCCGTGGTCGGCCAGGATGCCTTCCCATACCTGCAGCTCCTGTTCCGGGATTGGTTTTTCGGCTAACATAAGGCTTTGTACTTCCTTCTCAAGATTAACTACTTAAAATAATAATTTCTGTTCCCTGATTCAAGATGGACCCCATTAAAAAATCAGGCGTTCGCAGGCCGTCCGGGCCAGATCGATAAACCAGGCCGGGACCACGCCCAACAGCAGGATCGCCAGGATTAAACCGACGTTCAAAACCTGGCTGGAGCGGGGTACCGCTATCACCGGACGGTCAGCGGGATCCTGGCCGTAAGCGGCCCGGACCAGGTTCAGATAGAAAAAGATGGAAACGGCGGTATTGACGGCGGCCAGCACCACCAGGGCCAGATGCCCCTGGTTCAAGGCGGCGGTGAATAAAAACAGCTTCCCGGTAAATCCGGCGGTAGGCGGGATACCGGCCAGGGCGAAGGCGCCCACGGCCAGGGTGAAGGCCAGTAAGGGCGACCGCCGGTAAAGGCCGGAAAGATCGGCTATGGACACGTCCTCCCCTTCCCGGGATACCAGGCAGATGACCAGAAAGCAGGCCAGATTCATGAGCAGGTAGGCGGTGATATGGTACACGGCCGCAGCGTAACCGACGGCGTTGAGGGTCAGTACGCCGAGGAGGATATAGCCGGCATGGGCGACACTGGAATAAGCCAGCAAGCGCTTGACGTCCTTCTGTACCAGGGCGACCAGGTTCCCGAGCGTCATGGAAACGGCGGCCAGAAAGACCAGGATCCGGACCAGATCGGTAGCCTGCGGCCCCCCCAGGCTGACCAGACGCAGCAACAGGGCCAGACCGGCCAGTTTGGGCAGGGTGGCGATGAAGGAGGTGGTTTCATTGGCCGCACCCTGGTAGATATCCGGGGTCCAGAAATGAAAGGGCACGACAGCCAGTTTAAAGAAAAAACCGGCCAGGACCATGGTCAGGCCGGCGACCCCCACCGGTTGGGACATCAACTGGGGCAGCTTGTGGATCAGGTCGGCCACGTAGGTGGTCTGGGCGATCCCGAAGAGGTAGCTCATGCCGAACAGCATGACCCCCGTAGAGGCGGCGCCGAAAATGATGTACTTGATGGCCGCTTCCATCTGGTTCTTATAGGTCCGCTTCCGCAGGGGGATCAGGATATAGACCGAATAGGAGGAAAGCTCCATGGAAACGAAAATGGTGACCAGCTCTACGCTGCTGACCATCAGCATCAGCCCCAAAGAGCTCAGGCACAGGAACATATAATATTCCGGATGCAGGTGGTCCTCGACGCTTTTCAGTTCCCGGCTGAGGAGGATCACCAGGAAAAGCCCCAGGCTGATCAGGACCTTGAAGCCCTGGGAAAAAAGGTCTACGCGGTAGGCCCGGAAGAACAGATCTCCGGACTGGTTCAGAGAGAGCAGGCAAATGACGACACTTAAGAAGGAAAGGCCCACGGCCAGGCGATGGTTAACGGCGGCCGGAGACCTCCAGAGCGACTGGGAAAAAAAGACCAGGGCCGTCAGGAGCACGAAGAGTTCAGGAATAAATAAATGGATGTCGGTCAGTCCCATACTGTTATACCGTCCGCAATTGGTGCCTAATCATTTCCGGGTTTCCGTCCTTCCCGCCGCTGTTTCAGGGATTCAAGGCCACAGCCTGGCCGGCCTGGACCTGCTGGATCAAGTGCTCCACGCTGGCATGCATCACGTCCAGGAAGGGCGTGGGGGCGAAACCGATCCATAGGACCAGCAGGGCCAGGGGGATGAGATAAACGATCTCCCGCAGATTTAAATCCACGAAAGCGGAGTTGCCCGGGCCGCCCCAGGCGATCTTTTGCAGCAGCCGCAACATGTAAGCGGCCGCCAGGACCACGCCGGGGATGGTTAAAACCCCGAAGAAGAGTTCCCGGCTGAAAGCCCCGATCAAGACCAGCAGTTCGCCCACAAAGCTGTTCGTTCCGGGAAAGGCCATGGAGGACAGGGAAAAGAAGCCCAGAAACCCTACATAGAGGGGCATGATTTTACCGAGGCCGGCATTATCCATGATCTGCCGGCTGTGGCTCCGTTCATAGATGATCCCCACGCAGAGGAACAGGGCCCCGGTGGTGATACCGTGATTGATCATCTGGAGCATGGCCCCTTCCAGGCCGTTTTTATTGAAGAGGAAAGTCCCCAGGGTGACGAAGCCCATGTGGGCCACGCTGGAGTAGGCGATAAGCCGCTTCATGTCGCTCTGGCCCAGGGCCACATAGCCGCCGTAGAGGATTGAAATGACGGAAATCCAGAGCATGAGGGGGGCGAAATAGAGACTGGCCTGGGGGGTGATGGGCAGACAGAAGCGGACGAAGCCGTAGGTCCCCATTTTCAGCAGGACGCTGGCCAGCAGGACGCTGCCGGCCGTCGGGGCTTCCACGTGGGCCGCCGGCAGCCAGGTGTGGAAGGGGGCCATGGGGACCTTGATGGCGAAAGCGATGGCCATGCCCAGGAAAATCCAGAGCTGAAAGGTCGGGGAAAAGGAATGGGTCATCAATTGGGGAATGCTGAAGGTTCCCGCCTTCAGATACAGGGCGATCATGGCCACCAGCAGGAAAACGCCCCCGGCCATGGTGTAGATAAAGAATTTGATGGAGGCATAGACCTTGTCCGGGCCCCCCCAGACGGCGATCAGCAGATACATGGGGACCAGCATGGCCTCCCAGAAGATATAAAAGAGAACGAAATCCAGTGCGGAAAAGACACCGACACAGGCCGTTTCCATGAGCAGCAGGCAGAACAGGAATTCCCGGACCCGCTTGCTGATGTACTTCCAGGAGGCCAGGACGCAGATGGGGATCAACAGGGTCGATAAAAGGACCAGCAGCAGGCTGATCCCGTCCACCCCCAGGGTATAATTGATCTTGAAATAAGGGATCCAGGGGGCGTGCTCCCCGAACTGGTACTTGGCAGTGGCGGTATCGAAATAAAAGTACAGGGGCAGGGACAGCAGAAAGTTGACCGTACTGACGATCAGGGTCCAGACTTTAGCCCCCGTCTCGTTCCGGATAAAGAAGAGGATCAGCGATCCCGCCAGGGGCAGGAAGATGAGAGTGCTTAAAATCGGGTAATTGAGTTGATTGGGAATCAAGAAATCCATTCGTCTCTGTCCACCTTTAGCAAGGCCGCATCCTACCAGAGGATGAAGACCCCGATGACTACAAAAAAGACCAGCATGGCCAGGGCCAGGTAATTTTGGATGTTTCCGCTCTGGACCGCGCGGAAGCGGTTTCCCAGTCCCCGGGTCCCGTAGGCGACGTTGTCCACCACGCCGTCGATTCCCCAGCGGTCGAAGCGGGCCAGCCCCCAGGCGAAAACCATGGTGATTTTCAGCCCCACGGTCCGGTAAAGTTCGCTCCACCAGGAGTCCGCCCCCTGGATGGCCTTGTTATCGAACCACATGAAACCGGCCAGGGCCTGCCGATAAAACCAGTCGAAGTCCAGGTTGATTTTCGCTTCCGGGGTCAGCTTCTTGAGGAGCAGGAAAAATCCCAGTCCGGTGAACAGCAGGATCTGCACGGTCTCCGAAAAATGGGGGCCGGAGTAGGGATGATACGTAACCGGAAAGGGCAGCAAGGCATACAGGGCCTGGGGGTAGATGCCGATAAAAAAGCATAAAAACGAGGTCAAACCCATGGCCCAAAGCATATTTTTGGGCGGTTCCTGGGGACGCAGTCCGGAATCCTTACCGAACCAGGCGAAATAGGGGAGCTTCAGGCCCACCGAAAGAAAGGTTCCGACCGAGGCCAGGAGCATGAGGACCATGAGCACCGGGTGATGGGCTTCCCCGGCGCCGGCCACGATCAGGGATTTACTGACGAAGCCGCTGAAGAAGGGGAAGCCGGAGATGGAGATCCCGCCTACCACGTAAAAGATGAGGGCCAGGGGCATGTATTTGTACAGGCCCCCCAATTCGTTTAATTTGGACCGGCCGGTCATTTCTATGACCGCCCCGGCCCCCATGAACAGCAGGGCCTTGTAAAGGATATGGGCGTAGGCGTGGGCGCAGGCCCCGTTGAGGGCCAGTTCCGTGCCGATCCCCACGCCGGCCACCATGTAACCGACCTGGCTGATGATGTGGTAGGAGAGGATCCGGCGCATATCGTTTTCAATCGTGGCGTAGCAGACGCCGTAGATGGTCATGACCACGCCCATGACCGCCAGCACGTCATATCCGGGGAAAGCCCGGGCCAGCACATAGACGGCGGTCTTGGTGGTATAGGCGCACATGAAGACCGCGCCGGTCACGGTGGCCTCAGGATAAGCGTCCGGCAGCCAGGCGTGGAGGGGGAACACGGCGGCGTTCAGGGCAAATCCGGCCAGGATCAGATACTCGGCCAGGCCGGCCCCGGCCTCGGGGATGAGCACGAAATCCAGATTGCCGGTATGCTGATAACGGAGGAAAATACCCCCCAGGAGCAGCAGCCCGCCGAAAATGTGCATCAGCAGATAGCGGTAGCCGGCGGCCGTCGAAGCCGGGGCCTTGCGGGCCCAGACCAGGAAGACGGACCCGAAAGCCATCATTTCCCAGAAGATAAACACGGTCAGGTAATCGCCGGCGAAAGTCACCCCCAGGGAGCCGCCGATGTAAAAACAGGCGGCCATGTGCTGGCCGTCGTCCTTGACATGGATGCCGTAGAGGAACCCCAAAAAAGACATGAGGGTGAAAACATGGGCGAAGACCAGGCTCAGTTTATCTACCCGGCCGATAACGATGTCGAAGCCCAGGTACTGGAAGCTGCCGTACACTCCCGGGGTCATCTGGAGCACGTGATAAAAGGCGTAAGCCGGCAAGGCCAGCAGGTAAACCTGCTTATAGCGCCCCGGGAGAAAGGGGATCAGGAAGGCGCCCAGGATATAGAGCAGGCCGGGATGGATCCAGCTATCCATAATAATCCTCCCGCTGCCCGAGAATGGTGTGGGCCAGCCCTTTCATCACTTTAATCAGGACCAGGCAGCCGACGAACCCGAAGACCGACCAGAAACCGGGAATTTTATCCCCGAAAAAATGGGCTTCGTGTCGGGGGATCAGAAAGTCCACCACGATGGTCAAGGCCATTAAGACATAGAGGATGGTCTTTAAGGCCTTTAAATGATCTCGTAAGTATTGAATCGCGTTTGCCCAGATCATCGAAAAACCGCCTTCACGATATTCAGGAAATAGTCGGGATAGAGACCCATGACGATGGACGCCAGGGCCGTTAAGACCAGAGGCACCACCATGAAGATCGGCGCTTCGTGGAGCCGGCTCGTTCCCGAGCCTCCGCCCTGGCCGAGGTGTTCCAGGGCCGGCCCCGGAGGATCGAAAAAGGCCTTGGTCAGGATGGGGATGAAGTACCCCGTGTTTAAAATGGTGCTGGCCAGGAAGACCAGCAGGAAAAAGCTGTGATGCCCTTCCATGGCCCCCCGGATCATATACCACTTGGAAACGAAACCGCAGACCAGGGGCACCCCGATCATGCTCAGGGAGGCGATCCCGAAGGCGGCCAGGGTAAAGGGCATGACCCGGCCGATACCGCCCATCTCGCTGATTTTTTTGGTGTGCAGGGCCACGTAGATCGACCCGGCGCACATGAAGAGGGTGATCTTGGAAAAGGCATGGTTGGCGATATGCAGCAGCCCGCCGGTGACCGCCGTGGGGGTCAGCAGGGCTACCCCGATAATGACGTAGGAAAGCTGGCTGACAGTGGAATAGGCCAGTCGGGCCTTGAGATCGTCTTTGGTCAAGGCGATCACCGAAGCGGCGATGATGGTGAAGGCGGCGGCATAGGCGGTCGGAATCCCCAGATAGAGCCGGTCGAGGACTTCCAGTCCGAAAACGGAGAGCATGACCCGGCTGATACAGAAGACCCCGGCCTTGACGACGGCTACGGCGTGGAGCAGGGCGCTGACCGGGGTGGGGGCCACCATGGCCGAGGGGAGCCAGTTATGAAAGGGCATGATGGCGGCCTTGGCAAATCCAGCCAAGTAGAGGATATAGGTGATGGTGACCAGGACCGGGTTGGCATCGGCCGGAAAGATCCCCTGGACCACCCCGGAGGGTGCAAAATCCAGGGTGCCGGCCAGGACATAGGTCAGAATGATGGCCGGCAGAAAAAACCCCTTGGCGGTGCCGGTCAGATAGACCATGTACTTCCGGGCGCCCTCGTAGGCCTCTTCATCCTGGTGATGGGCGACCAGCGGATAGGTAAAGATGGTGATGATCTCGTAAAAAAGATAAAGAGTAAACAGGTTTCCGGAGAAGGCCACCCCCACGGCCCCGACGATGGCCACGGCGAAACAGAAGTAGTAGCGGGTCTGGGCATGTTCGTTCAAAGACCGCATGTACCCGATATTGTAAAAAGAGACCAAAATCCAGAGGAAGGAGGCAATGGTGCCGAAGAGGATCCCCAGGGCGTCCACCCGGAATTTCAGGGAGATGCCGGGCAGGATGACGAAAGGGGTAACTTCCACATACTTCCCGGCCAGGATCCAGGGGGTCATGGACAGGACGGTGAGGCAGGTCGCCACGGCCCCGGCCACGGACCAGGTTTCCCGGAGGTTAGGGCGGTTGCGCGTGGCCAGGATCAGGATTGAGGCCGCGGAGGCGATCAGGACGGCCGCCAGGGGTCTTAGGGAATAGATGGTGTCCATCGCGTGTCGGTCTAGCCTATCCTTTCAATTCACTGATGGTGTCGACCCGGATCTCCCGGAACCGGCGGTACACGGCAAGAATGATGCTCAGGGCAATGGCCGCCTCGGCGGCGGCGATGCCCATGATAAACAGGGTGAAGACCTGACCGATCGTGGCATCGGGCGACAGGAAAAAATTAAAGGCCATGGCGTTCAAGCCCGCCCCGTTCAAGATCAGTTCGGTGGCGATCAGCATCCCGATGAGGGAGGTGTGCTGCAGCAGGCCCAGCAGGCCGATGCAAAACATCAAGGCGCCCATGATCAGGTAAACGGTCAAACTTTCCATAGGCTTACTCCCGGCTCCGGCCCAGGCCGGCGATCATGATGGAGCCGATGATGGCGATGGCCAGCAGGAGGGAGATCAGTTCAAAAACTAGAAAATAACGGGTCAACAGCACCTGACCGACCTGTTTGATGGACCAATCCCGGGACAGGGCCTTCAGGGGCTGCCACTGGAAAGAGAGGATCATCAGGGTCAGGGAAGCGAAAGTGACGACGCTGACTAGCAGGGCCAGGGTCATCTTGGCTTTTTGTCGTTTCGGCGGCACCTCCATCAGGGGCGGGGAAAGCATGATGGCGAAAATATAGGTGACGCAGATAGCGCCCACGTAAATCAAGAGCTGCATCATGGCCACGAACTGGCTGCCCAGGTAGAGATACAGGCCGGTGACCCCGAACATGGAGAGGGCCAAACCCATGACGTTATGGACGATATTCTTGGGGATGACCGCCAGCAACGCCCCCACCAGGGTCACCCCGATGGTGAACCAGAAGGCCGCCTGGGCCAGATAGGTAGGGGGAAAGTAGTCGGCTAAGGTCGTCATCGGGATTCCTCTAAGCGTTTCATGATGTCGATCACTCCATCCCAGCGGGAGGGAAAGGCCAGTTCGTATTCCTGGGAAAAACGCAAGGTCTGTTCCGGGCAGATATCCACGCAGAGGCCGCAGAGACTGCACTTGGTAAAATCGATGTAGTACAGCGTGCCCCGCTTGTGGTCGCTGGCCTTGCTCTTGACCCCCTGAACCTTGATGACATGGGAGGGGCAGATCCGCATACACATGCCGCAGGCCACGCAGTGATGGGTCTTGGTGTCGTCAAAGCGGATGGCCTCGATATGACCCCGGAAATTCGGGAACATGGTCAGCTTCTGGCGGGGGTACTGGACGGTGACGATAGGGGTGAAGAGCCGCTTGAAGGTGACCCACAAGCCGATAATCAGACTGCGGCCGCCGATAAGGATGTCGCGAACGTATTGGACCAGACCGGATGAAGATTCCATAATTATAGCATTTTAATCAATTTAATGATGATGGCGGTCAGCATCAGGTTGAGCAGGGCAATCGGAATCAGGATCTTCCAGGCGAAGTTCATCAACTGGTCGAAGCGGAGCCGCGGATACGTCCAGCGGACCCAGATGACCCCGAAGATCAGGGCGTAGCATTTGAGCATGAACCAGATCAGTCCGGGCAACACCGGGCCCTGCCAGCCGCCGAAGAAAAGGACGACGGCCATGGCCGCGGTGATGAACATGTTGCTGTATTCGGCCAGGAAAAAGAGGGCAAAGCGCATGCCCGTATATTCGGTGTGAAACCCGGCCACCAGTTCGGATTCGGCTTCCGGCAGGTCGAAGGGCGCCCGGTTGGTTTCGGCCGTGGCCCCGATCAGAAAGATGATGGCGGCGATGGGCTGAAACAGGATGAACCAGACCTTGTCCTGGGCCGCGATGATGTCGCTCATCCGGAAGGAGTTGGTCATGATGATGACCGACATGGTGGACAGCAGGAGGGGAATTTCGTAAGCGATGATCTGGGCCACCGAACGGGCCGCCCCGATCAGGGAGTACTTGTTGTTGGAGGCCCAGCCGCCCATCAGGATGGCCAGCACCGTCAAACTGGAGAAGGAGAAGATCAGCAAAATGCCCACGTCGATGTCCCGCACCTGCAGGACCGGGGCGAAAGGGATGACTACAAAACAGACCACGGCCGGGATCAGGACGATGATGGGGGCCAGCCAGTACATGGGTTTGTCGACGGCGGTGGGGGTGATCAATTCCTTGCCCATCAGCTTGATGCCGTCCACCAGGGTCTGGAGCAGCCCGTGGGGTCCGACCTCCATGGGGCCGGGGCGGAGCTGAATGTGGCCAGCCACCTTGCGCTCCAGCCAGATGAGAAACAGGGCGTTGACCTGGATGAACCCCAGGAGCAGCAGGAGACCCGTTACCGCCACGAACACGTCGTGGCCAATGAATTGGTAAGCGGGGCCCAACAGCGGGATGTCTTTTAAGTGAATATTGGGAATCACCGATCGATCTCCGGTACCACCACGTCGACACTGCCCAGAATGGCAATGGTGTCCGCCACGAAATTACCCGGCAGAATTTTGGTCAGGACGAAGATATTGGAAAAGGAGGGGGTCCTGACTTTGATGCGGTAGGGAATCCGGGAGCCGTCGCTGACCAGATAAAA
>JACRCK010000321.1 GCA_016219065.1 Deltaproteobacteria bacterium
CGCCCTGTCCCTGGCGTTGCTGCCGGGCGAAGTCAACGATCAGTATCGGCCGGGTGATCTGCTCGTGATCGGACAGCCTCCGGAATACGCTCAGGTGACGGGTATCCTCGGCCGGGAACTCCGAATCGATGCCGACCCCGTTCGGCCGGGTATTCAGGGCCTGGCCCGGGATCATCCGGCCGGGACCGGCGCGGGCGAACTTAGCCTGGTGAGTTATGCCGTATTCAATGATTTAAACGATCCCGGGGGGGACGCCCACGAAACGGGGAAACCGGTATTGAAAAGAAAAGTAAACGGCGGCGGGTTTGAACCGCTGGCCGAGGAAATCGAGCAATTGAAAATCCGCCTGATCCAACCGGGGACGTACGAGGTTTTGCTCGAAGCCCGGCAGCAACCCGGACGAGAAACCGAGGCGGAAAGGGTCCGGCAGGCTTTACGCTTAATCACCCGGTCCGGGAAGAGGAATTAACAAATGGAAAAAATCGACCTGCTGTCCCAGCGCCAAGGGTTGGCCCTGGTCGCTGTTTTGCTCTTGTTAATGGTGTTGACCCTGGCCGGCAGCACAGTCTTCCTGATGACCGGCACTGACTTGAAAATTTCCGTCAATGCGCAACAGAATATGTCGGCCCTTTACGCCGCCGAAGCGGGGGTGCACTCTCTGCTGGCCCATTATCGAGGGACCCCCGAGGCCTTTTTCCTGAAAAAGACTGGCCGCCAATTGAACTTCCCCTCCACGGAACCGAGGGCGGCTAATTGGGAGGAATTCCGGGTTTGGCTGTCCGCTCTGCGTTATGACCCGGCCGACGTTCCCCGCTATGTTGAGCTGACCGTGCAGTCGCGCGAGCCCCTGAGCCGCGCGGCGGCCCGGGTCAAGGCCGTCATTGCCCACAACCAGCTACCCCGGCCTTTCCAACCCGGCCTGGTGACCGCCGGCCGTTTAGGGGTGTCCGGCGCCGCCTTTCTGCGGACCGGCGTCCAGGCCAACCAGGGCTATACGTTGGCCCCGGCCTTATTGGAGGAACTCGGACAAAATCAGTATGCCCTCGGCCAGTCCGTCGATCCCGCCGCGCCCGATTACCGCCCGCCGGTACCGGTGCCCTTCCTGTCCGCCGGGGACCTGGAATATTACCGGAGCCTGGCCCGGACCGGGAACAACCTTTTTTTAATGGGCAATCAGGAATTGAATCTGGCCGGGAATCAGCAGGGACGCTTGATTTTTGTGGAGGGAGATGTGCAGGTCCGGGGCTGCGATCTGACCGGGGTCACGCTGATCAGTACCGGGGTGGTCACCTTTAGCGGCAATTCCCGGTTGAATGTCCAGCAACAGATCGATACGGCCATCATCACGACCCGGGATATTGTCATGAAAAACGAAGGGGAGGCCGGCGGAGTCTTCTGGTCCGGAGGTTCGTTCATCCCGGCCGGCCGCGGAAACCTGCAAGGGATGATCGTCAGCCAGGGAGGGATCCAGGCCGACAGCTCCTTCCGCTTCCAGCGCGTTGATCGGATACAAAATCCCTATCTGCCGCCGCCCTCCTCCGGCCCACGGTTTGTTATCAAAGGTTGGCTGCAGTTGTAATAAAAAATATTTACACCCCTTAAGAAAAATCTTGACAGGATGTAAAAAGAAAGGTAAAAAAACACCCAATTGGGGTGTGCCTTTTTAATTATGAGAACATTCGTTACTTCATTAAGGTGAAAAAGTCTAAACGCTTTTTTACCTTTTTTTTTATCCTGCCTGCAGTAACGGGTATCAGTCCCGTGTAGTTCATTTCAAGGAGGGGGTTGCAGTATGATGAGCAGAGGGAAAGTGAAGTGGTTTAACGATGCCAAGGGGTTTGGGTTTATTGAACGGGAAGGCGGCTCGGACGTGTTTGTCCATTACACCGCCATCCAGGGGGATGGCTTCAAAACCCTGAAGCAGGGGCAGGACGTCGAGTTTGAGATCAAAGACGGGGCCAAAGGGCCACAAGCCTCGAATGTCATGAAAGTGTAAATCGTTTACCAACCGCAAAACCTCGAGGCCCTCGCCGGCGCTGCCTTTCCGAGGGCCTTTTTTTATGGCGGGCGGGAGAAAAAGCCATGCTTTTAGGCCGACGAGGGGTCAAGTAATAAAATTCAATTGTCAATTGACAATTGACGATTGACAATCGACAATTAATTCGTCTTGCGGAATTCTGTCCGACACTTGAATCCTTGAACCCCGGGAACCCTCGAATCCTGAAATCGCCGACTTCTGACAACGGCAGTTCACTTCACCATGCTGGAACAGCTGCAAATCGATAATTTAGCTCTGATCGACCACTTGGAAATCTCCTTCTCAGCGGGGATGAACGTACTTTCCGGTGAAACCGGGGCCGGGAAATCCATTCTAATCAAAGCGGTCGATCTCCTGTTGGGAGACAAAGCCGGTGGCGAAATGGTCCGGCAGGGGGCCGAGGAGGGGCAGGTTTCGGCCCTCTTTTCCCTACCGGAGACGGCCGGCGGGGCACCGTTCCGGCAACCCTTCGGCGGCGCTCCCGACGGCCAGTTGCTGGTACGGCGCACCTTTCAACGGGGCGGCCGAAGTCGGGCCTGGATCAACGGCCAATTGTCAAGCCTGTCGGTGCTGGGGAACTGTACCCGCCCGCTGGTCAGCATTTCCAATCAGCATGAAACGCAGGCCTTGTTGAATCCGGCCCGGCATCTGGCTTTCTTGGATCGTTTCGCCGGATTGGAGGACCTGACCGATCGCCTCCGGAAAATTTTTCTGGAACTGGGCCGCTTGCTCCAGGAACGGAAACGGAGGGCCGAACAGGGGCGGCAACGGGAAGAACTGGTAGCCCTTTGGCAGTATCAGGCCGATGAAATCCGCCAGGCCCAGTTGACCGCGGGGGAGGAGGCAGCCTTACGGCAAAAAAAGGAAGTCCTCCGTCAGGCCGAAAAAATCTGGGAAAAGGTTCAGGGGGTTCAGGAAATCTTGACGGAAGCGGATACTTCTATCTCCAACATGTTGGCCCGCGCCGGAGACGGCCTACGGCAGGCGGCCCAGCTTGATCCGACCCTGGCGCCGCAGGTGCAGGAATTGAAAGACCTGGGGATTCCCCTGCAGGAGGTAGGGCTGGCGCTGCGCAATTATCTATCCGGTCTGGTATTTGATTCCCGGCTCCTGGAAGAAGTGGAAGACCGGCTCCAGTTGATCCAGCGCCTGACCGGGAAATATGGGGCCGATACCGCGGCCATTCTCGACTACCTGGCCGACCTGGAACGCCGCTTGGAAGAGCGGGACGAGGACAGCCAAAAATTAAAAGAACTGGCGCAGGCCGTCGAAGAAAAACGGCGGAGTTGTTTTGCCCTCTCGGAGGAACTTTCCTTAAGACGGCGCCAGACCGCCCGGGAATTGGCCGGTCGGATAGAAGGGGAGTTAAAAGCGCTCGGTCTGGCGGACTGTCGCTTTGAGGTGGGCTTCGAACCTCAGCAGCCGGGCCCGGGAACGGATCCCGACCTGGTCTACGGGGAACG
Source organism: Deltaproteobacteria bacterium (assembly GCA_016219065.1). Classification (GTDB taxonomy): domain Bacteria; phylum Desulfobacterota; class RBG-13-43-22; order RBG-13-43-22; family RBG-13-43-22; genus JACRCK01. The sequence goes on from JACRCK010000321.1 coordinate 3,502, forward strand.
GGTCTTGACCACGGAAGGTCTGGAAAAAATACAATTTTTTATGGCGCCCAACCCGGGAGAAGGGCTCCGCCCGTTGTCCCGCATCGCCTCCGGCGGTGAACTTTCGCGGATCCTGCTGGTGCTCATGGGGGTCCTCTCCGCGGAAGGGTCGGTGGAGACCGTTATCTTCGATGAAGTGGACGCCGGAGTGGGCGGAGGTCTGGGGGAAAAAGTCGGCCGGAAGTTAAAAGACCTGGCCCGCGATCGTCAAGTGATCTGCATCACCCATCTGCCGCAGATTGCGGTTTATGCCGATACGCATTTTCAAGTGCTCAAGACCACCAAGGCCCAACGGACCCGGACGGATATCCAACGCTTAAATGAAAATGACCGGATCCGCGAACTGGCCCGGATGCTCTCCGGCTCGTCGAGTTCGGCTTCGACGATCGCCCTGGCCCGGGAGTTTCTGGAAAAAGCCCGCGGCCCGGGAAGCGGATGATGAACCCCTCCGACGAATGCGCCATCCAACCTAAGCGATCCCGATTCGATCCGGTCCTAGGGCCGCTGGCCTTTCTGGTAGCGGTAGGCGACGACCTGCGTCCTCTGGTCCGGGAGGCCCGACGTCGGGGTCAAGCCGTCTATCAAAACCAATGGCTTCGTGTTTTCCGCTTCGGCAGCGGTCCGGAAGCCGTCGCCTTTTCCGGACCGGTATTGGGGGCGCCCCAGGCGGTAATGCTGCTGGAAAAACTGATCGCCCTGGGGGCCAGAAGGGTCCTCTTTGTAGGTTGGGCCGGCAGTCTTGATCCCGCCCTGAAGCCCGGGGATCTTCTGCTGCCCGTCCGGGCCGTAAGTGAAGAAGGGACTTCCCGTCATTACGCACCCGAACCCGATCCCCGGGCGCCGGAAGGGTGGATCCGGGAAATAGCCGGGGCCCTGGAGCGGAGCGGCTGGCCTTGTCGTACGGGAGCGGTCTGGACCACGGATGCCCCTTACCGGGAAACCTGGGCGAAGATTACGGCCTACCGGGCCGCCGGGGTGGCGGCCGTGGACATGGAAACCGCCGCCCTGTTTACGGTCGGGCTGTTCCGAAAAATCGAGGTGGCCGCCCTCTTGATCATTTCCGATGAACTTTCCGGAACGCGTTGGCAGCATGCCTTTCGGGATCCCCGCTTCCTGCAGTCCCGCCAACGGCTCCGGGAATGGTTGCTCCTCCAGGCGATCCATCGGGAAAAGGAAAGCCCGGCCTTCCCTTCTTCCCTTGGCACGTCCCTTGCTTGAATAATACGGGAGTAATGGTGTATTGGAGTGCTGGAGTGCTGGAGTGCTGCTCTTCAAGGCAATACTCCAGCACTCCAATTCCACCTGTTTTCAGGACAAGGGCGGGGATAACAATGGAACTCAACCTGGCCAAGCGAGAAAAACCGAAAGACCCGGGAGACTTCCCCTCCGACCCGGCGCCGGCGGTGCGGCTGCAAAAAGAGCTGCTGGAGGAGGCCCTCCGTTCCGGGGCCAGTGATATCCATATCGAACCCCGGGTGGGAGCGGTCCAGGTCCGTTACCGGATTGACGGAGGTCTGACGGGGGGGCCGATCCTGCCGAAACAGGTGCAGGAAAATCTGGTTTCCCGGTTTAAAATCAGCTGCAATTTGAACATCAGTGAGAAGCGTCATCCTCAAGACGGCAGTTTTCGGTTTGCGGTCGCGGGACAAACACTGGATTTGCGGGTTTCCTGCCTACCCTCCCTGTGGGGTGAAAAAGTGGTGATCCGGATCCTGGCCCGGGAATCGGGGGTGCGCCGCCTGGATCAACTGGGCCTCAGCGCCACTCCGCTGCAGACCCTGGCCGCCATGGCCGAGAGACCGCAAGGGATGATCCTGGTCGTCGGGCCGACGGGCAGTGGCAAATCAACCACTCTCTACGCCCTGCTCCAAGCCATCCACCGTCCCCGACTCAATCTCCTGACCCTGGAAGACCCGGTGGAATACCTCCAGGAGGACCTGACGCAGATCCAGGTCAACGAGAAGATTGGTCTCACCTTTGCATCGGCGTTGCGGTCCATTTTACGGCAGGATCCCGATGTCATCATGGTGGGGGAGATTCGCGATGAAGAAACCGCCTTGATCGCCTTCCGGGCGGCCATGACCGGCCACCTGGTGTTGAGTACCCTCCATACCAACGACGCGGTGGCGACGGTTACCCGCCTGTTCAATCTGGGGCTGGCCCCCTACCTGATGGCCTCCTCCCTGTTGGGGATCCTCTCCCAGCGGCTCGTCCGCAGAAACTGCCCCCGCTGCCTGGAACCCTACCGGCCCGAACCGGAACTTTTACACCGTTACCCCTTCCTGGTTCCGCTCCTGGGCTCCGCCCCTCAGGAATTTTTACGCCGGAGTCGCGGCTGTCCGGAATGCCGGGGAACCGGGGTTTCCGGCCGCGAAGGTGTTTTTGAGCTGTTGACCGTAAGCCCGGCGTTTCGCGAGGCCATCCTGCAACGGGCCTCGGAAACGGAGCTGCGTTCCCTGGCTTTGGCGGAAGGGATGAAAACGCTGCTGGATTGCGCTTTCCATAAAACCCGGGCGGGAAAGATTTCCATGGAAGAACTGCTGCGGGTGGTCCCTTATGACGTGGGCGCCCGGGGCTGTCCCCGCTGTCATCATCCCCTGGAACCCACTTTTCGTTATTGCCCCCGCTGCGCCTTTCTACTGCTTCGGCAGTGCGGCACCTGCCGGCAGGAACTGCAAAAGTCCTGGCGGGTCTGTCCCCGGTGCGGGAGCCCCTGTCCGGCCGCGGAGGAAGGGCTGGTTCCACCGGCCGGCGGGACGGAGGTTGGCGGGCAGGGGAACGGATTCGCTTAAAGGCGAAAGTCGTTTAAGGGTGGTCTGTTCGCAGACCTTGGAGACCAATACCCATTTCTTCAACCACGTTTTCCAAAAATTTGGTAACGTGGTTGCGGTCTTCGAAGGCTTTAAAATGGCGCAGGAAGACAGGTTTGATCCTTTCATAGTCGTCGGCCGGAAAATAGCGACTGACCGGGACCAGGACCTGGTCGGCCTTGAGGAAAAAATAGAGGGTGATTTTATTGACGGCCGTGTGGGGCAGCCGCGAATAGACCGGCTCGTGTCGCGCGTATTCCGCCCGGGAGATATAGATATATAAGGTTTCCTCCGAAACCGTAAAGCGATACTGGCTGCTGACCATGAATTTCCAGAGTTCGAATTCCGTCCAGGGAATCCAGCGAACCTCCGGTGTTTCGGAAAGCCCCCGGGTTTTGTGAACGAGACAGCGAACCAGCTTGACGCCGTTTTCCAGCATGTCCCTTCAATAATGGATTAGCCGGAAAAATTCAAGCGAAAAAATTCGACCGCAACCCCCAACCCGACCGGAGCTTTAAGCGAACGACCTGCCGCCAGCCAAGCGTGAGCCCTCGGCCGCGGCCTAACCGCAAGAACCGGGTTTATTCTTGACAATTTATTAAAAAAATTACAAAATTTTGAAGCGTTACCGAGTGCCCGCACTGCCGGAATTTGGAGGACAGCGCCGCCTCCGGGGGGAGTGTGATTTCCCTGATCTTTGAAGGGGAAGAGCCGCTTCAGGATTGATCCGCCGGGTCCCCCCGGAAAATGTAAATAAATCGGCCCCCCGCCTTTAAATATTTGCCCCCGCGTTAAAAATAAGCTATTAATTAAAAAAATAATTGGTTGTTTGCTCCATGGAAAGTTTATGTCTGATTCCGCCGTCCGCACCCAGGAAAAAGAACGTCTCTTCGACCTGCTGATCCATGATCTGCGCAGTCCTTTAGCGATCGCTTCCACCAGCGTCCATAACCTGCTCCAACGGGCCGAACGCTACGGTCCGGTCAACGACCGGCAGAGACCGGTTTTGGAACGGATCGCCCGAAATATCCAAAAATCCCAGAACCTGCTGCAGGAGATGATCGAGATCCTCCGTTCGGAGGAGGGTTTTTACCGCCGGGAGTATTTTTATCTGGAACAGGTGGTGGGGGAGACGCTGCTGGAGGTGCTGGAAATGCTGTCCCCGCAGACGGTGGAACGGCTCGCCGGGGTGAAAAATCTGGAAGAATATCGGGAAATTTTGGAACAGGAGGGGATCTCGATTGAAATCTCCGGGAAATTCTGCGGGTCCCTGTTCTGTCACGACCGATGTAAGATCAGCCAGATCCTGCGGAACCTGATCAGCAATGCCCTGAAATACCGACGGCGCCGCGTAGAGGTCATTCTCGCAGGGGAAACGAATCTGTTGATCAAGGTGCGCGATGACGGACCGGGGATTTCCCGGGAAGGTCAAAAGATTCTTTTCGGCCGCTTCGTGCGCATCGAAGAAAACAACCCTTTTCAGTGGACCGGCCTGGGGCTGGGGTTGGCGGGAATTAAGACCTTGGTGGAAACCATGGGTGGAAAGATCGAATTGGAAAGCCGGGAAGGGGCGGGGACTACCTTCATGGTGGAATTGCCGCCTCTATCAAGAAGAAAGGAGAACGGGCTGATGAAGGATTCCATTTTGAACGGAAAAAAAATATTGGCCGTGGACGACGAACCGGATGTGCTGGATATCCTGGAAGAGGAAATCGGCAGTGCCTGCGAGGGTTGCCGGATTTATAAGGCCACGACCTACGAACAGGCGGTGGAATTGCTGAACCAGAAGGCCTTTGACCTGGTGATTCTGGATATTATGGGGGTCCGGGGCTTTGAATTGCTCGAAGAGGCGCTTAAACAGGACCTGCCGGTGGCCATGTTGACGGCCCACGCCCTCAGCCCCGAAGCCCTCAAGAAATCCATTGAAATGGGGGCCCGGGCCTATCTGCCCAAGGAAAAACTGGGCGACGTGGTCCCTTTCCTGGAGGACATCCTGAAATATGGAAACGAGGAAGGCTGGGGCCGCCTTTTCGGCCGGATGGGTGATTTCTTCGACCGGCGCTTCGGCCCGGATTGGCGGAAGTCGGAGTCGCAGTTCTGGAAGGGCTTCTCCGATCAGATTGAGGGTCGGTTCGACCGGGTGGTCATCAAGTAAGCAGCCGGGGAAGCTCCCGGATGGTGCTGGGAGGAAAACGGGATTCGGCCGGGGCGGAATCCCGGATTATCGATGCCTAAAGTGGGGATGAATGATCTATGGCGGCTGAAGCGCTGTTGAAAGGAAAATCAATTCTCCTGGTCGATGACGAGGTCGACGTTTTGGACATTCTGCAGGAGGAGATTCTGGCCGCTTGTCCTACCTGCTTCGTCGATCGGGCCCAAACCTTTGATCAGGCCAGGGAATTTCTGCGGGTCTACAGTTATGATCTGGTCGTTCTGGATATTATGGGGGTCCGCGGATTCGACCTATTAAAAGAGGCGGTGGGGAGAAAATTTCCGGTGGTCATGCTCACCGCCCACGCCCTGACTCCGGAAGCCCTGCGGCAATCCATCGAACTGGGGGCCCGGGCCTATCTGCCCAAGGAAGAAATGTCCCGAATCGTCCCTTTTTTGGAAGATGTGCTCCGCTACGAAAACCTGCCGGGTTGGCAGCGGTTACTGGATAAATTGGGCGGGTTTTTTAACGTACGTTTTGGAACCGACTGGCAGCAGCAAGATGCAAAATTCTGGCGCGATTTTCAGGAAAAACTGAAGAATCAATAGCTGGGCGCCCGCGGAGAGACCACACTTTTCCCGCCGGAGGATAAGGGCATGGAAGGAAAAATGCAAGGACTGAACATCCTGATCGTGGACGATGAACCGGACATCCTGAGCATCCTGGAGGAAGAAATAGCGGAAGCCTGCCTGGACTGCCGGATTATCAAAGCCGAAACCTATGAATGGGCCCGGGACCTACTGGCCACGACTCCGCTGGATCTGGTCATCCTCGACATTATGGGCGTTCGCGGCTTTGAGTTGCTGGAACAGGCCGTTCGCTTGAATTTTAAAGTCATCATGCTCACCGCCCATGCCCTGACGCCGGAAGCCCTGCGCCAGGCCATCCAACTGGGGGCCCGGGCCTATCTGCCCAAAGAGAAAATCGGAGACATCGTTCCCGTTTTGGAGGATGTCCTGGCCCAGGAACCCCTGACGACCTGGCGTCGGCTCTTTGAAAGATTGGGGGATTTCTTCGACCGCCGTTTCGGCCGCGACTGGCAGCAGGAAGATGATGCCTTCTGGAAGGAATTCAATGAAAAGTTGAAAACTGACGGAACTTCCTACGTGGAGACGCCCAGTCAAAAACTGGGGTTTTATTAAGTGTTTCCATGTTTCCTGGATAGGCGGAATAAAAAGGGGGAATCAGAAGAAAATTAAACGACCCGGCCGCCGGGGGCCAGGAAAAAGTCCGGCGTCCCCGGCGCAGATTTATGTTGAAAAAATCAAGCAACTCGAAATAGGATTGCTAAAGGTTTTTTTTATTTTGTCCTCCTTGGCAATCCTTTCTGCTGACCTGCCCAGGCATTCCTTTGTCAATCTATTGCGAACCAAAAATCAGGGTTATCCGACCCGGAAGGAACCCCTCACGAGGCGCGGGGAGTGCATCCGCCCGGGTTCGGACAATCCCGATAATCTAACCCAGCCCGCTGTCCTTCATCACGGCGTCGCTCTTTTCGTCTTTCTCCTGCCGCTTCTGCTCTCCGGTGCGGACCTCCCGGCGCAGGAGTTTGCCCACCTTGGATTTCGGCAGCATGTCCCGGAATTCGATATATTGGGGGATCTTGTAGGGGACCAGCCGCTCCCGGGACCACTTGATCAGCTCATAGCCGGTGATGCCCTTGATGTCTTTCTTCAGCACCACGATGGCTTTGATCCGCTGGCCCACTTTGGGGTCGGGGATGCCGACCACGCAGGATTCGACGACCGCCGGGTGTTCCTGGAGCACGGCCTCGATCTCCGAAGCCGAGACCCGGTAGCCCTTGTGCTTGATGGTGTCCACCGTGCGGTCCACAAAATAAAGGAAGTTCTCCTCGTCCAGGGTGACGATGTCGCCGGTGCGGTAATAGAGCTTTCCTTCCAGGGTCACGAAGGAGGCCGCGGTTTCCTCGGGTTTGTTCCAGTAGGCGGACACCATGGGATCGGAATGAACGAGCAGTTCCCCGGCCGTCCCCCGGGGCAGGGCCTCCAGGGTCTGGGGGTCGGCCACCCGGATTTCCTTGCTGGGCACCACCCGGCCCATGCTGCGCGGGGGGGACGGCTGATCGGCGGGGGCCATGGCGACGCCGCCGCAGGTTTCCGTTGCCCCGTAGCCCTGGTAGATCGGTATTTGAAATTTTTGGTTCCAACGCTTTTCGATCTCCAGGGGCAGGACGTCTCCGCCGCTGAAACAGAATTGCAGGGAGCTCAGGTCGTAGAAATCCACCCGGTCGTGTTCCAGGATCATCCGGTATAAGGCCGGCACGCCGAGCAGGGTCTTGGCCTGAAAGCGCTGGATGCCGTGCATCAGGGCGTCGAGCTGGACCTTGGGGAAGATCAGCAACGTTCCGCCGAAGAGGATCGTTCCCAAGCTGCAGGTCTGCCCCAGGATATGAAAAAGGGGCGCTCCGCCGGCGATGACGTTTTCCGCCATGGGAAAAAGAGGGGCGCTGGTGCCGAGTTGCTCGGTGGCGCAGCCCAGGTAGA
>JACRCK010000329.1 GCA_016219065.1 Deltaproteobacteria bacterium
ATGACGACTAAAACAACTGAGTGGCCATGCATTGAGGACTCCCTCTGAGCATGAGGGTCAACGAATAAATCCAGGAAGAAAAAGGAGGCGGATGATGGAAATAGAAGGCTACAGTTTTCCCGATGATTTATGGTACGACAAAAATCATTTCTGGGCCCGGGTCGAGGGGGACAGCGTGGTCATGGGCACGACCGACTTCGCTCAGAAACTGGCCGGGGAGATCGGCTACGTGGAATTGCCGGAAGCGGGGCAGAAAGTTTCCCAGGGTAAGCCCTTCGGCTCCATTGAATCCGGTAAATGGGTGGGGCGGATCTACGCCATAGTTTCCGGTGAGGTGACCGAGGTCAACGAGGCCCTGGAAGACGAACCGGAATTGATCAACCAATCGCCCTATGATCAGGGTTGGATCTGCAAAGTCGCCCCCGACAACCTGGAGGCGGAAAAAGCCAACCTGATGGCCGCCGCCGATTTGAAATCTTTTATCGAGGCGGAAGTGGCCAGGGTTAAGGAACTAATGAATAAATAAAGGCTGTTGAAGCTAAACTCGAAACTCGAAACTCGAAATCCGAAACAAATTCAAATTTCGGATTTCGGATTTGAAGAGTAGGCCATTCCAAATGCGCTTGATACCTTCTTAAGGATCATTTTGTTGGAGGAGTATTTTATGAGTTATATTGAAGAATTAAAGGAAGTAGTAGGGCCGGAGAACGTCAATACCGGCACGATTGACTGTTTCAGCGTTTCCCGGGACCTGTCGGTTCACGAAGGCTTTCCGGAAGCCATCGTCTTTGCCCGCTCCACCGAAGAGGTGGTGGGCGTGGTCAAAGTCGCGGCGGCCCATAAGATCCCGGTGACGCCCCGGGGAGCCGGCACCAGCGCCACCGGGGCGGCCCTGGCCGCCAAGGGCGGCATTCTGCTGGATCTTTCCCGCATGAACAAGATCAAAGAGTTGAACAAGAACGACCGCTACGTGATCGTGGAACCGGGGATCGTCTGCAACGCCCTGAACGCCCAACTGGAACCGACCCATTTTTTTCCTCCGGACCCCGGCAGCGCCCCGATCTGCACCATCGGCGGCATGATTGCCTGCAATGCCAGCGGCGTCCGGGCTGTCAAATACGGGACGACCCGGGACTACGTGATGGGGCTGGAAGTGGTGCTGGCCGACGGCCGGGTGATCCATACCGGATCGCTGGCCCCCAAAACCTCGGCCGGCTACGACCTGACGCACCTCTTCGCTTCCTCGGAAGGGACCCTGGGCATCATTACTTCGGCCACACTGAAAATTCTGTCCAAACCGGCCTATATCGCCTTTGCTAAGGCCACTTTCCCCTCCATCGCAGCGGCCGGCCGCACCGTGGAAAAGATCCTCTCCTCGGGGATCCGGCTGTCTTCCTGTGAAATTCTGGATGACATGTCGATCGAGGTGGTTAAAAAGGCCATGAAACTCGATTTTCCGCCTGAGGTGAAGTGCGCGCTCTTCATGGAAATCGACGGCCACAAGCTGGAAGTCCAGGATTACATCACCCGCATCGACGCCGTCTGCCGGGAAATGGGCGGCCTGGGCAACGAATGGTCGGACGACCCGGCCCAGCGGCTGGCCATGTGGTCGGCCCGGCAGGGCCTGACGCCCGCCTTGTCCCGGATCAAGCCGGGTTACCGGCTGATACCGATCGTGGAGGACTTCGGCATGCCCATCAGCCAGATCCCGGACACGATCACCGCGATCCAGGATGTGGGGAAGCGGCATAATTTTCCGATCGCCACCTTCGGCCATATCGGGGATGGCAACCTCCATGCCGTTATCGTCATGGACGTGCGGAAAAAGGAGGAATGGGAAACCCTGCGTAAGATCGCCCAGGATTTCATCGATCTGACCATGAGGTTCCGCGGCACCCTGACGGCCGAACACGGCCTGGGCATGGCCAAGGCGCCCTATATCAAGACCGAACTGGGCAACGCCCTGGAGGTCATGGAGCAGATCAAGAAAACGCTGGACCCGGATGACATTATGAATCCGGGCAAGATGGGTTTTGAAGACAGCCCCCGGGATATTCTGGAACAATTCGCCTTTGCCTACCTGATGGAGCATCCGGAAGATCTCCAAAGCTTCGGGGAAAAGATCGACAACGAGATCCTGGCCTGCATCCAGTGCGGTTTCTGCCGGGCCGGCTGCCCGACTTACGCCCAGACCGGACTGGAATCCATGAACGCCCGGGGCCGGGTGCTGCTGTCCTTGAGCCTGATGAGCGGCCGCTTGAAGCCTTCGGAAGAGATGGCCGCCCGGCTCTTCCAGTGCACCAACTGCCTGAACTGCAAATACGTCTGCCCTTCCCGGGTGGAGGTTTCCGATATCGTCCAGGCCGCCCGGAAACGGCTGGTGGAGGGCGGGTTCCTGCCCGCCGTTTTTCAAGCCAGCAGTAAAAGCATGGCTCAATACGGCAATCCCTTCGGGGAACCGCGGGAAAAACGGACCGATACCTTTCCGGCAGGATTTGAACCGGCCCAAAAAGGGGCCGAGGTGCTCCTTTTCGGCGGCTGCGTGGGATCTTACCAGGACGTCAACCTGATCCCCAACCTGATGGTCATCCTCGACAAGGCCGGCATCTCCTACACGGCCTTGGGCCAGGAAGAGGATTGCTGCGGGTACCTGAGCTACCTGGTCGGCCTGGAGGACGATTTCCGGGCCTGTGTTTCCGCCAACACCCAAAAGTTCGCCGACCTGGGGATCAAACAGATCGTCACCAGTTGCCCGGGCTGCTACCGGACTTTGGCCAAGCTGTATCCCGCCTACGGCGGAAGCTCGGAAATCAAGGTCCAGCACGTCACCACTTTCCTGAATGATTTGCTGAGCCAGGGAAAGATCCCCCTGAAGGCCGTCAGCGGCCAGAAGATGGTCTATCACGATCCCTGCGACCTGGGCCGGCACATGAACATCTTTGAGGAACCGCGCAACGTGCTGAAGAGCCTGCCCGGAGTGGAGTTGACCGAATTCAAGCTGAACCGCCTGCTGGCCAAATGCTGCGGCAGCGGGGGCGGCGTGAAGGGCTTCGACAACCCCTTAAGCCAGGACATCGCCTATAACCGGGTGCTGCAGGCCCTGGAGGTGGGGGCGGAGGTCATCGTCTCGGCCTGTCCCTCCTGCAAGAGCAACCTGACCCAGGGGGCGGCCCGCCTGCGGAAAGAAAAGAAGGGCAAGATCAAGGTCAAGGACATTACCGAGGTCGTGGCCTCGGCCCTGGCGTAAACCACAAAGGATTCAAGGGGTCGAGGAGTCAAGGGTACAAGGGAACCGAGCTATATGGTTTCAATTTGTTCGAACCCTTGGACCCTCGAATCCTTTGCACCCTTCCATCAAAGGAAAACGTTATGAAAGCCATTCAGGCTGCCAAAATCATGAAAAAAATAATGGCCGATCACTTCCTGGATCTGGACCGGGCCGCCAAGGAGGGTAAACCCAAGGTGGCCTGGTGCACCAGCGTCGGGCCGGCTGAACTGCTCCGGGGCATGGGGTTCCTGGTCTATTTTCCGGAGAACCACGGGGCCATGCTGGGCGCCACCCGGATGGCCACCGAATTCATTCCGGTGGCCAATGCCATGGGCTATTCGCCGGAAATCTGTTCCTACCTGACCAGCGACGTGGGAGCCTTTCTGAAGAAGACCACGCCCTTGACCAAGGCCTATGGGATCGAGGCCGTTCCCAAACCGGATGTGCTGGTCTTCAACACCAACCAGTGCCGGGATGTGAAAGACTGGTTCGCCTGGTATGCCCGGGAACTCCAGGTGCCGCTGGTGGGGATTCATTCCTATCGGAATATCGGCGCCATCACCCACCATGAAATCGCTGATATCGCCGAACAGATCAAAGGGTTGATCCCCACCCTGGAAGCCGTGAGCGGAGAAAAGTTCGATCTGGATCGCTTCAAGGAGACGGTGCGCCTGTCCCGGGACACCTCCCGGCTCTGGCGAACCGTCCTGGAAACGGCCGCGGCCGTGCCCTCGCCCTGGACCTTTTTCGACGCCACCATCCATATGGGGCCGGCGGTGGTGGCCCGGGGCACCCAAGAGGCCGTCGATTATTACCAAGTCCTGCTGGCCGAACTGGAACAGCGGGTGAAAGACGGGGTAGCGGCCATCGAGGGGGAGCAGCACCGCCTGTATTGGGAGGGCATGCCCATCTGGGGAAAACTGCGCCCCCTGTCGGACTTGTTTGAATCTCTGAAGACCTGCGTAGTGGCCTCCACCTACTGCAACAGTTGGATCTTCGACCAGCTCGACCCGGCGGAACCCTTCGAGAGCATGGCCCGGGCCTACACCGAGCTGTTCATCGTGCGGGATGAAGGCTTTAAGGAAGGGTATATCGAAGACTGCTTCCGGCGGTTCAAATTCGACGGCATCGTGTTTCACGACGCCCGCACCTGTCCCAACAATTCCAACAGCCGCTACGGTATGCCGGAAAGACTGGCCGAGAAGCTGGGGATTGCGGTCCTGACCATCAACGGCGATTTGAACGACCTGCGCTGTTATTCGGAAGAGCAGGCCAAAACGCAGATCGAAGCCTTCGTGGAGCAGTTGGAGGAAAGGCGCTGAGCGAAAATAAAG
>JACRCK010000332.1 GCA_016219065.1 Deltaproteobacteria bacterium
GCCTTGCTCCTCGCTTCTGCGCACCAGCCAGTACACCAGCCCCAGGACCAGGATCAGGGCTCCAAGAAAATAAAGGGGTCCCGGCTCTTCATGTTTCAGGGTTTTAATCAGGACGTCCCGGATGGTGGTTACCAGACCCACCCCGATGAAAACGCTGATGCCAATCTTGCCGCCTTTCAGGTGGGCGATTTCGGTATTCATGAGTTCGATCATCACCCAGAGGATTAACAGGGAGCCCAGGGCGGTAATGATCCCGTGAGTGTATTGTCCATGGAATATATCGAAGACATCCCGGACGAAGAGGCCGGTCACTCCGATGGTCAACCCCATGAGGGCCAGGACCAGGACCAGGTTCATGAACTGGGAAAAACGCTCTGAAAAGGTCAGCAGAGCGCTTTTAACCCGATAGGCCGGCGAGTAGGTGCGAATCTCCTCTTCGATGAAAGAGGAAGTGATCACATCCAGGTTGATGTCCAGGAGCTTTTCCAGGGACTGGAGGTGCGCCAACCGCTCCCCCGGGTTTTCGAAGTGCCGGTTGAGAATCTCCAGGCAACTGTTGCGGACCAGATTCATCCCCCGGTTCAGCCAATGGGGTTCGACCCCGGACTGGACGTGCTTCTGACCCACCCGAATCAGACGCTCGTAATAACGGCTATCGTAGGGCCCGGAGAAAAGGTCATGAAACCAGACCTCCCGCATTTGGGTGACATGTTCCTTGACCTTCTCAACGGTGAAATAGGCCGCCGATTCCGGAGTGGTCATGATCCAGGAATGTAGATCGTCCATGACCCTCGCGGCGTTTTCGGTCATGATCGGTTTCAGATCTTTTAACCGTTTTTCATCCGCTTCGCTGAAATCGTAATGGGACTTTATATCCTTAAATTTCCGCATAACCCTCCCCTTTTGTTAATGCGGCTTTTCCCGGCAAACGGCTGGCGGGCGGCGACCTTGGGGCTTTGCCCCCCGCCGGCGACCGAAGATCGTTTTCCTTTTCCTCCCCAGTCTTTGGGTTTCTCCCAATATATTATTTCTCCCGGCCTCTGCAAAGGGGGAAATGCATTGGAACCGGGATGGGTCGCCCCGGTACCAACTTTTTTTCGGGGTCTCGGTCAAGGTCACCTTCAGGCGGCAAAGGACGGGGGCAAGATCGGGCGGGAGCAGAACTGTTTCAGTAGAAGGGCACGACTAATGCAGCGGATGGCGCTCTTCGATGATACGACGGAACTTGGACCGGTAGATGATTTCGAAGGTCTCTTCCCGGCCGGGGAATAAGGACAGGGCGAAACGCTTGACCCCCTCCACCAGGGCCCAGGATTCTTCCCGATCCAATCGGCCCTGGCGAAGGACCGCGCAGGTGAGGTCCACCATCAGGCGGAGCCGCCTGATCTTTTTGTTTTCCAGAAGGATTTCCGCTTCGCAACTGACGGCCATAGGGGTTTAGTAGGGAAATTTTAATTATTCCAACAGTTTCTTCAAGGGATTGATCACGCTGATCGGCACGGGGGGGGAAACCAGGTATAAATTCAACAAACGAACGTCGAATTTGATATTTTCGGCCGCCTGTTCCCAGGAGATGCCTTTGGCTTCCAGCTTTTCCTTGAGGTCCATCAATTCGGTTTTTTCCATATTTTTCGCCTCCTGTTCGTTGCTTTATACGAAAAAAAAGGTTCCGTATCGTTCCAGTCTCTTTGAATTGTTAACATACTCAGATTGTATTTTCAACCAGGTAATTCCTTTTTTCCTCCCGGTCTGTCCGGGTTATTTCCTCCCTACCGGCCAGCGGGACAAAGCATCCAGCTCCAGATCGTCCCGGCAACCCCGCTCCAGATAGTGGCGGCCCAGCCAGGCGATCATGGCCGCATTATCGGTGCAATAGCGCCGATCGGGGATATAAAGCTCCAGGTCTTCTTCCTCGGCCAGGGCTTGAAACCGTTCCCGGAGATAGCCATTGGAGACCACCCCGCCGGAAAGGGCCAGTCGCGGAACGTTAGTTTCCTGCCGGGCCAGTTTGACCTTGCGGATCAACATGTCCACCACGGCCTCCTGGAAGGAGCAGGCGATATCGGCCACCGGCAGGGCTCCGGAGCCGTTGCCGGATTCCGGAAATTTTTTAACATAATTGACCACCGCGGTTTTGAGGCCGCTGAAACTGAAATCGAGCGTAGCCCGGGAGGGGATGGCCCGGGGAAAGGGGATGCTGGGGCGGCCCTGCCGGGCCAGATCTTCGATGATCCCCCCGCCGGGATACCCTAGCTGCAGCAGCTTGGCCACCTTGTCGAAAGCCTCGCCGGCGGCGTCATCCCGAGTCTGTCCCAGCAGTTGATAAGACCCGATTTCCCGGACCAGGTAGAGGCTGGTATGCCCCCCGGAAACGGTCAGGGAAAGGAAGGGGAACGGCACGTCCTGCTCCAGAAAAATGGAACAGATATGCCCCTCCAGGTGGTTGACCCCCACCAGGGGGATTCGGCAGGCCGCACTGACGGCCTTGGCAAAGCTGAGCCCGATCAGCAGGGCGCCGACCAGACCCGGGCCACGGGTTACCGCCAGGCCGTCCAGGTCTTTAAATCCGATCCCGGCCCGGTTCAGGGCCTCTTCGACTACCGGGACGATCTTGTCCAGATGGTTCCGGGAGGCCAGTTCCGGAACCACCCCGCCATACGGCCGGTGGATGGCCACCTGGGAATAGATGATATCGGACAACAGTTCACGGCCGCCCTTCAACACCGCCGCGGCGGTCTCATCACAGGAGGTTTCGATGCCTAGAATCAGCATGAAAGATAAAATTTTCGATTGCCGATTGGCGATTGCCGATTGTCATTGTTGATTGCCGATTGACGATTACCAATTGCCGATTCGACCATGCCGAATTCATTCTTTCTTTCCATATTACATCTCATGATTGGAACGGTTTCCCATGAAGTATGTTTTTTCAATCGAAAATCGGCAATCGAAAATCGAAAATTCTTAGACATGTCTGCGTTTCGGTTCCAGGGTCTCTATCAGCTTATAATGATATTTTTGGGGCCGGCGGCCGAAACAGGTGCCGAGGCTCTCGAACAGGGCAATTTCCTCCAGGTCCACCTCCCGGCGCTTGATGGCCTCGGCGGTGGGCATATAATAGACCTTATCGCCCACCACATTGACCACGGTGTGCCCGGTTTTTCCTTCCAGCAACAGGAAGACGGCCACGGCCCCGGCCCGCTGGCCGAAGACCACGTCAAAGGCGGAAGATTGGCCCGAACGGACCAGGTGTCCCGGGGTGACTTCCCGGACTTCCGGCACCACGTAAATCCCCGGGGCGTACATACCCACCCGTTTCATAAATTCGAACACCTCGGGATCGGCCTTCAACCGTTTTTCCAACTGCTGGCGCACATAACGGCCGGCCCCGGCCAGCTTTTTATGGCCGAAGGCATCCACCCCGGCCGATTCATCGTAGAGCATTTCTCCGCTGGCGGCCTTCATCCCCTCGGCCGCCACGATGATATAGGTCCCGGCCTTGACGTCGCTCCGCTCGATGCGCCCGAAATAGGTCAGCTTCATATGCTCATAGACCACGTCGAAATCCACCGGGATTTCCGGGATCAGGATGCAGTCCACTTCGGCCCCTACCCCGCCGCGGAAGGCCGTATGGCCCACGTAGCGGCCGAAGACCTCGATGACCAGGATGCGGTTGTGGCTCAACCCGGTGGTCTTCAGATCCCGGGCGAAAACGGAAATACGGTTGATGGTGGAATCGCCGCCCACGCTGTAGGGTTGCAGGTCCAGGTCCATGGTCTTGGGCACATGCACGCAGGGAATGCCCTTCTCGCTCAAATCCACCACCACGCTGCCCGTGTCGTCCCCGCCGCTGATGATCAGGGCGTCGATCCCGAATTTTTTCAGCCCCTCTTTGATCCGTTCATACTTGTTGGGATCGTCGATCTTGCTGATCTTGACCCGGGAATGGCCGGCCTCGGACCCGGCCAGGGAGGCCTCGATGCGGCTGACCCGCTCGGCGTTGAGCAGAACCACCTCCGGCAGATCCACCAGATTATAGAGCCCGGCGTAGCCATTGGGAATGACCACCGATTCGATCCCCAGGGCGTAGGCCTCCCGGGCGATCCCCTTGATGACCGCGTTCAGACCGCCGCAGTCGCCGCCGCTGGTGATGACCCCGATACGCTTGATGTCCGCCATATGTTATTTCCTCCATGGTAAAAAATTAATCAACCGGGTCGAAAGGAGAGGAAAAAATGTTCGTTACCGGATAAGGCTGTCTCCGATCCTTCCGGCTCCTCTTTCTGTTGCGAAGAAAATATAACGAAAAAAGAAACAAAGCGCAACTTAAGAGAAAAGAAGCCAACCGGATA
>JACRCK010000333.1 GCA_016219065.1 Deltaproteobacteria bacterium
CCTTAGCCACGATTAACGCCGCCATCTTTTCTCCCCAAAGTTTATCGTCCACGCCCAAAACGACCGTCTCCGCCAGGAAACCGGAATCGTATAGCACATCTTCGATCTCCTGGGGGTTGAGGCGATGACCGCCAATCTTGATCTGGTGATCTTTGCGGCCCACAATGAAGATAAAGCCCTCCGCATCCATATAAGCCAAGTCACCCGTACGATAGGCCCTGCCCTTTAAAACCTGCCGCGTTCCTTCCGGATCTTTCCAATAGCCCTGCATGATATTCGGTCCGGTGGCAACGAGTTCCCCCACCATTCCCCGGGGGACCTCTTCCCCCCCCGGGGCAACTACCCGCAATTGGACTCCCGGAATGGCCCGGCCCACGGAATCCATTTTGTCCCCATACCGCTCCGGGCTAAGATAGGCCAGCCGGGCGGAGGCCTCCGTGGCCCCATACATGATGAAGATTTTTATGTGTCCGGGAAGCGCCTGCCGCAATCTTTCTTTCAATTCCCGGGGCAGGTGGCCTCCGGCCTGGGTACAATACCGCAGGGAGGTCAGCTGACCGGCCATTTTCGGTAGAGGGGATCTGTTCAGCAAATAGGCATAGGTCGAGGGGACGCCGGCGAAACCGGTTACCTGTTCGGCCATCATTTCCCGGAGCACCGCTGCGGGAAAGGCGAATTTGTTGTTCAGGACCAGGGTCCCCCCCGCCGCCACATGGGTATTCAGCAGCGACAGGCCCATGACATAAAAAAAGGGCAGGACGACCATCTGAATATCAGCGGCGCCGATCTCCAGATACCGGCAGATCGCCAGCGTGTTGGCCACAATATTTTCATGGGAAAGCATGACCCCTTTGGGCTTGCCGGCAGAGCCGGACGTGAAAAGGATCGTGCTCAGGTCCGCGGGCTCAACCCGGAGGCCGCCGCCGCTCCCTGCCCCCGAGACGGATTCCTCCCAGGATAGGATCCTGAAAAACCGGGAACTCCACGAGGCCCTGGCCTTTTTGAGGATCAGGACCTCAACGTTAAAGGAGCCCAAATCAATCCCTTGCAGTATTTTTTCGACCTGGGCAGAGGCCACGACGGCTTTCGGCTCCACCCGCCCCAGCAGCTGCCTGATTTGATCGGATTTCAGATCCGGGCTGCACGGGACCGCTACGGCCCCGATTTTCAAGAGCCCATAATAACTGGCGGCGTATTCCAGACTGTTTTCGAGCAGCAGGACCACCCGGGCCCCCGGTCCCAGACCGTGCTCCCGAAGACATCCCGCAAACCGGTCGGCCAGGGTATTCAGTTCCCGGTAGGACGTACGCCGTCCCTCCTGTATCAAGGCTGGCTTTTCCGGGTAGCGGGCGGCGCTTTTTTCCAAAAAATGGTGGATGAGGGTTGCAGGATCCATCATTGGATTTCAGGAATTAATTCCAGCTTTTTTCGGGCCCAGGCCACCTGGGCCGGGTCTTGGGGTGGATAAATTTTCGCCAGCCCCTCCTCACGGGTCATCACCCCCTGGCGGACCATGCCGGCGATCTCCTGAACGTAGGGGTGAAATCCATGACGCTTCTGGTGTTCCTCATTGGCCAGGGCGTTCAACAGGCAGTTGGTGGAATTGGTATCCGTGTCTTCCGGCGGTACCCATCCTAAACTTTCCAGCTCCTTCCTGATCGCTTCCTCCCGGTAGTCGAAGAAGGCTAGCGGGTGGATATTGTAAGGAAAACGATCTTTATAGCCTTCATAATAAGAAGCGGGCAGGAAACAGGGTTCCAAGAGGCCGGCCAGCGCGTCCGGAAGGGCTCCTTTGAAAGACCGCTGATTCTCCCGCACGAAGGAAGGATTGTTTTTCATGATGCCCGACTGGAGGGGCGCCTGTCCGGGGGACCAGCCAAAGGCCACGAGGGGTATGGAAAGTTCCAGGGCCACTTTCAGCGTAATGCTTTTGACCAGTCCGATGCAGGCGGTGCAGATGGAACTGGCCCGCAGCAGGGTCGGCCGGGGGAAAATGTCCCGGGCAGCGGTCAAGGAGAACAGGGCCTTCATCACCGGCCAGCCGGGACGAAAAGTCAGGTGATCCAGGCCCAGGGCATCCACCACCTTGTGGATGTTTTCCCACGACCGGGTGGAGACGAAATGGTTGTCGAAGGTCAAGGCCAGAATCCGAACCCCGTACCGTTCCCGGAGGAGTTTGAGCGTATAGCTCGAGTCCTTACCGCCGCTGTACGCCATGATGAGGTCATACCCGGAAGCGCGGCCCTGGACGCTGCGAATCAAATGATCCATTTTAAGGAGCTGGGCCGCCTTTTTTTCCGAATACCTTGACAGCGCCGACTCCTCCCGCCGGCAATAATTGCAGACCCCTTCTTCATCAAAGGAAATCCCGGGGAACGTCCCCGGCAGGATGCAGCGGGAACAAAGGACCCGCGGTTCGGCTTTCCGGTTCATCGGTATCATCCCTGGAAAAGGTACGGCAATGGAAACCATGAACAGCACCGGCAGGACGAATTGCCCCGGGAGCACACCGGCCCCATATCAGGCCACGCCCTTGGCCCCTTGGATCATTACCTTCCCGGTTTCGCGACCCGCAGGGGCTGGAAAATTTTTTACAAACTGCTCGTGGATCAGTTGGGTGGAAAGAATCCCGACCAGGGCCATGTTCTCGCGCTCGCTGGCTAGAAAGCCCCCCTGCCGTTCGGCCTTTTTCACCAGATACGCTACCTTAACCGGATCGAAGTAACCCGCCTCCCGCAGGGTACCGGCAGACAGGAGGTCCCGCACGTACTCCGGGGCGGAAGGCCCCAGGAAGCAGCGGCTGATCGGGGCCCGGTACGGCTGTTTGGGCCGGCGGGCCAATGGGGGGGGGATGAACCGATCGGCCAGCTTGCGGAGCACCACTTTGTCGTGCAGACCCCGGAGACGGCAATGGGCCGGAAGCCGGGCGGCAAATTCCACTACCCGGTAATCCAGATAGGGATAGCGGCCTTCCACCCCGTGGGCCATGGTCATTCGATCCCCCTGGGAAGAAAGCAGGTAATTGGTCAGGAAAATCGTGATTTCAATATACTGCGCCCGGGCCAGGGAGTCCCAGGACCAAAAATCCAGCGGCAGGGCTTTCGAAAACCGGGCCGGCAGATCTTCCTTCCCCCGGAGCAGGCCCTGGACTTGGGCGGAAAAAAATTGCTTGATCGAAGCGGTGTTTTCCCAGCGAATGCTGTGGGAATAGGCCGGATTTTCCAGATCCAATAAATTCCGCTGAAAAAATTTTTTCCGTAAAGCGGCGCCGGTCCGTTCGGTGAAGATGTCCGGATAGAGACGGGCCAGCAACCGCGGGCGTTGTTCCGACCAGGGTTGTCTGGCCCAGAACCGTCTGATCTGATCCTCCTTGAAGACATCATAGCCGGCAAAGAGTTCGTCGGCGCCCTCGCCGGTCAAGACCACCTTAAACCCCTGATCCCGAACCAGTGCGGACAGCAGATAGAGGGGCGCGGGAGCGGTCCGCAGCAGCGGCGTCTCCCCGTGCCAAACCACCCGGGGAAAGGCCCGGCCGATGTCGGCTTCGGCGCAGCGGACCACGTGGTGATCGGTATTCAGGATCGCCGCGGCCTGATTTTGAAAAACGGATTCATCGAAGCGTTCGTCGCTGAAGCCGACCGAGAAAGTCTGCAGCCGGTTGTTGAACCTTTTTTTAACCAAACCCGTGAGCGTGGTGCTGTCCAGCCCGCCGCTCAAATAAGCCCCCACCGGCACATCCGCCCGGAGCCGGATCCGGGTGGAATCGCTGAGCAGGGCTTCCAAGGCCTCGACGTAATGGTTGAGCGGGCGGCCGTCGTCTTCGGGAGCGCCGAAGGAAAGCCGCCAGTAGGATTGGATGTCGAGTCCCTCCCGGGAAAAGACGGCCCAGTGCCCGGGAGGAATTTGTTGAATCCCTTCAAAAGGCGTCTCCGAACCGAGAGGCGCCCAACAGGTGAAAATGTCCGCGAGGGTCTCCAGCTGGAGCCGCCGGGGGATTTGGGGATCGGCCAAGAGGGCCTTGATCTCGGAACCAAAGTGGATCTTGTTCGGGCTCAGATGGTAGTAGAGGGGCCGGATCCCCAGCCGGTCCCGGCCCAGGAGCAGCCGCTGCCGCGCCCGGTCCCAGAGGGCCAGGGCGTACTGGCCATTCAGCTCCTCAAAGAGCTGCGGTCCTCTTTCCTCATACAGGTGGACGATCACCTCGGTATCCGTCCGGGTGTAAAAGTGATGGCCCTTATCGGCCAGGGACTGGCGGAGTTCCGGATAATTGAATATCTCCCCGTTGTAGACCAGCCAGACCGTTTCCTCCTCGTTGTGGACGGGCTGGTCTCCCCCCTGCAAATCGATTATGCGCAACCGGGCGTGGGCCAGGCCGGCCTGGGAATCGCGGTATATTCCAAAGGCATCCGGCCCCCGATGCCGGAGCAGCGGGAGCATGCGGCGCAACAGGCCCTCCGCAGGCCGGCTTTCGAAATCCACTATTCCCGCCAGGCCGCACATATCCGTTGCGTCGATCTATCCATTTTTTTGAAAAGCCCCGGCCACCTTCCCATTCCCCAACCCCTTTTTTGCTCAGGAAGCGGTTTGGACCAGACCCGGCAATTTCCGCTGCAGATAGTTTACGACATTGTCGATCGAATCCAGGTTTTCCGGTATCAGTTCTTCGTCGGACACTTCCATCTGGAACCGCTCTTCCAGGAAGGCCACCAATTGCAGGATACCGGTGGAGTCGATGACGCCGTTTTCCAGAAAGGAGGCGTCAGCGGCCAGGGCCGCACCGTCTTCACCAAAGAGAAAATTTTCCGCAATGAAATTGCGAACCGCCAGCCCAATGCTTTCGGGAGTCATATGTACCCCTGGTAAAAAGTAAGCGGCTATCGGCTGCAGCCGACAGCCTTGGGTTCGTGGGGCCAAGGATTCAAGCCAATGACAAGCTTACCGAATTTTTATCACTTGCACCCCTCGGACCCTATGGCCCAAATGATCGCAGTCTTCGCCTGAAGGCGAGGGTTTTTCCCCCTTCCCCGAAGGGGGCTATCAAATATGGTCCTGCTCAGGCCCTGCACCGCGACCCGGGATCAGGCCCCCTGCTGCCGGTATCGGAACTTTAGATACTTCAACAAGGCTTTCGGTTCCGTCCCCCAAGAAATCTTACCTCGAACGGCCAGCTCCTCCCCGGTCTGCATCCGGCGGGAGGCCTGGTCATAGGACACCACCCGTACCCGGCTCTCATCCAACTGTCCGCCCGTTTCGGTGGCGCACTGTTCGAGATACGCCCGGGCCGGGCTGCCCTTCCGCCCGGGATCGTGAAGGCCCAGTTTGGAATGGGGGAAAAGGACATGTTTGGCGGCATGGTAGTCCAGCGCTACCGGGTCGCTCCCGGCCAGGACCATCCGGGTGCGGGCCACGGGGGGTTCGGTCCGGTCGGCCAGCCCCACCCACTCGGCCGTGATGATGTTCAGGTCGGCTTTCCGGATGGTCCTCAGGTACGTCCCCACGGCCCGGCCGATCATTCCCACCCGGGGCCCGGCGGACCACTGGTTGAACGGGAAGGAATGGAAGTTGTAGTAGTCCCCGGTCAGGCGGCCGCCCCGGTTTGGGTCCGGCCCCCCGCTCAAGTCGGAAACGCCCAGATAATTTTTCACCAGGCTGGTGAAGCCGCAGTAGGTACTGTGGTGGTTCAGGGCGGCCAGGTTTATAAAACGCAGGGGCTGGCCGGTGTAAGCCCCCTTTTGCCAGATCCCGTTTTTCAGATCCACCACCGTGCCCCGATCGGTGGTGAAAATGGGATAGGTCATGATGGTCGAGCGAAAGTCCTTGCCGCTCAAATCGTTGCCGCAGGCAAGGCGGGGAACCTGGCCCGTCCCGTCGCAATAGACGTAGCCGTCACCCTGTCCCGGGCCGTAAATCCGCTTCCCGCCCGAATTCACGTCGAGCCAGTGGACCGTCGAATAGCGCTGCCCGTATCGCTTTTTCAAATTCGCGCCCAGTTCATTGTAATTTTTTCCCCCCGGGAAATCCCCATTCCGCACAAAGGGTGTGGACCACCCCGCCGCCGTCCAGGGCGTCTTGCCGCGGTGGCAGTTCTCGGCGACGACCACCTCACCGGCAAATCCGCCCGACCTTTCCATAATGCTGCCCACCAGGGTCTTCAGGGCCAGCAGATTGGGCGCCCCCTGGTTCCACCATTGCACGTTGGGCTTGATGACCACTACATCACGGTCCCCAATCAGGGACCCGATCCCGCCCATCAGTTCCAAAACCTTTTCCAGGTTGGTGCCCGGGTTCCCATTCACGGCCCGGTAGAGAACGGAGCTCCCGTCCCCCGGCGCACTTTTTCCTCCCGCGGCGCTGCTCCGGGGCAGTAGGCCGGCGAGCATACCGGCCGCCGCAACCATATTTTTCAAAAAATCCCTTCGCTCCATGTCTTCGACGTACCGGGGTTTGCGCAGGGTTCCTTCTCTTTTCGGACTCTCCCCTTCGTTCCGGGCCCTTGGCCCCCGGCGCCCCCGCACTGCACTCGCGTGGCCTTAATGTTTCCTCCGGATCGGTTTCAACCCCCGGAGGAACTGCAGGTAGCCGGTGTCGGAAATGAGCGGTATTCCCACCAGGGCCTGGGCCTCGGGTGAAGGGGTTCCCCAGAAAACTCCTCTGGGGACGTTGCGGCTGACTACCGTGCCGGCCTTGATCACCGAACCCCGGCCGATGCGGACCTGGGGGAGAATCACGCAATGGGGCCCGACGAAAACATCCTCTTCGATGACTACCGGGCCAAACCCGTTATCCTCCCTTCGGGGTCCCCAGTAGAAATGCGTAAAAATGGAACTCCGCAGGCCGATGGAACAATTATCCCCTATGATGAGCGCCTCCGGATGCAGTTCATCGATGTAGACGTACTGGCTGATCCAAACGTTTTTTCCGATGGTCACCCCGCGCCTCCGGTGCAGCCAGGGTCTTATCGAAGACCCGCCCGGGCTGACGCCGGCCAGTTTGTGGTAAATCCGGTTTTTTATGGAAAGAGACATTTGCCCGGGAATCAACCAGTTCCACCAGGCCGGGGGATTGCCGAAAGGACATTGCCCACCGGGGGCGCTGCCCTACCGTCCGGCGCTGGCGGCGTTTGCTTTTTCCTGCCTTTTTCTGGTTATTATCGGCACATTACGCTGCAATATTTAGGAAAATAACCGGGAGGGGAAAAAAGGAGTGCTTTTGGGGATTGCGGTGCTGGAGGGGACGGCCGGGTCCTGCCGGCCTATTAAGCGGAGGGGGTGGAGAGGTGGGGGGATTGGGCGATCTCCGGCCGCGGCCGGCCGGGCCCGGGGGCTGACCCAAGAAAGTGAGGGGGGAAAACTTTTCTTACCTGTTGAGAATAATAGGCAAGTACAGCAATTGCTGAAAG
This sequence comes from Deltaproteobacteria bacterium, assembly GCA_016219065.1. Classification (GTDB taxonomy): domain Bacteria; phylum Desulfobacterota; class RBG-13-43-22; order RBG-13-43-22; family RBG-13-43-22; genus JACRCK01. The sequence continues at coordinate 7,400 of JACRCK010000333.1, forward strand.
ACCATCAAGTTCAGGGCGTTGGAGGTCCCACCCCCCGGGGGGGGGTTCACTACTGTGACCGGGAAAGAACCGACGGCCGCAAGGTCGCTGGACAATATGGTGGCCACCAACTCGATGGGGCTCACATACCGGGTGGCCCGGGCCTCCCCGTTCCAGTGAACCGTTGAAGCGCCGTTGATGAAATGCAGCCCCTTTACGGTCAACCCAAACTCACCGCCGCCGGGCCTGGTCTTGGTGTGCGACAGGCCGGTTAAGATCGGCGCCGGGTTGGTCACCATAAAGCCCTTTGGCAGCGTGGTTGACTGGGCGAAGGCGTCGGTCACCACAATGTCCCACGGTCCGGCCGCTGCACCGGTGAGGTCGAAGGTGCAGGTGATCTGAGTGCCCGAGACCACAGTCACCGCCGTGGCGTTGATGTCCGGGTC
>JACRCK010000325.1 GCA_016219065.1 Deltaproteobacteria bacterium
CCCTCCCTTGATCCCGCGCTGCCGCGGGACAGGCTCCGGGGGTTGGGGGGTGGGTGAAACCCCGAGACCTTCACTACAACCGGTTTCACCGCTGTTTCTTTTTGCCGGAATCTTAAATTCAAATAGGAAACAAGGGATTTTCCACCCGTGAAAAAAACCAGAGTCGGAGTCATCGGGGCCGGTTATCTAGGCCGGTTTCACCTGGAAAAGTATGCCGCCCTGGAGGAGGCCGAGCTGGTCGGGGTGGCTGAAATCCGGCCGGACCGTCTGGAAGAGATCACCCGGCATTTTCGGATAGCGGGGTTCCCCGATTTTCGGGAGTTACTCCCCCGGGTGGAGGCCGTGAGCATCGTCGTCCCTACCCGCCTGCACGGGGAGATCGCCCGGGTCTGCCTGGAACAGGGGGTGGACGTTCTGATCGAAAAACCGATCACCCCCGAGTTGAGCGAAGCCGAAGCCCTGATCGATTTGGCCCGGCGCCGGAATTGCCTGATCCAGGTGGGCCATCTGGAGCGCTTCAACCCGGCCTTTTTGAAGGTTCGCCAAGGCATCCACCGGCCCCTGTTTATCGAGACCCACCGCCTGAGCCCTTTCAAGGAACGGGGTATCGACGTGAACGTCGTTTTGGACCTGATGATCCACGACCTGGATCTGATCCTCCACTTGACGGAGGCTTCGCCCGAACAGGTCAAGGCCGTGGGGGTCCCCGTGGTCTCCCCCCAGGTGGACATTGCCAATGTCCGTCTCGAATTTGCAGACGGGGCGGTGGCCAACATCACGGCCAGCCGGATATCGGTCAAGGCCCTGCGCAAGATGCGGATATTTCAGCCGGCCGCCTATATTTCACTGGATTTCGGTTTGAAGTCCTATAGTCTGGTCCGGCTGGAAAAAGCGGAAAATGCGACCGTTTCGGGAATGCCTTTCGTTTTTGAAGAAGGACAACTGGGAGAACAGGACGCCCTGGAGCTGGAACTGCGGGCTTTCCTCCTGGCGGTGCAGGAGCGTACGGTCCCCCCGGTTACCGGGGAAGACGGGGCCCGGGCCCTGGCCCTGGCCCTGGAAATCAACCGGGAGATCGAGAGGAATTTTTCTAAAATCCAGGCCTCCTGGAGCCCGGCCTCCTGGCCCGGGATGGAAACGCTGAAGACCTGGATGGATTCCTGTGGCGGCGGCGAGTTTTCCTAACCCGGGGGAACCGGCCAAACAAATCGGCATTGTCGCCGGGGAGGCTTCGGGCGACCTGCACGGATCCCTGCTGGTCGAGGCGTTGCAAAACTCCGGCCGCCCCCTGCAATTTTTCGGATTGGGGGGGGCCCGCCTCAAGCAGCGGGGAGTGGAAATGGTCTATCCCCCTCCCTTGAACGTAGTCGGTTTTACGGAGGTGTTTTTGCGGATCGGGCAGATCTTCCGCGCCTATCAGCGGATGAAGCGGGCCCTGGTCGACCGGCGGACCGACCTGCTGATCCTGATCGATTACCCCGACTTCAATCTGCGGCTGGCCCGTTTCGCCCGGGCCCAAAGGATTCCCGTGCTGTTTTACATCAGCCCCCAGGTCTGGGCCTGGCGCACCGGGCGGGTGCAAACGATCCGCCGCTCCGTGGACCGGCTGGCGGTCATCCTCCCTTTTGAGGAGGAATTTTTCAAGGCCCGCGGCCTGGCGGTGGAATTTGTCGGCCATCCCCTGCAGGACCTTAGGTCCCGGGGAGGCGCGGTTCCGGAACCCCGGGCGGGCGGGCCCGCTCCGGGCGGGCCGCGGCGCGTGGGTTTGCTGCCGGGCAGCCGGCCGGCGGAAATGCAGCGGATACTGCCGGTCCTGCTGGAAACCGCTCGCCGGCTGCAGGAGGAATTCCCCGGGCAGTTGGAATTCCTGTTGCCGCTGGCCCCCACCCTGGACGCGGATGCGGTTCGGGCCCTGACGGAGCCTTTTCGGCAAAAGGGGGTTCCGATCCGTCTGCTGGCCGGGTAGGAACGGGAAGAGTGGAAGCACAGTGAACTGGCCCTGGTGGCTTCGGGGACGGTAACCCTGGAGGCCGCCTTGTGGGGGGTGCCGACGATCATCGTCTATAAGGTTTCCCCGATTAATTATTGGATTGCCAAACGTTTAATCAAGGTACCCTATATCGGCCTGGTCAATTGGGTGGCAGGCAAAAAGATCGTTTCCGAATTGATCCAGGACCAGGCCAACCCGGAAGCCCTGGCCGCCGAAGCCCGGCGCCTGCTGAGCGACGACGATCGGCGTGCCGCCCTACTCGAGGAACTGGCCCGGGTCCGACAAAAAATCGGCGGGCCCGGCGCCTCCCAGCGGGTGGCCCGGATCGCCCTGGAGATGATAAACGGATGATCACCCAAAGGCTGTTGGCCCTGGTCAAGCCCTACTGGTTCCGCCTGGCGATCGCCATGATCTGCATGGCGGTGGTGGCCGGGACCACTTCGCTCATGGCCTTCCTGGTGAAACCGGTGCTGGACGATATTTTCTTCCAGCGCAACCTGTCCACCCTGAAACTGCTGCCCCCCTTCATTGTTTTGCTCTACATCGTCAAGGGGGGCTTCGGCTACGGTCAGTCGTACCTGATGAGTTTCGTGGGGCAGCGGATCGTGGCCAATTTGCGGGAACAACTGTACGGCCACCTGCAGAAATTGTCGCTCTCCTATTTCGACCGGACCCCGACCGGTATGCTCATGTCCCGGATCATGAATGACGTGAACCAGATTCAGGGGGCGGTGTCCAGCGCGGTCACCGGGATTCTGAAGGATCTGTTTACCATCCTGGGCTTGATCGGGGTTATCTTTTACCGCGACTGGCAATTGGCGGTCCTGGCCATGCTGGTCCTGCCGGTGGCCGTCCTGCCGATCGTCAAATTCGGGCGCAAGCTGCGCCGCATCAGCACGCAGAGCCAGAAAACCATGGCCGAGATCTCCATCCATCTGCACGAAACCCTGGCCGGGAACCGGATCGTCAAGGCCTTCGGCATGGAAGACCGGGAGACGCAGCGGTTCAAGGACAAGAACCGCACCTTTTTTCAGTTGACCATGAAGGACGTTTCGGTCAAGTCCATGTCCTCGCCGATCATGGAGTTTCTGGGGGGGATCGGCATCGCCGCCATCATCTGGTACGGGGGCTATAACGTGATCCGGGGCTATTCCACCCCCGGGACTTTTTTCTCCTTCTTGACCGCTTTGCTGATGCTCTACGAACCCATCAAACACCTGAGCGGGGTCAACAATACCATTCAGCAGGGCCTGGCTGCGGCCGTGCGGGTCTTTGAAATCCTGGATCTGGAACCGGAAATCCGGGACCGGCCGGGCGCCCGGGTCTTGACCGGGGTCCGGGAGGGCCTGTCCTTTAAAAATGTATCCTTTCGCTACGACCGGGACTGGGTGCTGCGGGACATCAACCTGGAAGTCCGGGCCGGGGAAGTGCTGGCGATTGTCGGGACCAGCGGGGGGGGCAAGACCACCCTGGTCAACCTGGTGCCGCGCTTCTACGAGGTCACGGAAGGGGAGGTCCTGATCGACGGCCAGCCGGTGCTGGACCTGACCCTGGCCTCGCTGCGGGCGCAAATCGGGATCGTCACCCAGCAGACCATCCTCTTCAATGACACGGTCTTGAATAACATCCGCTACGGTTCCCCGAACCAGGGGGCGGACGAGGTCCGAAAGGCCGCCCGGGCGGCCTATGCCGAGGATTTCATCGAGCGGCTGCCCGAAAAGATGGAGACCGTTATCGGCGAGCAGGGGATCCGCCTGTCCGGAGGGGAGCGGCAGCGTATTTCCATTGCCCGGGCCCTGTTGAAAGACGCCCCCCTCCTGATCCTGGACGAGGCCACCTCTTCGCTGGATTCGGATTCCGAAGCCGAGGTGCAGCGGGCCCTGGAGAACCTGATGCAGGGCCGGACCACCCTGGTCATCGCCCACCGCTTTTCGACCATCCGTAATGCGGACCGGATCCTGGTCATGTCCGGCGGACGGATTGTCGAGCAGGGAAAACATGAGGAACTCTGGGAATTGAACGGGGAATACCGGCGGCTGTATGAGATACAGTTCAGGGACGGTGGAGAAGGAGAAGCCTAACACCTTTTAGCCGGAGGACAAAGACCGGGTTAAATTCGAAATCCGAAATCCGAAATCCGAAACAAACACCAATGTTCAAAAAATCGAATGACCGAAACAAGACGTTTTGGAATTTTGGATTTTGGTCATTTGAATTTGTTTCGAATTTCGAATTTCGAATTTCGAGTTTAAAAGGATTTCCATTAAATATAAAATGCGGTTTACCTGGTTGGACCTCAAAGAAAGCGGCGAACGCTGGGACCTCGCCCTGGAGCAATTTCCCGACGCCCCTTATTCCCTCCTCTACGGCTGGCGGCGGGTTTATGAAGAGGGCTTGCGTTTGCCTACTTATTATCTCCTGGCCGAAGGACCCCGGGAAGTGGTAGGGGTCTGTCCGCTGGTCCTGATGAAAGGGTTCGGACCCGGGCGGCCGGATTATTTCATCTCCCTGCCTTACCAGACCCGGTCCGGTTTATGGGCCGTTAACCCGGAAGCCCGGGAGGGCATGCTCAGGGCCGTAGGCCAACTGGCCGGGGAACGCCGCGTGGGGACTGTGGAACTGCGGGAACTGGATCACCAGGAGGCCGCCGGAGACGTCCCCCTGAACCGGGAGCACGTGGAAATGGTCCTGGAACTCCCGGGCGATTGGAAAACCTACGAGCGGCAGATCGGACCCCGGGTTCGCCAGATGCGCCGGGCCCGTTCGCTGGGACTTACGGTCCGCCAGGGACGGGATGAAAAATTGCTGGCGGATTTTTACCGGGTTTTTTCCCTGCGGATGCGGGAGCTGCTTTTCCCGGTCTATCCGCGGTCCTTCTTCCGGAAGATCCTGGAGGTCTTTCCCGGCCGCAGCGGGTTGGTGCTGGTCTATAAGGGAGACCGGCCTCTGGCCGGCATGCTCCGGCTGGAGTTCCGGGATACGGTCAGCGCCCCCTACGTGGCCGCCCTGCAGGGGGCCCAGGAGGAATACCCCAACCAACTCCTGTACTTCGAGGCCATCCGGCAGGCCTGGGAAGGGGGATTCCGGTTTTTTAATTTTTGTCGGAGTCAGGTCGATTCCGGGACTTACCGGTTTAAAAGACAGTGGCAGGCCCGCCCCCAGCCGTTACAATACAGTTATCCCCGGGTTCGGCCCGGCCGGCCGGTCCTGTCCGTCGAGCAGGCCAGGCAGTCGCTGACGTACCGCCTGGCCGAACAGGTCTGGCCCCGGCTGCCCCTGTCCTGGACCCAGTGGCTGGGGGGACGGATTATACGCCGATTGGTCATTGCTTGAGCATGAGCCCCCAGGAGTCAGGGGAAAGGGATTAAATTCGAAATCCGAAACTCGAAATTCGAAACAAATTCAAATGACCAAAATTCAAATCACCGAAACAGCTCCTCACCCAAATCCGGACCCGGAAACGAATAGTCGGGTTCTGGTCATCGTACCGGCCTACCAGGAGGAGGAAAACATCCTGCAGGTCCTGGAAGACGTCCGCACCTACCTGCCGGAGGCCGATCTGGTGGTCATCAACGACGGGTCCACCGATCGGACCGGAGAGCGGGCCAGGCAAGCCGGGGTCAAGGTGATCGATCTGCCCTACAACATGGGGATCGGGGCCACGGTGCAAACCGGCTATCAGTTGGCCCTGGCCAAAGGCTACCGGGCCGCCATCCAGATCGACGGCGATTACCAGCACCCGGCCGCCGAGGCCCCCCTCCTGCTGGAGACCCTGGAAAAGGAACAGGCGGACATGGTCATCGGCTCCCGTTTCGCCGCCCCCACGGGCTACGAGGGCTCCTGGCCCCGCCGGCTGGGCAACCGGATTTTTCAATGGGCCAATGCCTGGATCGCCGGGCAGCGGATCCATGACAACACCTCCGGATTTCGGGCCTATTCCGCCAGGGCCGTCGCCCTGCTGGCCCGCAATTACCTGGGGGAATATCCCGAGCCGGAATCCATCAGCTTCCTGGAGGGACAGGGCTGCAAGATCGTCGAAATCCCGGTGCGGATGCGCAACCGGCCGGCCGGCGTTTCCTCGATCACCCCCTGGCGAGGCGTTTATTACATGGTTCGAGTTCTGATCTCCATCCTTTCCTTTCAAAAAGGGCGGCGGAGGTAGGTCATGAATTTTTTACTATTGAAGGCCAGCACTTTCCTGCTTTCCGCCATCCTGTTCGTCTGGATCTTTTCGTTGATCCGCCGGAGGATGCTCATCGAGGAATATTCGTTCCTGTGGATATTGATCGCCGCGGTTTTTCTGGTCCTGTCCTTTTTTCACCCGCTGATCGACCGGGTGGCCTACTGGTTGGGGATCGACTACGGCCCTTCGGCCCTGTTCCTTTTTTTTAACGTGGTCACCCTTTTCATCCTGATCCATGTTTCGATCCAGCTCTCCGATTACAAGTCCAAGAAGCGGATCCTGGCCCAGGAAATCGCCCTGCTGAAGGATAGGGTGGAAGAATTATCGCAGCAGGTAAAGGGGGAGAAGCCAAGGCAATCGTCCAACGAATAACCGTGGTCTCTAAATTCGAAATTCGAAGCACGAAATTCGAAACAAATCCGAATGACCCAAATCCGAATGACCGAAACAATGCCCCCCGGCGGCCAAGGCCTCTTTCCAGAGGGTAACGGCTGGTTTCGAATTTTGAATTTCGATCATTGGAATTTGTTTCGAGTTTCTGATTTCGGATTTCGAGTTTAGCCTGGCGGCTTTTTGGTTTGGCTTAATTTTTATGAACTTGCTGACTTTTGACATCGAAGACTGGTATCACATCAATTATCCCCCGACGGATTTTACCCGTTATGACCGGGAGGAGGACCACCAGGCCCTGTTAAAACGGCTCCAGGATATCCTGACCCTGTGCCGCGAGTTCGGGGCCCGGGGCACGTTTTTCGTGCTCGGGCGCCTGCTGGAAAAATGCCCCCGTCTCGGGGAAGCAATCCTTACCGCCGGCCAGGAACTGGCCCTGCACGGCTATGAACATCACCTGCTCCGGGACCAGGGGCCGGATCGGTTTCAGCACGACCTGGAGCGCGCCATCCGGGCCTACGAAGCCGTAGCCGGGAAGCAGCCGCTGGGGTTCCGGGCCCCTTCCTGGTCTGTGGGGAAGGATTCCTTCTGGGCCCTGCCCATCCTGGAGGCCTTCGGCTTTGCCTACGATGCCTCGGTCTTTCCCATCAAGAACTTTTTGTACGGGCTGCCCAGGGCGCCGCTGAGACCTTTCTTTCCGCGCTTGGCCGGCCAGCGTCTCCGCCTGTTGGAGATCCCGGTGTCGGTCTTTATCTGGGGTTCGCAGCGCCTGCCTTATTCCGGCGGGATCTATTTCAATCTCTGGCCCCTGGCCCTGATCCGCTATTTTTCCCGCCGGCGCCTGGAGCAGGGGGGCTACAACCTGTTTTATTTCCACCCCTGGGACCTCTGGGCCCGCCCCCGCGAGCTGACCCGCCGGTTAAAGGCCCGCTGGCTCCAGCTCCACCTGGGCGATACCCGGAAAAAATTCGAACAGATACTGATCCGGTTCCGGCCGCGGGCCATCGCCGACGAACTCGCTAGTCTCAAGGAACAGGCCGGACCGGCGGACCCGGCGGGGGGCCATGGCGACTGAACCCGAGCGGACCTATACCCGGGGTTTTTACGCCCTCCTGGCCGGACAGGTGCTGATCTGGCTGACCCTGGGGCTGGTGCTGGACCTCCATCCGGACGAGGCCGACCATTGGGTCTGGTCCCGCTACCTGTCCTGGGGCTATTATGAACATCCCCCCATGGTGGCCTGGGTCATCCGTTTTTTCTGCACGATCCTGGGCAACAACCAGTGGGCCATGGAGATCGGGTCCCAGACCCTTACCCTGTTGACCCTGACCATGGTTTTCCGGCTGGCCCGCCGCCAGTTCGGCGCCCCGGCGGCCTTCTGGGCCGTTTTGCTGCTGTTGGCGGCGCCCCTTTACTCCGCCGGCAGTCTGATCTTCGTCATCGATACCCCCCTGCTGTTTTTTTACTGCTGGGCCGCCCAGGAGTTCTGGACCGCCTTTCAACAAAAAAGGAACGGGCCTTTATACCGGGCCGGCCTGGCCCTGGGCCTGGCCCTGCTGTCCAAATTTTCCGCCATTCTCTTCCCGGCGGCCGCCTTTGTCTTTCTGCTCAGCTCCCGGGAGCGCCGGGCTTTTTTGAGAAACCCCCACCTCTGGGCGGCCCTGCTGCTGGCTTTGGGCCTCTTTATGCCGTTTTTAGTCTGGAATGCCGGGCACCACTGGATTTCCCTGAGTTCCCAACTGGAGAAAGGCTTGAGCGGCGGGCGCCCGGGCCTTCAGGCCCTGACCTTCTGGTTCGGCCAGCCGCTGGTCCTGGGCCCGGTCCTCTTCGGGGTAATGGTCCTGGCCCTGAGCCGGGCCTTCCGGTCCGGCTGGCTGCGGGACGACCGCCGCTCCTACCTGCTGCTGCTGACCGCCGTGCCCCTGCTGGTCTTCGGCCTGGCCGCCTTCAAGGGCAAATATACGGATCCCACCTGGTCGGACCTCGCCTGGCCTTTCGCGGCCGTCTGGACCGGGCATTGGCTGACCGAACGCCTGCCCGGCTGGACACGGCGACGGAAATGGGTGGCCGGCAGCCTGATTTTCCTCACCGGCTGGCTGCCTCTCGGCCTGGTAGCCGCCCACGCGGTATTTCCTTTTCTGCCCGTAAACCTGGAACAGGACCGGACCCTGGAGTTGGCCGGCTGGAGGCAGTTGGGGCAGTCTCTGGGCCGGGAATACGACCGGTTTTTCCCCGGCCCGGAGCCGGTTTACGTCCTTACCGACGAATACCAACTGGCCGGGGCCGTTTCTTTCTATACCCCCCGGCATCCGTGGCCCTATACCTTTGCCAAAACGCAGCGCAATATCTGGACGTCCCTTCCGGAACTGCGCCGGCGGGGGGCCCTCCTGGTCTGCCGGCCGGGGGACTGCCGGGCCGACCGGGAAAAGGCCGGGGCCCTATTCTCGGCTGTTGAAAAAATCAAAGAGGTGCCCGTCACCCGCCGGGGAAAGGTGGTCAAAATCTTCGAGGTTTATTTCTGCCGGAACTGATTATGCGCATCATCACCAAATACATACTCAAGGAAATCCTGACCCCCTTCGGGGTGACCCTGATGGTGTTCACCCTGATTTTTATCTTGGGCAACCTGATGCAGTTGATCGAGCTGATCGTCCAGAAGGGTGTAGGCCTGCTGACGATCGTCCGCCTGCTGGGCTACACGCTGCCCTTCCTGATGGTCTACATTATCCCCATGTCTTTTTTTATCTCGATCCTGCTGGGTTTCCTGCGACTGTCCAGTGACAACGAAGTCACCGCCCTGAAATCCTCCGGGGTCAGCTTTTTTCAGTTATTCCCCCCGGTGCTGATCCTCAGTTTCATCGGCTACCTTATCACCAGCGGCGTGTCCATGCTGGCCCAGCCCTGGGGGGAGCATTCCCTGAAAAACCTCTTTTTCAACATCGCCGTGGTGCAGGCCAAGGTCAGCCTGAAGGAGCGGGTCTTCTACAACGAGTTCAAGGAACTGGTATTCTATATTCAGAAGGTCAATCCCGACGGGCTGCTGGAAGAGGTCTTCATCAACGATCAACGGGAAAAAGAGGTCCCGCAGACGATCATCGCCCAGCGGGGCTGGCTGATTCCCAACGTCAAGGAACGGTCCTTGAACCTGCGGTTGGAGAACGGCCACATTTACAATACCTCCCTCCAGTCGAAAAGCGCCCAGACCGTCTATTTCCGAAGCTACGATCTCTTCCTGCCCCTGGAGCAGGCCATCTCCGACCAGGAAAAACGGGAAAAAAGCGAAACCGAAATGTACCTGCCCGAGCTCAAGGCCAAGATCCGGCAGACTTCACCGGGCGAAAAAAAATATCATATTTATCAGATCGAATATTACAAGAAATTCAGCCTGCCCTTTTCCTGCCTGATTTTGGGCCTCATCGCCTTTCCCCTGGGCCTGCAGTCCCGCCTGGCTGGGCGCTCCTGGGCCATCATCCTGGGCGGGGTGGTGTTCTTCATTTATTACCTGTTCCTTTCCCTGGCCTTCAGCCTGGGCGAGCAGGGGGCCTTGAAGCCGATCGTCGGCCTGTGGCTGCCCAATGGGATCGTCGGCCTGATCGGCGTCTACCTGTTCTGGGTCACCTACCGGGAAAAGGAACTGGTCTGGCTGAACCGTCTGAAGGAGGCTGTCTGGTGGGTGAAGAATCGGTGGAAAAAGTCGGCCTGATCCGTCTCATGTCCTGGCTGGGCCTGTTGACGGGCGGGCTGTACCGACTCGGAATTTCAACCCGCCTGGCCCTCTATAGACGGGGGTGGCTGCCGGTCCGCCGGCTGCCCTTTCCGGTAATCAGCGTCGGCAACCTGACCGTCGGCGGTTCCGGGAAAACCCCTCATGTGGCTTTGATCGCCGCCTATTTTAAAAAAAAGGGGATCCGGGTGGTCGTCCTCAGCCGCGGTTACGGGGGGGAAAAAAGCCGTTCGGGGGCGGTCATCGCCACGGACCGGGAAATCGTAGGGACCGTCGAGGAGGGCGGGGAGGAGCCGTACTGGCTGGCCGAGCATCTGCCCGGGGTTCCGGTGATCATCGGCCGGAACCGCTATCGATCCGGGATGCTGGCCTTCGAGCGCTTTCAGGCCCAACTGGCTGTTCTGGACGATGGCTATCAGCATCTGGCCCTGGCCCGGGATATGAACATCCTGTTGCTGCCGGCGCACCGTCCCTTCGGCGAGGGGGGGCTGCTCCCGATTGGAACCCTCCGGGAACCGGAGAGTCAAATCAAACGGGCCGATCTGCTGGTGATCACCCAGGCGGAAATGGTTCCGGAAGAAAACCGGCCTGCTTTGCAGACCCGGATTCAGGCCCGCCGGCCCCAGACCCCGCTCTTCTTTTCCAGTCACGAACCCCGATCCCTCTGGCGCTTCCCGGGACGGGAGCCGCAGCCTCTTTCCTGGCTGAAGGATAAACGGGTACTGGCTTTTTGCGGGCTGGCCCGGCCGGAATCCTTTGCCCACAGCCTGCGGGCCGCCGGAGCGGAAGTAGCCCGCCTGGTGCCCTTCCGCGACCATTATGGTTACCGGGAAAAGGATCTGCGGCGTCTCGCCCGCCAGGCCGAAGAGGCGGAGGCGGCGGCCGTGGTGACCACCGAAAAAGACGCCCTGAAGCTGCCGGACTGGCTGGGAGGACCGCCCCTGTTCGTCCTGCAGATCGAGGTCGTTCTGCCTGACCCGGAATTCTGGCGTCGGATGGATTCCGTCCTCCCGGTGTTTTCGGTTCCGTCCCGATGAACCCCGGTCCCCTTCCTTTGCGGAAAATCCTGATCCGGTCCACCAACTGGCTGGGCGATGCCCTGTTGACCACGCCGGCCATTCATAGTATATCTATTAATTACCCCGCAGCCGAATTGACGATGCTGGCCCGGCCGGGAGTGGCCCCTGTTTTTGAAGCCAATCCCGATATCCGCCGGGTGATCCGTTACGAGCAGGAAGGGCGCCACGGCGGCTGGGGCGGGAGGTTTCGGCTGGCCCGGTCCCTGAAGCAAGAGGGTTTTGACGGGGTCGTCCATTTCCCCCATTCCTTTGAATCCGCCTGGATTTCCTTTCTGGCCGGAATCCCTTTGCGGGTCGGATACACCACCGAAGGCCGGGGCTGGCTCTTGACCCACCGCCGGCCCCTGCCCCGGGACTTTACGGGGAGGCATCAGGTCCGGACTTTCGCCGGGCTGCTGACCCTGCTGGGCATCGCGTCGGACCCGGACCCGCAGCGGGATCCTTTGCGCTTGACGATTCCCGACCCCTGGGAACGGCAGGCTGAGGCCCGCCTGGTCTCCCTGGGAATCGGTGCGGGGGAGAGGCTGGTCGGACTGGCCCCGGGGGCCATGTACGGTACGGCCAAGTGCTGGCCTCTGGCCTCCTACCTGGAGTTGGCCGCGCGCCTGCAGCGGGAATGGCAGGCCCGGGTGCTGTTTTTGGGTACGGCCGGAGACGCCCTGGCCCTGGGGAGGACGGCCGATTTGACCCCGGGAACGGGGATCGACCTGATGGGCCAAACCTCCCTGGGGGAGGTCCTGGCCCTGATCCGCCGCTGCCATTTGCTGGTGGTCAACGATTCCGGCCTGATGCACGCCGGCGCCGCCTTGAATACCCCCCTGGTGGCCCTTTTCGGGTCCACCAGCCCGGAACGGACTGGACCCTGGGGGGGGACGTCCCGGGTGATCCGGAAGCAATTTTCCTGCGGGCCCTGCTTTAAAAAGGTCTGCCCGGAGCCCCGCTTATGACTGGAGGCGATTGCGGTGGAAGAAGTATGGGAAGCCGCGGAGGGGTTGAGGAAGGAAGTCGGTTTTTGAAATGGTCAGTGGGCCAGAGATAACATTTATTTTGAAAAATCCGAAATCCGAAATTCGAAACTCGAAACAAATTCAAATGACCAA
>JACRCK010000326.1 GCA_016219065.1 Deltaproteobacteria bacterium
CCCTATCCCCTTTTGTTTTCTTCCTGCCGGCTGGGTCCTCTGACCCTCAAGAACCGGATCACCATGGCCCCCCTTTTCCTGGGGTATGGAAAACCCAGCGGAGAGGTGAGTCCGTTGCTGCTAGACCATTACCGGGAAATGGCCGCTTCCGGAGCAGCCATGATCGTGGTGGAGAACGCCGCAGTCGATCCCGGGGGGCTGGGCTCGCCCTTTACCCTCCGCCTTGACCAGGACCAGTTCCTGCCCGGTTTATGGGAATTGGCCTCGACGATCAAAGGACAGGGAGCCGTGGCCGCCATTCAGATCAACCACGCCGGCCGGTTTGCCTGGAGTACCGAACCGGTGGCGCCCTCGCCGGTGGCGGCCGCCGGTAAAGTGGCCCCCCGGGCGCTGACCCGGGATAAAATCCGGGAGTTGATCCGGAAATTCGCCGCCGCCGCCCTCCGGGCCAAACAAGCCGGCTTCGAGTTGGTGGAGCTGCACGGCGGCACCGGCTACCTCCTGGCCCAGTTCCTCTCGCCGCGCACCAACCGCCGGGAAGACGCCTATGGCGGGTCCCTCGAAAACCGGCTGCACTTTCCCCTGGAAGTCATCCGGGCCGTCCGGGAGGCCCTGGGGCCGGATTTCCCCGTGGGGTACCGTTTTCTGGCCGATGAATGGCTGCCGGACGGGCTCCAGCTTGTCGAAGCTAAGGAGATCGCCCGCCGTTTGGCCGAGGCCGGACTGGCCTACCTGTCGGTCATGGGCGGGACCTACGAATCCTTTTTCCTGCCGGAACGAAAAGAACAGGAGCGCAATCAAGGCTACATGGCCGATCTGGCGGCGGCCGTGAAGTCCGGGATAACTATCCCGGTCATTGCCGCCGGGCGCCTCCAGGAACCGGCTTTTGCCGAGGGACTGATCTTTGACGGGAAAGCGGACCTGATCGGCCTGGCCCGGGTCCTGCTGGCCGATCCTCAGTGGCCGATCAAGGCCGAGCAGGGACGGGCCGCCGCTATCGTCCCCTGCGAACCGACCTGCTCCCTCTGCTTTAAACGGGTCATGCAGGGTCAGCCGGTGGTCTGCTCCCAGTGGCCGAAAGAAAAAAGGGAACGGGTGGGGGAGGTCTAAATGAGCAAAGTGTGGAACGCCCGGCGACTGGAGTTTGATTCGGCCGACCAAGCCCTGGATCATTTCTACAACAGCGGTTGGACGGACGGCCTGCCCGTCGTACCGCCGACCGAAGAGAAGGTCCGGCTTTTCCTGGACACGGTTTCCTTGCCCCCCCAGGAGGTTCTGGGAGGAATTCCCGAACGAAACCGGATCTTCACGGCCGAAAAGGCGGCTATCAACGCGGTCATGGCCGGCTGTCTGCCCGAATATTTTCCGGTGGTGGTAGGGGCCGTGCGGGCCATGACCCAGCCCGCTTTCGGCCTGCACGGGGTGACGGCCACCACCGGCGGGGCGGCGGTTTTACTGATCGTCAACGGCCCCCGGGCCGGACAGCTCGGCCTGAACAGCGGACAGAACGTCTTCGGTCCTGGGAACCGGGCCAACGCCGCCATCGGCCGGGCCCTCCGCCTGATCCTGTACAATCTGGGCGGGCGGGAGTTCGACCGGGGGACCCTCGGCCACCCGGGAAAATATACCTACTGTATTGCCGAAGATGAAGACAGTTGCTGGGAACCGCTGCAGGTATCCCGGGGGTTTTCCCGGGAGACCAGCACGGTGACCGTCTTTGCCGGAGAAGGACCCAACCAGGTCCAGAACCACGGGGCCCTGAAGCCGGAAAGCATCCTCCTGACCCTGGCCGACCGCATGCGGGCCCTGGGCAGTTTCAACATGCTGGGAGACACCGAAGGCGTGGTGGTCATCTGCCGGGAGCACTACCAGACGTTGATCCAGGAAGGCTGGGACAAGGCCCGGGTCCGGCAGTTCCTTTTCGAAAACGCCGTCCGCCCCCTGGCCGATTTAAAACGAGGCGGCCTCCTGGAGACGCCGATCACTCCGGAGGATGAAAAAACACCGGCCCGGGCCGTTTCCGCCCCGGAACATATCCTCCTGGTCCTGGCCGGTGGGGTGGCCGGCAGGTTCTCGGCCTTTATACCGGGCTGGGGCGGCCGGCATATGTCCAGCGCCGTGACCGGGCTGATCGAAGCCGCCTCCTGCTCCGGAGGAGTCTGATCGACAACACAGGCCCAGGTAGGGTCTTAAAAACAAATTCGAAATCCGAAATCCGAAACTCGAAACAAATTCGAATGACCAAATACCAAAATTCGAAACGGGTTACCCTCCTGAAGGAGGGTTGGGTTTTGGTCATTTGAATTTTGAACTTTTGAATTTGTTTCGGATTTCGAATTTTGAATTTCGAGTTTAGCTCTAGCAGTTATTGAAGGATAGGAGAATCCCATGTCTTATATCGTTCTGGATCCAACCGATGAACCCGTGAAAACCAGCTTCACGCTGGCGCCCCGGCCGGAAAAACTCGACGGCTTGAACCTGGGGGTCATCGACAACGGCAAAAAGAATTCGGATGACCTCTTGCAGGGGATCCTGAAAGGATTGCAGGCCGGCGCCCCTCTGGCCGGATCGGTGCAGGTCCGCAAACCTTCGGTCTCCCATGGCCTCCCCCCGGAGCTGGCCCGGGAACTGGCCGGGAAGTGCCAGGTGGTCATTGCCGGGGTCGGCGATTGAGGTTCCTGCAGTTCGGGCAGTGTGCTCGACGGGATCATCATGGAAAAGCTGGGCCGCCCGACGGCCGTGATTTGCACCGAACCCTTTTTATCTTCCGGTAAGGCCATGGCCGCGGCGCACGGCTTCCCGGATTACCCTTTCGTGCTGATACCCCATCCCATAAACGCCACGGCTATTCCGGTTTTGGATCAGTGGATCGCGGGCTGCCTGGAGGCGGTCAGGAAATTGCTGGTGAAAGGATAAGGACATGGGGGAGATAAATCGTCGTGATTTTATCAAAGCGGGGGTGCTGGGCGGAGCGGCCGCGGTGGCCGGGCTTGGTGGATTAAACTCCGAGGCAGAAGGGGCTTCCGCTACGCCCGCACCAGTCTACCGGACCCTGGGCCGGACCGGCCTGAAGATCACGGTGATTAGTTTCGGAGCTATGCTGACGCCGGAGGCGGAGGTCATCCGGGCCGGGTTGGACCGGGGGATCAATTACATCGATACCGCCCGCCGCTACATGAACGGTAATAATGAAGGGATCGTGGCTCAGGCCGTCAAAGGGAGGCGGGACAACGTCCATCTGGCCACCAAGGCCCGACCCACGTCGGACACCAAAAAAGAGATTTTTCGGGACGTGGAGGAAAGCCTCACCGCCCTGCAAACGGACCATATCGACGTGCTGCAACTCCATAGCCTGAAAAGCAGGGAACGGGCTTTCATTCCGGAAGTGCGTGAAGCCCTGGTCCAACTGCGGCAGCAGGGGAAGGTCCGGTTTTTCGGTGTAACCACCCATACCAACCAGGCCGAAGTCGTCAATGCCCTGGCGGACGATCCGGACCGCTTCTTCGACATGGCCCTGGTGGGCTACAATTTTAAGAGCCCCCCGGAAATCCGGCAGGCCATTGCCCGGGCCGCCAAAGCCGGAATCGGCATCATCGCCATGAAGACTCAGGCCGGCGGGTACCAGACCGCGGCCCTGGGCTCGCTCAGCCCCCACCAAGCCGCCTTGAAATGGGCGCTGCAGGACCCGAACGTGGCCGCGGCCATACCGGGCATGAAAGATCTGGCCCAGCTCCAGGAGGATATGTCCGTCATGGGCCTGGCCTTGACGCGGCGTGACGAGCAGATCCTGAAACGCTACGGCCAGGCGATCAACCCCTATTATTGCCAGCTCTGCGGCCGCTGCGCAGAATCTTGCTCCAGGAAGGTGGCCATCAGCGACATTAACCGCAGTCTGATGTACGCCGAGGCCTACGGGAATATGGAGTTGGCCCGGGAGACTTACCGGGAAATACCGGTGCGCGCTTCCTTGAAAAGTTGTCTGGACTGCTCCGTCTGCACGGCTTCCTGCGTGAACGGGATCGATATCCCGGCCAAACTGGAGCGGGCCGGAAGGATCCTGGTCTAATAAAAAGACGAACATCCAACATCGAACGTCCAACATCGAACGTCGAATGAATACGAAGATAAAACCTGTTGCTGGTTGCTCGTTGCTGGTTAAAAACCGTCCAGTCCGTTAAGAGTTAACTATTAAGAATTGATTATTGATTATCAGCCTTATGCCTTGCCAGGCCCTTTTTTTTCATGCTTCGCAGGTGTGACGCCGCAGGCGTTACCTGGGCGTTTAAAACGAAAGAGGCAACAGTGAAATTTTTAACTTGGGCTGTACTATTTTGTTTGTTTTTCCTGGCTTTCGTCCCTGCTGCCCCGGTTGCCGCCGCCGGTGAGAGGGAAAAGCCGCTTCTGCCCCCTTCCGATTTTTCCCCCGGCTGGATCCTGGAGGGGCCGGTAAAAAACTATACTCCGGACGATCTTTTCGAGTATATCAACGGCGAAGCCGAGCTGTACCTGCAGCACGGTTTTAAAGACCTGGTCTCCGGGTTTTATCTGAATGACCGCAACGACAAACAGGGCCTGTCGGCGGACATTTACCGCCTGGCTTCGCCCCTAGAGGCCTTCGGCCTCTACTCCCGTTACCGGGGCAGGGGAGTCCGGATCGTCGAGATCGGTCTGGAAGGGTTTATCAGTGCCGCGCAGATGATGTTCTGTCAGGGACGTTATTTCGTGCAATTGAACGCTTCGGGAACGGCCAGCCTGGAGGCCAGGGTCTTCCTGGCCCTGGCCCGGGCGATTTCCGCCGGTCTGCCCGATCCGCCCGCTGCGATTCGGGAACTGGAATATTTGAAAATCGACGGATTTATTCCCGGAAGTCAAAGATATGTCCCGGCCGGGGTGCTGGGCTATCCTTTTTTCAATAAAGGGCTCATGGCCCAGGTCCTTCAGGAGGACCGTCCGGTCCGGATTTTTATCCTGCTGGGGGATTCGCAGGAGGAGGCCGGCCGGGCCTTGTCGGACTATGAACAGGCTTTGCGGGAAAAGGGGATTCCGCTTAAAAAGCATAAAGGGGTTGCCGGGGAGATCCTTTGTGGGCGTGACCCTTTGTACAACGGATTATGTCTTCAGGTCCGGGAAAAATTCGTCCTGGGCGTGGTGGACCTCCCGGATCCCGAGCGGGGGCTTCCTCTGATTCAGCAGCTTCAAAAACGGTTTCCTTAATTAACCAGGAGAAAAACCATGCAACGCCAGGTCAACGGCCTTCAACTAAACTATGAACTGACCGGGAAAGAGGGGGCTCCGGTGGTGGTGCTCAGCCACTCTCTGGGTTCCAGCGGGGTTATGTGGGAGCCCCAGCTCCCGGCCCTGGAGCCTCATTTCCGGGTGCTGCGCTACGATACCCGGGGCCACGGCGGGAGCGAGGCCGCGCCCGGGCCCTATACTTTTGAAATGTTGGCCGCGGACGTGGTCGGGCTTCTGGACGGACTGGGGATCTCCCGGGCCCATTTTGTCGGCCTGTCCATGGGGGGGATGATCGGACAGGCTTTGGGGCTCCGGCACTCCGCCCGGTTACTGAGTCTCATCCTGTGCGACACGGCGGTCGTCAATCCGCCGGGTTCCCGGGAGATCTGGCAGGAGCGGATCGACCGGGTGCGGCAGGAGGGGCTGGCCCCTTTGCTGACGCCCACCCTGGAGCGCTGGTTCAGGCCCGCCTTCATCGGGCAAAATCCGCCGATCCTGCAAGAAATCCGCCGGCAGTTTCTGGCCACCTCGAAGAATGGCTATATCGGCTGCAGCCAGGCGATCATGGAACTCGATTATCTGGAGCAGCTCGGGAGGATCGCCCGCCCCACGCTGATCGTCGTCGGCGAGGAGGACCCGGGAACACCGGTCAGCGCCGCCCAGGCCATGCAGCAACGCATTCCCGGTTCCAAGTTGGTAATTTTACCAGGGGCCCGCCACCTCTCCAACGTGGAACAGGCCGAGGTCTTCAATCGGTCGATTACCGGATTCTTATCTTCCATTTAAAGTCGTTCTTTCCTGAAGGCGGTCCCCGCAAATGAAGATCTTTCAATCCGGTTTATTTTTCAGTCGGCTTGTTGGCCGCACCTGATTTTCCAGCGACTTTATAACAACGCCGGGATGGTTCCGTTCCCTGGGAAGGTCACCGGGGGGAGCGGGATAGGTACTCTTTGAATTTCCCGAAAAAAAAAGGATTAATGGATGGCTTTGATCGACGTACGGGACTTGGTCTGGGGATTCTCGCAGCCCCCGCTGCTGGATCATATCACCTTTCAGATTGAAAAAGGAGAGCGTTTGTGTCTGGTGGGTCGTAACGGAGCAGGAAAGTCCACTCTGCTCAAGCTCTTGAGCGGAGAAATCCTTCCCGATAGCGGGGAAATTTGCCGGCAACAGGGGCTCACCGTGGCCTCCCTGGACCAGGTTGTTCCCCAGGAATTCGCGGGCACGATCTTCGAGGTGGTAGCCGGTGGCCGGAGCCCGAATGGACCGGCTTTGGTCGAAACCCACCGCATCGAGACGATTTTGTCCCAGACCCATCTTCCACCGGATGTCCAATTTGCCGATCTTTCCGCGGGGCTGAAA
>JACRCK010000330.1 GCA_016219065.1 Deltaproteobacteria bacterium
CCCGATAATAGTTTTCTTCAGTCATAATCTTTCCTCACATTTAAGAGTAGATGGAACGGATCGGCCACACTATAATGGGACGAATTTTTTAACACATCCCCGGATTAAAAACAACTGAAAGCATGGGAATGCATCTGGAAACTACCCGGATTGAGACCGACTCGGTCTGGCAGACCGAGTCGGTTTGAGCGCTGCTGAACCCAACAGCCTTTTTTGTATTAACAGGGAGGCCTCTCATGAGCGAAATCCAACGATCCACCATCGGCAACTGGTTAAAAGGAGTCGCCCGGGCCAATGCTGACCAAGAAGCCTTGATCCACCACCAACGCGGAATCCGCTATACCTATCGGGAGCTGCTGAACCAGGCGGGTCGGCTGGCCCGCGGATTGCTGGCCCTGGGGATCCAGAAAGGGGACACAGTGGCCCTGTGGGGTCCCAACCGGCCGGAATGGGTTCTGGCCCAGGTGGCCCTGGTCCGATCCGGGGCCGTGCTGACCGCCCTGGATCCGGGGTACGGGCCTGAAGAACTACGCTATGCCCTTTCCCTGGCCGGGGTCAAGGCCGTCCTGACCAGTGCAGGGCCGAACGGGTCTTACCTGGAAATGCTCCGTTCCCTGGCGCCGGATTTCTGGGGCGGAAGTCCGGTTAAAGAAAAAGCCCTCCCGGCGTTACGATCGATCATCACCTTCTCGGAAACCGGTTCCCCGCTTCCGGCCTTCAAGGAACTGGCCGATTGGGGGGACCGGGTCTCCCCGGCGCAACTGCGGGGGCGGGAGGACTCCCTGGAGCCGGAAGACCCCCTGATGCTCCTGTTTACTTCCGGGACCACCGGCAAGCCCAAAGGGGTGGTGCTCGATCACCTGGGGATCCTGAACAAGTCCCTGGCCTCCACGGAAAGGATGAACATTATCGCGGAAGACCGGCTCTGCCTTTTCTTTCCCCTCTTCCACATGCTCGGCAACACCTGCATCTGCCTGTCCGGGCTGATCCGCGGAGCCGCCCTGGTCATTCCCTCGGATCAGTTTTCCCCGCCCGAGGTCGTCGACGCCCTGGTTGAAGAACGTTGCACCGCCATTTACGGATCGCCGGCCATGTTCCTGGCCCTGCTGGAAACCTCCGCATTCGGCCGCTTTCAACCAGGGCCGCTCCGCACCGGCATCGTTGGCGGCGCTCCCTGCCCCCTGGCCCTGATGGAGCGCATCGTGGCCGAGATGGGGGTCCGGGAACTGGCCATTGCCTACGGGATCACCGAGGCCTCCTCCTGGGTCACCCAGACCCTGCCCGACGACCCCCTGGAACTGCGGGTTTCCACCATCGGGAAGGCCCTGCCCCACTGCGAGGTCAAAATCGTGGACCCGCTGACGGGCGAAGACCTCCCTGACGGCCGGCCGGGAGAAATCTGTACCCGGGGACTATTGATGAAAGGCTATTTCCAAAATCCGGCGGCCACGGCCCGGGTGATCGACCGCGAAGGCTGGTATCATACCGGAGACCTGGGTGCCCGGGACGAGCAAGGATACTTCCGGATTACCGGGAGGTTGAAGGATGTCATCGTCCAGGAAGGGCAGGAAATTCTGCCTACCGAGATCGAGGACGGCGTCTATAAAATGCCGGGAGTAACCATGGTCCAGGCCTTCGGGGTGCCCCATCCGGTCGGGGGGGAACGGGTGGCGGTCTGGGTCCAGGCCAAGGAGGGGGTGGCATTAACCGAAGAAGCGATTCGGGCCCACTGCCGGCAGCACCTTTCCGAGGCGCTGCAACCGGATTACATCCGCCTGGTGGCTGACTTCCCCATGACCCGCTCCGGAAAAATGCAGAAATTCAAAATGCGGGAACTAATGATGGAGATACTGGAAGGAAAAACCTGAAAAGGGGCTCGGTTTCCTTTTAATCGATTTTTTCTTTTTCACTCAATTTCTCCCATTTGAAGGATTGGGGAGGGCTGGTAGGGCGCCATCGCCGAGGGCGCCACACTCGGGCTGTTCCCCCGGGCTCCCTCTCCCCCACGCGGGAGAGGGTCGGGGTGAGGGGGATAACCATAGTTTTGTTGGGTATTTTAAAAGTTTTTTGCCGGCAACCAGTAACGATTTTATTTGCATCCTAACCTTTCCCTACCTCCCCCAACAACTGCCGCAGGGCCGCGATGCGTTTTTCGTCCGAAGGATGGGTCGAAAGGATGGCCGGCGGCTGGGGACGGTTGCGGCTGAGGGCCATCATGTTGGTCCAGAAGGCCAATGCTTCTCCGGCCGGGTAGCCGGCCCGGGCCAGATATCCCACACCCAGACGGTCGGCCTCCAGTTCCTGGCGGCGGGAATAGGGCCGGATGATGCCGTATTCCAGGCCTACGCCCAGCAGCCCGGCGATCTCGTTGGCGTAGTTCACGTCCCCGGCCTGGAGGGCGGCCAGCACCACGGCGATGCCGACCTGCTTGGCAAAGGCGGCCATGATGCGCTCTTCAGGATGTTTGGCATTGAGGTGGCCGATCTCATGACCCAGAACGGCGCCGATCTGGGCGTCGTTTTTGGCCGCGGCGAACATGCCCTCAAAGAAACCGACCATGCCGCCGGGCACGGCAAAGGCGTTGATCGGTTCGCCCCGAAAAACGGCGAACTCCCATTCTTCCGGATTCCCCTTGGCGGCCCGGACCACCCGGTTACCGATCGCCTGGAGCCGGCGCTGCAGAGCGGCGTTGCGGGAGGGGGAAAATTGCTCCCGGAACCGCTCCCAGGTCTGGAGACCCATCTCCCGCAGAGTTTCTTGTGGAATCAGCTTGGCTGCCGCCTTGTGGACGTCTTCCCGGCTGCACCCGGCTAATAACGAACCGGCAGCCCCTGCCAGGATCAGCAGAAAGCTTCGTCGAGATATGCTTGAGGTAATTATGTTTCCCATTGCTCCAATTGCTGCTCGATTTTCTCCTTCACCAGATATCCCCGGTACTCGCCGAAAGTGGATTCTCGGGAGGAGATGAAGACTTTGAGTTCCGTTTCCTGATCTTTTATGGGTTGGGTCAAAACATTCCCTATAATGATAAAAGAAAATTTCTAACTTTTGAGAATGCTTGCTTATTAAAATCCCAAAATCCTTTCTGTGCCGATAGACCAACCGAGTTTATAGGATCTTCATGATAAGAAAGTAACGCTGCTACTTTTGCCTTGGATAATTTGCGAGGTCTTTTTAGGCCCAAATCCTCAACACATTCGAAGTACTGGTTTACACAATTCATAATCGGCTCGTCTTTAACGGCTTCCAGGCAGAGGTCCTCGAGTTCCCCCCGACCCGTGGGTGGGAGTAACATCACCGCCACTTTGGGGGGACCGGCAACGGATTTAATAAGTTGCTTTGGAACTGGCAGGTCGGCTGCCTTTAATGCATCTTGGACACTTTGAAAGGCTGCTTTTGGATTAGCATTGGCATCCCGAATAAGTCCTATAGTAACAATTTTCGAGAAATCCGGATCTTTGACCAATGCCTTCAGGTTGGGGCCGATTTGAGTTTTCCCCCCAATCCCAGCTACCTGTATTTCGGACAAAGTCAATGCCCTTAAAAATGCTGCAAAAAAGCCCTCTTCATCTTTTCCTTCCACTATTAGAAGTTTTGGGGAATGAATTGTTAAACGCTGATTATCAATTTTCTCGTGACAATGAGGGCAGATCAGAGGTTGGATTTTTACCGATCCGTTCATCCACGGACCTCCAGAGGAATTGACAATGCCCCTTCCAGACTTTCCTGATCATAAGTCACAGCCCTGATCTGATCACCGTCCCGATCCAAACGATGGAGCCGGAAGTTATAATTTTCTTGCGACCTGAAAACTTCATGGGCACTTTGGATGCATTCCTGGCTATGAGTGGTGGCAAATATCTGAGTATTAAAAGTGGTGGCGGCCTCTGCAACGACCTCCCATATTGACTTCATGGCCGAGTGATGAATTCCGTTTTCAATCTCATCCACCAAAACCACCCCGCCCCGGGCGGCGCCGATAGCCAGCACTAAAGAGGCTACCCGTCGGATACCGTCTCCCAGAAGAGGAAGGGGAACCGGTTCATTATAATCTTTAAGATATCCATAGATCATGCTGGTTCCCACAGGGGATAGAATTTCTAACCTGTCCAATCTTGGTTCCATCTTTTGTAAAGCCTTGAGGACCATCTGATCCATGTTTTTTATTCTTAATTCACTGAACCGCTTAATTTCCTCTTCCTTTATCCCTAATCGCCAACTATTGATATAAACTCCTGGAAAAGACTGTTTTTCGAGCAAAGGTTCCACCCGAATTTGAAATTCAATTAGTTCTCCTTTTTTGATGATTTCAGGTATCCCTTTGACATTATGAGTTTTATTATTCTCATCCCGATATTCCAAGTAGAGGTCTTGCTTAACATCTTTTATAAATTCGGCACTGAAAGGGGCTTTGATATCTTCCATTCTCGTGGAAGAGGAAACTTCCGAAGTTATTTTCAAAGA
>JACRCK010000322.1 GCA_016219065.1 Deltaproteobacteria bacterium
GCACGACCAAGGTGGCGACGCCCTGGTCGCCAACGATCTCAAAAAAGCCGCCATGGAGCGCATCTTCGGGTTCGAGATTTTGCCCGCGCCTTTTGTCATTGCCCATCTCCAACTCGGCCTGGAACTCGAAAAACTTGGCGCCCCGTTGAGCGATCGTTGCGATCCCCCCGAACGCGCCGGGGTCTACCTGACTAACGCCCTTACCGGTTGGGAACCGCCCAAAGGAAAACCGGTCCAAATTGCCTTCCCCGGTTTCGACGACGAACGGGACGCCGCCGCGAAGGTGAAGCAGGAAAAGCCCATCCTCGTCATCCTCGGTAACCCGCCTTACAATGCTTTTTCAGGCGTTAGCCCGGAGGAGGAGGACGGGCTGGTCGAACCTTACAAAAATGGGCTCAACTCCGAGTGGGGCATCAAGAAGTTCAACCTCGACGACCTCTACATCCGCTTTTTTCGTCTGGCTGAAAAACGGATTGCCGAGTACGGCGGCCGAGGTGTGGTCTCGTTCATTTCGAATTTCTCTTATTTGGGTGACCCTTCGTTTGTGGTTATGCGCCGCCGGTTCCTTGACGAATTCGATGCCATCTGGTTGGATTGTATGAACGGAGACAGTCGCGAAACCGGCAAACTGACCCCCGAAGGCAAACCTGACCCATCGGTATTTTCAACGGAATGGAACCGCGAAGGCATCCGCGTTGGCACGGCAATCGGCCTGTTCGTAAAGGTAGAGCCGGACCGCCGGGCCGGCCGTAGCTCTACCAGCGGTCCCGTTCTCCCCCACGTTTTTTTTCGTCATTTCTGGGGCACATCGAAACGAGCCGATCTACTATCCAGCATTGAGGTACAGGATTTCGAGGTACAGTACGAGATTTCCAATCCTCAGAAAGCCAACCGCTGGACATTTCAACCCTCGGATATCTCGACCGCCTTTCTCGCATGGCCGAAGTTGACCGAGCTTTGCGCTGAACCCCCGAGCAACGGATTGATGGAAAAACGTGGCGGCGCACTGATGGACGACGACCGCCTTGCCCTTGAAGTTCGCATGAAGCGCTACTTCGATAAGGGTGCCTCCTTCGATGAACTGAAGAGCGAAGGGCATCCTCTGATACACGACGCGGCGGCGCACAATGCCCAAAAGGCACGTGAGAACGTTATAGGTAAAGAGGGATTTATTGTTAATCGTCTGCTTCGATACGCCATTCGACCGTTCGAAAATTTATGGTGTTATTACACAGGTGTCAGTTCGGTCTGGAACCGGCCCCGCCCGTCCTATTGGGCGCAGTGCTGGGAAGGCAATTCATTCCTACTGTCGCGGTTCAACCGTTCTAAAGATCTAGAAGGCGTGCCTTTCTACTTTGTACATGGTTTGAGTGACGATCATCTTCTTTCGCCCGATGCGGCCGCATTTTCCTTCCGTCTCAAACCGAACCGGACCCGACGAGTGGACCACGTAACCTTCAGCGAGCTCACCCTACCTGGGATGGAAACTGATGACGGTGAGATTATCGCTAATCTCTCCTCTTCCGCCCGTGCCTATCTTGCAACTCTGAACCTTCCCGACCCTGACATCGATCAGACCACCACCGAACTGATCTGGTATCATGCCCTGGCAATCGGCTATTCCCCCTCCTACCTTGCCGAAAACGCGGACGGCATCCGCCAGGACTGGCCACGGATTCCACTCCCGAAGGCCAAGGATTTGCTGCTCGCCTCCGCAGCCCTTGGGCGTCAGGTAGCGGCATTGCTGGACACGGAAAAGCCGGTCCCCGGTGTGACCACCGGAAAAATTCGGGAGGAACTTAAGCTCATTGCCATCTTCCAACGGTTGGACGGCAAACCGGCCAAACCCGAGGCCGGAGACCTTGACCTCACCGCCGGCTGGGGGCATGCCGGTAAAGGCGGCGTCACCATGCCCGGCAAGGGGAAAGTCGTTCGGAGGGATGATGGGGCCTATGACATCTTCCTCAACAAAGTAACCTGCTGGCGAAATGTACCCGAAACGGTATGGACCTATACCATCGGCGGCTACCAGGTTATCAAGAAGTGGTTGTCATACCGGGAGAAACCACTCCTTGGCCGCGGCCTGACCCCAGACGAAGTCCGCTACGTCACGGAAATGGCTCGCCGGCTATCAGCTCTTATTGCCTTGCAGGCATCTTTGGACGCCAACTACCGAAAGGTGACCCAAAAGACCTACTCGTGGATGAGCAATAAGAATAGCAACAAAGATTCAAACCTAACTGCATGTTCGTGATCAAATTTAATTGACAAAATCAGTAATATTATAATTTCTCTTAAAAGGTAAACCGGAAGCTTTGCCGGGGGACTTCATCAGAATTTAACCTGTTTCTGAATTCATAAAGAGTAAATTTTTCCAGGAGGCCCGATGAAAATCAAGCAATTGTCCGTCTTTATCGAAAACGCCCCGGGGCGCTTGTGGCAGGTCGCCCAGGCCCTGGGAGAGGCCGGGATCGACATCCGGGCCCTGCAGGTGGCCGACACGGGGGAATTCGGGGTCCTCCGTCTGCTGGTTTCGGATGTAGCCCAGGCCCGGCAGATCCTGATGAACCGGAACCTGCCCGCCCGGGTGGAGGAAGTGGTGGCCGTGGAAATGGCAGACCGGCCGGGGGGTCTGGCTGAAATATTGAAGCCGCTGCTGGACGGCGGGATCAGTATCCACTATGCCTACGGCTTGATCGGGGCTTCTGCCGGGAAGGCGGTTATGGTTTTCCGGTTCAGCGACAACGAGAGAGCTATGGCCCTGCTTCAGGAACGCGGGATCAGCCTTCCCGAGCGCACTTCTTTCGAATTTTTATTGGAAAAGGCCTGCCCATGAAATCAAAAGCAACGTTAGAAGCTAACACGATCGCGGTGATCGGCGCCGGGCCGGTGGGCTGTACCCTGGCCGCCTTTCTGGCCCGGGGGGGCGCCAAAGTCATTCTCTGCGATATCAACCCGGACCTGGTCAACCCCGCCCTGGATCCGGGAATAACCATCGAAGGTGCGGAAAATCTTCGGCAGCCAGTGTCCGCCATCTGCACCCGGGTCGATGAACTGGCGCCCTATCGGCCGTCCGTGATCTTCCTGACGGTCAAGGCTTCGGCCATTCCGCTGATTGCTTCGGCGATCGAATCTTTTTACCAGAAGGGCCAGCTCGTCGTGAGCTGGCAAAACGGGATCGACACGGAAGCTGAAATCGCCCGGGTCCTGGGACGGATGCCGGTGCTGCGGGCCGTGGTCAACTACGGCTGCGGGTTGATCCAACCGGGCCGGGTCCGGCTGGTTTTTCATCATCCGCCCCATTACCTTCAGGAACTGGCCCCGGAAACGCGGCCGGCGGCCCGGGCCTTGGCCGAAACCCTGACCCGCTCGGGACTGACCACGGAGCATACCGACCAGATCGTGCCCCTGGTCTGGAGGAAGGCGGTCATGAACGCCTGCATGAACCCGGTTTGTGCGGTCACCGGCCAAACGATGCAGCAGGCCCTGGAAGACCCGATCATCGTGCAATTGATCGATTCCCTGCTGAAAGAGTGCATCCGGGTGGCCCGGGCCAATGAAATCGCCCTGGGCTGGGACTATTACGCCTTCGCCCGGGATTACATGGAAAAGGCGGGGCCGCACAAGCCCTCCATGCTGATGGACGTGGAACAGGGGCGTCGGACGGAAATCGATTTTATCAATGGAAAATTCATCGAGTACGGGCGGCAGGCCGGGATCGAGACCCCCTTCAACACCACCATCAGGGCGTTGGTCAAGGCCCTAGAATCCCGACCGGGATCCTAGTGTCCCGGCCGGAAGGAACCTGCCTTGCAGAGAGAAGAAATGACCGACAACGGCTATACGGTCAAACCGATCGGTGTCGTCCATTCCGACCTGGCCGGCCGCCAGGCGGCGCCCCACCAGGGCTTTGAAGGGGCGCCCTACGCCTGGGTTGAGGTAAATCCGGCGGTTGCCGAGGGGCTGGAGGGAATTACGGCGGGCGCTGAAATCATCCTGGTCACCTGGCTGCACCAGTCCCGGCGCGACCAACTGCAGGTCCACCCCCGCCGGGACCTGAACCGGCCCTTGACCGGCGTCTTTGCGACGCGCTCTCCCGACCGGCCCAATCCCATCGGCTTGCACCGGGTCAGGGTAATGGAAATCATGGGGAACCGGTTAAAAGTAGGGCCCCTGGAAGCGATCGAGGGGACCCCCGTCATCGATATCAAGCCCGTGCTCCCCCAATCGGCAGACGCCTAGCCTTCCATTCCTGGGACGGATGGGAAACAATTGGATATTCGGCTGGAGCCTTTTCCGCGGGGCGGTTTTCAGCTGATCCCCGGATTCTTGGGAATAGCCAGCATCCTCTTCTGGCGAAGGCTGAAGGAGATTGATTTGGAGTCACGTTTCGGGGAAGACTACCGTCGCGACCGCGCCCAATCCTGGTTTTGATTCTTTTTCCGCCGTCCGTTCCGCCAAAAATACATCCTTCCCCCATATTAAAATACCACCTTCAACCCATTTGCTTTTCGGATCGGTCCTTCTATGCTGCGAAGAAAATTGGCTAAAATTGCAATAATTTATTACCGCCTCAGGAAGAGGCTAAGGTGACGTAACCACCGCTGGAAAGAGCCATTCCTTGGCTCGCCAGAGTCCATCATTCGGCCTAGGCCCGCCCTCCCCAGCAAGAGGAAAATTTTCATGATTCCCGACCCCCAGGAGGAAAAAGCAGCTCCGGAGCTTCGGAATTGGTTCCGACGAATGGGTTGGCAGATGCCGATCATGGTTGTTATTTTGGGTCTTATTTCCTTCGTCCTGCTCATCTGGATGAACAAGATCAACCAAGGACAGCGCCGGGATTTTGATCATTGCGATGCGCTCATGGACATCCAGATAAATTCCACAGCATTTCATCTTTGGTTGGAAGAGGCCATCACCGGAGATGCGACCGTGGATATCCAAAAGGTCTGGGAGTCGATTGACTTAGCCAGCAGCCTGGTGGAGGCCATCCTGGCCGGCGGAAAATCAGAACACGGGGTAATCATGCAGCCGCTGAAGGATTCAGCGCTGCGAAAAGGCATGGAAGACCTAAAGCCGTTGCTGGCCCAAATCAAGAAAATCGGTCTCCAGCGGATGCGGAAACCGGAGACGTCCGGAATCGGTTCCGCGATGGATGAGCTTTTTGACGAGGTTTTCAAGGAAATTCAAATTAAGGCTCGCGCTTTAGAGATTCTGCTCGAGCGCGATTTCATCCGCCACCAGGATAGCGTCAGTCGTCTCTTTTGGGGCATTCTTCTGGCCTGGACCTTTGTCGTCGTGGTTGCCATCACAGGACTCTGGCACCGGGAAGCCCGGCGCCGGTTGGCGGAAGAAGCGCTGGCAGATGCAAAAAACCAATTGGAAATCAAAGTGGCGGAGCGGACCAAGGACCTGCGCAGGGTCAATGATCAACTCCGCCACCTCTCTTCCCAGCTTCTGACGGCCCAAGAAAAGGAGCGGAAACGGATCGCGGCAGAACTCCATGACGAATTAGGGGCTTCGCTCGCTCTGCTGAGGATCGAATTCACCCTGATCGAAAAGAATCTGAACGCCGACCAGCGGGAATTGCGAGAACGCTGCCGACGCAATCTCGAATACATCGGGCTAGTCGCCGGCAATGTGTCCCGCATTTCCCGCAACTTAAGTCCCTACCTCCTGGAAGATCTTGGCTTTTCGGCTGCCCTGCGCTCGCTGCTCAGCGATTTCGGCAAGCGTTTGAATATCCAGGTAACCTCGGAAATTCCGGAGTTGGAAAATCTGTTTCCACAAGATGTCGAAACCACCAGCTACCGGATTATCCAGGAATCACTGACGAATATCAGTAAACACGCTCAGGCCCAACACGTATCCCTGGTCATCAAGATCGCCGACGATGAGGTTTGTTTTACCGTGGAAGACGATGGGAAAGGGTTCAATGTGGAACAGGAAAAAAGGAAGGATGCTCTAAAAAGAGGAATGGGGCTGCCCACGATGGAAGAGCGCGTGCGAATATTAGGGGGCTCCTTCGAGCTATGGAGTCAGGAAGGGCAAGGTTCCCGGACCACTTTTTGTATCCCGAAAAAT
Source organism: Deltaproteobacteria bacterium (assembly GCA_016219065.1). Classification (GTDB taxonomy): domain Bacteria; phylum Desulfobacterota; class RBG-13-43-22; order RBG-13-43-22; family RBG-13-43-22; genus JACRCK01. The sequence continues at coordinate 6,085 of JACRCK010000322.1, forward strand.
GAAGGAGGACCGCCTTGATGAACACCCTACGGGTCTTGGTGGCTGACGATCACGCCCTGTTTCGGCAGGGTTTAAAGAAGATTCTGGAGGAGATGGCCGATGTCGAGGTCGTCGGGGAATCGGGGGACGGACTGGAACTTATCGCTCTTATAGATACATTGAAGCCGGATATGATCCTGCTCGACATATCCATGCCGAACGTCCGGGGGATCGAAGCCATTGCTAAAATCAAAGCGAACCATCCCGAGGTGAAGATACTGATCGTTACCATGCACAACGACAAAGAATGTCTCTGCCAGGCCATGACCGCAGGTGCGGACGGCTATTTTCTAAAACAAGAGGTTGGAACAGAGCTATTTTCAGCCATTCAGATGGTTCGAGACGGGAACGTGTACGTATCCCCTCCCCTCTCCAACAAATTTGCAGAGGATTGGGAACGAATCCGGGAAGGATTTCGGAAACCACTTTTAACCAGCCGGGAAAAAGAAGTCTTGAGTCTTATCGGACAGGGAAAAACGAACAAGGCGATCGGAGACCTCCTTTTTATCAGCGTCCACACCGTAGAACGTCATCGCGCGAATATCCTGCGAAAATTGAACCTGCACGGCACGGCCGACCTCATCAAATACGTCATAGAAAAACGTTACGCCTAACCCCGGGCTCGCCGGGGGCCGGCGTCTAACGGCAGACCTTATTCCGCTGGACCTTTACCCAGCCTCTTCCCCTATTCCAATATTCCGATCTTTATTCCATTGTTTCCGGCTTTTCACTTTTACATAGTTTTGACTATATAAAATAGTGGACCGTGGGAATTGATCCTGGAATTCTGGCTCATTACTATGGAGTCAGAGGCTAGGGAAATGATTGCCCCCCAAACCATATTGCTGGTAGACGATCACCAAGATTTCTTGAGGGGGCTGGCCAATGCCCTCAAGGAAGGCAGCAACAAGTGCTGCATTCTGACCGCTGAAAATGGGGAGCAGGCTTTGAAAGTCCTGGAATCTACTCCCGTAGATCTGGTCGTAACCGATCTGAGGATGCCGCTGATGGACGGGTTTGATCTCATCTCCCAGGCGAAGAAAAAGTATCCGGGGATTACGGTAATTGTCCTTTCCTCTTTTTTGTACCCTGAGTTGGAGCCGCGACTCCGGGCCCTGGGCGTCTCACACGGGATCGATAAAACATCATTGAATATAAGTGTCCTGGAGAAACTGATCTTTAAAAGTCCCAATATTTTGGAGAAAAAAATAAACTTTTGAAGCTTTCAACTTAACAGGCACCATAGGGACCTTCGTGAAGGCCCTTAAAGAAAGAATCTATTTCAGAAAGGCGACCAGCAAAATGCGAGTAAAAAATCTTTTTGCGATCATCCTGGCTCTTTTATTATTTGGCTTAGGGGGAATCTTCTCCCCGCCCGCTGATGCGGCCACCTTTACCGTAAATGATCCGGCTGATGCCGTTGACGCCATTCCTGGAGACGGCCTTTGCGCCACCGCTTCAGGTCTTTGCTCCCTGAGGGCGGCGATCATGGAAACGAACGCCCTTCCGGGGCCCCATACCATCATGCTGCCGGCGGGATTGTATTCCTTACTTTTAATCGGGGCTAACGAGGACAATGCCGCCAGCGGCGACTTGGACATCAGGAACAATCTGATTATCCGGGGCGACGGGGCGGCCGATACCTTTATCAACGGGAACGCAACGGACCGCGTTTTTCAGATCATTGGAACGGTCGGGGTGGAGCTGATCGGATTGACGATTACGAACGGACTTTCCGATTCCGGAGGAGGGATCTCCAACAACGGAGGAACATTGTCCCTGACCAACAGCGTCGTGACCTCCAATAGTGCGGCTCAGGGGGGCGGAATTTTTAACGGCGCCGGCGGAACCTTGATCACCACCGGCGCCACCTTCGAGACCAACAGCGCCTCCGGAAACGGGGGCGCGGTCTATAATGAAGCCTCTTTTCAGTCGAGGGGCGATATTTTTTCTACCAATTCCGGTATTAATGGCGGAGGCATTTATAATGCCGCCGCTGGTAATTTAACGATCAATCAGGGCACTTTCCTGGTGAATTTTTCCCTGGGGACCGGAACCAGCGGTGGAGGCGCGCTATTTAACAACGGTCTATTAACGGCGGAGACCAGTACTTTTATCCAAAACGGCACATTCAACGGAGGCCATGGAGGCGCCCTTTTTCAAGATAGCTCGCAAACGGCCCAGTTGACCAACGTCACGATCGGGGAAAACACGGCTGAGGGGAATGGGGGAGGAATATACGTCAACGCGGGAGAGCTGGTTCTCGTCAATGTTACCTTGAACCTGAATTCCGCTGCCTCGGGAGGGGGCCTTTTCAATAATGCCGGCCAGGCTTCCCTCCTAAATACCATCCTGGCTGACAGCACCGGCGATAACTGCAGTGGGACCATTACCTCCCAGGGGAACAATCTGGACAGCCTGGATACTTGCGGTTTCGGCGCCGCCGGAGATATTATCAACACAGATCCTCTTCTGTTGGGCCTCAACCCCAACGGTGGCCCCACTTTGACCTATGCGTTGGCTGCGGGCAGCCCGGCTATTAATGCCGGAAACAGCGCTCTGCCCACTTTTACCACCGATCAGCGGCTTTATCCCCGGGATGCCACTTTTGATATCGGGGCGTACGAATTCGGCGCCGAAAACAACAATGTCTCGGCCGATCTGACGATTTCCAAGACCACCTCTCTGGGTACGGTAGCCCAGGGAACTCTTTTTTCTTATATCATCACCGTAACGAATGCCGGGACACCCCAGTCCACCCAGTTATCGATCAGCGATATCCTGCCGGCCGGGATGACCCTGAACTCCATTTGGACCAGCCAAGGGACTTGCACCGGGACAACGACTATCACCTGCGATCTGGGCGACCTGAGCCCGACCATTTCCGCTACCGTTATCCTGAACGTAACCGCATCAGGCGCGGCCATAGGGTTGATCGCTAATACCGCCACCGTGATTCCCGGAACCGAGGTGCCGGACCCGAATGCGGCTAATAATTCATCTACCGTAAGTACGAGCATCATTTTTCCGCTGCCCGTGCTGACCTCGATCAATCCCGCCTCGGCGGAGGCCGGCGGGCCGGCCTTTACCCTGACGCTCGACGGCGGCGGCTTTGTGGCCGGGTCGGTGGTCCGCTGGAATGGTGCGGAACGGCCGACGACTTTTGTCAGCAACATCCAGTTGACGGGCGCCATAGCCGCGGCCGACATCGCTGCAGTCGGTACGGCCAACGTCACGGTCTTCAATCCCTTACCAGGAGGAGGAGAATCCAATGCCGTCTCCTTTACCATTATTGCCAATAACCCGGCCCCGGTGATCCGCTTGTACTTACCGTTAATTTTCAACGGATCCCCCACTTCCCCGCAATGATAAATAAGGAGAAAATGATATGAAAACCCGTTATTCAGGAAAAATAGAAGAAAGGAACGCTATGAAAACCTCACTCCTTGTCAAGCTTCTTATAATAAGAAGCCTGATAGTAATCCTCTGCGTGCAGCTGGGCCTGCCGTGGTATGCGGCTACACCCGCCCTGGCTCAGACGGTGACCAGAACGCCAAACGTGCCCATGGAGTTGCCGGTTGAAGTTGAAATCGAACTCGCCCCGGCGGCTTCTTTGAAACAGGCGCCGTTGTGGAAGGAACTGATCCAGCTCCTGCGGTTTCCGGACGCCCATATCCCGGATCCGCTGGTGTATCCGCCGGCTACTCTCGCGGATCCCAATGCCCGCCTCACCGCTGCGCCGATTGTCAGGCGTCTGAGCTTCACCGCAAACCCCTTGCCGCCGCTCAAAATCTGGTCGCCGGGCTATAATTTCCTGACGGCCCAGCCTTTGCGCCTGCGCACCAACGACGGGGAAGTCAGTTGGGACCAGCCCGGTCCCCTGTTCGATAATAACGAGGTCGTTCCGGTCAACCAGTTCAACGTCCCCACTGCGGTGCGGACCCCCATCGGGCACCTGGTGGCCTGTCCCGACCCTGCTCCCCCAAATAACTATCAATCAGCAACACTGCCGGGGGGCTTCTGCGATGCCGCGCCAGCGGGAAGCCTGGTCGTCTTTAACCCCGGCGGCAGTCCGCTCATCCCTCCGACCGGGACGGTAGTAGCGGTATCGGCCTACGTCGCCGGAGTGCTTCAAGAACTTGACGGGACCAGCACGACGGCTACGACCGCCGTCGCCACTCCGCTCGAAATCCCGGTGAATGAGGAAGATTTCTTCCGACCCACTACCGATACCGCAGGGGTTCCTGCCGCTTTGGTTTCCTATATCGGTAGACGTGGGGCCGAAGTGCTGGGCAAGGCCCTGTTTTGGGATATGCAGGTAGGGAGCGACGGCATCCAAGCCTGCGGCTCGTGCCATTTCAGCGCCGGCGCGGACAACCGGACCCGTAACCAGCGCAACCCCAACATTAATGGTCCCCTCGGAAATGCGGCCACCCTTGAAGCCTTGTCCGTTTCCGCTACCACTTTATTTAATTCGGACGTGGTGGCCGGCGACTTTCCGTTCCACAAACGGGTTGACCCCAACGTGGCCGGTGATGGGCTGGCCCCCGGTATTGCGGCCAGCGACGCCAACGATGTCATGTCCTCGATGGGGGTGAGCCGATTCAAGCAATTCGTTGACATACCTCCCATCGGAGGCATAGGGGCGTCATTTGGTTCGCTGAACAACGGCGTCAGGCCGCTGCTGCCGGATATCGGCAACATCGTGCCCGACCCGGTTCCGGTCAACGAAGGCTTTAGAAGGGTGGAGCCCCGCAACACCCCCACCTTTCACGGCGCCGCCTTCAATTTAGACAACTTCTGGGATGGACGCGCCCGTTTCCATTTCAACGGGGGCAGCGTGTTTGGTCCCTCCGACCCCACGGCCCACATCTTCATCAGCAACGGCAATGCCATTGTGGGCGCACTCAACGGTTTAGTCCGGCCCGATCTGGACCCGGCGGATGCCCAATTCGATCAACCGGTGAGAATCAAATTTTCCAGCCTGGCTTCCCAGGCGGTTGGGCCGCCCCTGAGCGATTTCGAGATGTCGTTCTCGGGGAGGAATTGGCCCAAGATCGGCAAGAAACTGCTCCAGCCGAGCTCGTTTCAGCAAACAGGGTTCGGCGCCCCGGTGCAAAATGGTCAGTTGTGGCAAACGACCCCCTTGGCCAATCAGTTGGTAAGTCCAACCGACAGTGTGTTGGGCCCTTTCTCCGGCCAGCGATCGACGGTCGGCGGGGCGGTCAACCGACCCGGAAGGCCCGGGCTCAATATTTCCTATCCGGCGCTGATCCGGCTCGCCTTCACGTCGAATTTCTGGCGAAACACCGGCATCGGCGGCAACCATCTCAATGGTTGTTTCACCGATGGTCGAACGCCCGCCTGCCCTGGAACTATTGCCCCCGACCCGTTCGATGGGTATGTCCTGACGATTGCCAATGGTCCGGCCAATCCGACCAATACCAACCAGTTCACCCAGATGGAGGCCAACTTCAGCCTCTTCTTCGGACTGGCGGTGCAGGCCTACGAGCAGCTGGTCATACCCGATGATACACCCTTCGACCGCTTCATGGACGCCAATCCGCTGGCAGCCAATGCTATCGGGCAGCCGGGGGAGCAAGCGGTCCTGTTCCCCACCTTAATTCCTACTCTGGTAGGTGGGGGCGTAACCCTGGTTCCGGGATTCGGTCCGGAGGAAATCCTCGGGTTTGACATCTTCGCAGGCGGCAACCTCACGGCAGCCCTGCCGGCCGGTCCGGTAGGCGTGCCAGGCGGCCCGGGGAACCGCAACCCGACCTTTCAGATTACTCGTGATAATGGAACGCCTCTTAACATTTCAGTCGGCTCAAACCCCTTCACCCGGAGCGCCCGGTGCATGCTCTGCCACCTCGGCCCCGAGCAGACCGACCACAGCATCAATATTTCCCATGGGCTGCTGAAGGGTGATGCCGAGTTCGAGATGCCGACCCCTCCATTCGTTACTGACCCCGGTTCTCCGAACAACTGCGTTTTCACCATAGCACCGGATACCTGCTTTCTCCCTGGTCCCGAGCCCCCCGGCGTACTCAGAACCGTTCCGGGTCTGGTCCTGTCGGAGGAAATCGCGGGAACGCCCCAGGACGCGGTGGAAGTGGAGCCCCGCAACTTCGCTACCTTCGATAACCCCGCCACCCCGTGGGATGATCGGGTTGTTGCCCAGCCCGCCTTCTTCGCCTTTGGCGACCAGGGCATTTACAACGTCGGGGTGCGGCCTATTCAAGAAGACATCGGCCGCGGCGGGAACGACCCCTTTGCCATGCCGCTCTCTCTCTCGGCCCTGGCCCTGAAGAACATCGGACAACCGGGGTTCGAGCCTTGCGACCTTCCAACTGATTCATGTGTAATGACCAATTTCGATCCGCTTAATCCTGGCCTCACGTTCGAGGAGAGCGGAGGGGGGTTCGCCTTCCCGGGCACGACGCTCGGGCTCCAATCCATCAACCCCGGTTTTGAAAAGGATCCTGCAATCCCCACGCTGCCGCCGTATCTGGCTCCTTGGACCAACGGCCTGCCGGCCGGCGAGCTGCATCCCCAGATCGATGAGATGGCTTTTGGTCCTAACACCATCACCCCGCCCACCGGCGGTCCGGCCCTCGAGTTCGCCGAGGCTATGTTTGGGGCCGACGTCCATTGCGGCCTCTATGATCCGGCCCAATTCGGATCCGGGCCTCCGAACTTCGGATGGGGACCTCCTACTTCGACCGATAGAGTGTGTCCGAACAACCAATCCGCAACCGGCGGCAACTATGACGCCGTACTCCACGGTACCTGGCCTGTTCCCAACCGGGTGCTCAGGAACGGCGCGTTCAAGGCGCCCTCCTTGCGCAACGTGGAACTCACCGGCCCATACTTCCACACGGGCAGCTACCTGACCCTACGTCAGGTGGTTGACTTCTACATGCGGGGCGGCGATTTCCCGCTCACCAACGCGGAGGCCCGGGACCCGCATGTCCTTGACATCGAAGAGCAGGCGTTCGGCTTCGGGAGAGTCACCGGTGCCGACCTCGGGATCATCGACCTCAACGTCCTGGTCCCCGGGGCCTTCACCCCAACGGGCACCTTTCTTGGCAACATCGCGGATGCGCTTCCGGATACCGCCTTTCTGTATGACGCCATGCCCGACACCAACCATCCACTTACACCGGAGTATCTGACCCCGGAGGAGGCGAAGGTCGCCCTGGTGAAGTTCCTCCTGTCCCTTACGGACGACCGAGTACGGTTCGAGCGAGCGCCCTTCGATCGGCCGGAGATCTTCGTCCCCATCGACGGGCTGGCGCCGGAGAATACCGGCGGCCGGGCTGTCTTGCTGGCCAATTCCGTAGAGTTCATAACGGCTACTCCCCCGGCTGGGAACACCAGGAAGTTCCGGCATCTCCCGGAGGTGGGCGCCGCGGGTAACGCGAACCCTGTGCCCGCCTTCCTGGGGGTCACGAACAACCCGTTGGCTAATTGTACGACCGAGATCAGTCATTTCTGTTCGGCCGTTAATCCTGTCAATCTCAATTCGGCCGTTAATCGTGTCAATCTCAATGAAACAACCCTCCGCAAGCGGACGGGGGATCCAAAATCTTTAAAAGGAATTCCCAGCCGC
>JACRCK010000331.1 GCA_016219065.1 Deltaproteobacteria bacterium
TGGCCGAAAAGTGGCGGCCGGACATCTGGGGGTCTAGGCCGGGCAGGGCTGGTTCGACTGGCCGGAGGAGAAGCAGGCCCGGGCCTTAAGGGATAGAGACCGGAAATTGATGGCCCTTATTCGGCTAATCAAACCGGTCTGACAAAGAACAAAATCCCCGGCTAAAAACCCTTTGCCTTCCCGCCTGGTTTGCATAATAATCATGACCCGGAATCCGATTCCCTTTGCCTCAGCTCTTATCGCCCTTATTACCCCTGTAGGGTTGATCAAGCGTAGCGGATCCACCGAACGCCAACCATAGGAAACATCATGGATGAACGGAAAGTTTTATACCTGATCGACGGCAGCTCCTATATCTACCGGGCCTTTTTTGCCATCGCCCACCTTTCCAATTCGAAAGGGATGCCCACCCAGGCCATTTATGGCTTTGTCCAGATGGTGAACAAGGTTCTGGAGGAACAGCAGCCCCGCTACCTGGCCCTGGTGTTTGATGCCAAAGGCCCCACCTTCCGTCATGAGATCTATCCGGAGTACAAGGCTCATCGGCCCCCCATGCCCGACGCCCTCCAGGTCCAGATCCCCTACATCAAGGAGATCAGCCAGGCGTACGGCTTCCCCATACTGGAAAAGGAGGGCCTGGAGGCCGATGACCTAATCGGTACACTGGCGCGGCAGGCCCAGGAAAAGGGCTTCGAGGTGGTCATCATCTCTGGAGATAAGGACCTGATGCAACTTGTTTCGCCCAAAGTCTGGATGTGGGACACATTGAAGGATCAGGTCTTCGATCAGAAAGCGGTCCGGGAAAGGTTCGGCTCGGACCCTGCCATGCTACCGGACATCTTCGGCCTGGCGGGGGACAGCAGCGACAACATCCCCGGGGTCCCGGGCATCGGGGAAAAGACGGCGGTCAAGCTGATCCATACCCACGGAACCCTGGAGCGGCTTCTCGCAGACTTGCCCCAGCTCACGCCTCTCCGTCTGAAGGAGAAGATCGAGAAGAACCGGGATCAGGCCCTCTTGTCCCGGAAGCTGGCCACCATCGACACCGAAGTTCCGCTCGACCTGGCCGTGGAAGACCTGAAACCCGCCCCGGCGGACCCGGAAAAGCTGAAGGCTCTTTTTACCGAACTGGAATTCAAAAAATTCCTGGACGGGTTGGGGGAGGTGGTGGAGACGCGTGACAACCCGCGCGACTACGAGGGGGTCTTTGAGCAGCCGGAACTGGATCGCATCATCCGGGAGATCAAAAAGGCCGGTCATATTTCCCTGGACCTGGAAACGACCTCCGCAGATCCGCTGCGGGCCGAGATCGTGGGCATCGCCCTGTCCTGGAAAGAAGGGGCAGGGTTCTACGTTCCAGTGGGCCATACGTATTTGGGCGCTCCCCGCCAATTAAAGCGGGAACAGGTGCTGGCGGACCTGAAGGAATTAATTGAGGACCCTGAAATAAAGAAGATCGGCCAGAACATCAAATACGAGTGGCTGGTCCTGCGGCACTACGGGCTGGATTATCGGGGGATCGCCTTCGATACCATGCTGGCTTCTTATCTGCTCAATCCCGGGCGGCGAACCCATGGACTGGACCAGATCGCCTGGGAGCATCTCAATCAAAAACTGATCTCCTATAAAGAGGTGACCGGGACGGGTTCCAAAGCCTTGAATTTCAGCCAGGTACCGGTGCCTCGGGCCGTGGAATACGCGGCGGAGGACGCGGAGGTCACCCTCACCCTGTCCGAACTGCTGGGGCCCCTGCTGCACCAGGCGGGATTGAAGAAGCTGTTCCGAGAACTGGAAATGCCCCTGATCACCGTCCTGGGCGAAATGGAATGGCACGGGATCCGGATCGATACGGGGGCCCTCGCAGACCTGTCCAAGGAACTGGAGGGGAAACTGGCTCAAATTGAGGACCAGATCTACGCCCTGGCCGGGGACCGTTTCAACATCAACTCCCCCCAGCAGTTGAGCCAGATCCTTTTCGACAAACTGCAGCTCCCATCCGCTAAAAAGACCAAGGGGAAAAGCCATAGTTCCACGGACGCTGAGGTGCTGCGGGATCTGTCTCTGCAATACCCCATCTGCACCGAAATCTGGAACTACCGGAGCTTAAGCAAGCTCAAATCCACTTATGTGGACGCCCTGCCGAAGCTTCTCCACCCGGAGACCGGCCGCCTGCATACCTCCTTCAACCAGACGGTAACGGCCACCGGGCGTCTGAGCAGCAGCGACCCCAACCTGCAGAATATCCCGGTCCGGACCGAAGAGGGCCGCCGCATCCGCCAGGCCTTCGTGGCTGATCCGGGCTGGCTCCTGCTCTCAGCCGACTATTCCCAGATCGAGCTGCGGATCATGGCCCATTACAGCGGGGACCCCAGCCTGGTCGAGGCCTTTTTAAACGAGGAAGACATCCACACCCGCACGGCGGCCGAACTGAACAACGTCTCCCCCGGCGAGGTGACTCCGGATATGCGGCGCCAGGCCAAGGTGATCAATTTCGGGATCATCTACGGCATGAGCGCCTTCGGCCTTTCCAAAGAGCTGGGGATCGGGGCCCGGGAGGCCCAGGAGATGATCGACCGGTACTTCCTCCGCTATCAGGGAGTCAAGGAGTTCCTGGACCGGACCATTGCCGAGGCCCGGGAAACGAAGATGGTCACCACTTTGTTCAACCGGCGCCGGATCATCGAGGAGATCAACAGCTCCAACCGCGTGGCCCGCCAGTTCGCCGAACGGACGCCCATCAACACCCCCATTCAGGGGAGCGCCGCCGACCTGATCAAAAAGGCCATGATCGTGATCGCCCGCGAAATGAAAGGGCAGGGGCTGCAGGCCCGGATGCTCCTCCAGGTCCATGACGAGCTGGTCTTCGAGGCGCCGGAGCAGGAAGTCGAAGCGCTTAAAAAATTAGTCAAGGAGCACATGGAATCGGCCGTGGAACTAAGGGTCCCGCTGACGGTGCAGATTTCCACCGGGCGAAACTGGGCGGAATTGAAATAAAAAAACCACATCCAGGGGTGCGTTTTTTTATAGATCGCAATAAAAATTTATTGACTTAGTCAAGGGACTTAGTTTAAATATTGCCAGGTTATCAATGGTGCGGGAGGTAAAATGGAGTATATCGTAAATATCCACGAGGCCAAGACGCATCTATCCGCTCTTCTGGAAAAGGTAAAAGGAGGGCAGGTTATTATTCTGGCCAAGTCGGGGCGGCCGATTGCCCGTCTGGTTCCTTATGATGAAGTAGGTCCGCGAGTCGGTGGATTTGTCAAAGGTTCCTTTGACGAGTCTTTTTTCGATCCTTTACCCGAGGAAGAACTTTCTGCCTGGGGTCAGTAAACCGGATGAAATCGGGATTTTTAATCGACACCCAGGTCCTGCTGTGGTGGTTTTTCGGGGATCGCCGCCTTTCAAAAAAGGCTGGTGAAACCTTAAAAAATCCTGAAAA
>JACRCK010000035.1 GCA_016219065.1 Deltaproteobacteria bacterium
GCACTGCCGGCGAGCTGTTTCTGGATCGGGACGATGAGATCATCATTCCCACTCCGTACTGGGAAAATTATGACCTGATGTTTCTTTTCCGCAAAGGGGTCCGGGTCAAGACCTTCGACCTGTTCGCCGGCGGGGGATTCAACTGGACCGGATTGGCGGAGGCCCTGCAGGGCCCAGCCAAGTCGGTGCTGCTGCTGAATTTCCCCAACAACCCCACCGGCTATACGCCGACCAGCGAGGAGGCCGAACGGATCGTCGAGATCATCCGGGCGGCGACCGAACGGGGAAAAGGATTGGTGGTCCTGGTGGACGACGCCTACTTCGGCCTGGTCTACGAGCCGGGCGTTATCACGGAATCGCTTTTCTCCAGACTGGCGGACCTGCACGAGCGGGTCCTGGCCGTCAAGCTGGACGGCCCCACCAAGGAGGATTACGTCTGGGGTTTCCGGATCGGTTTCATTACCTATGGATCGGCGGGAAGGGTGACAAGCAGAAGATTTACGGCGCCCTGGAGGCCAAGACCGCCGGAGCCATCCGGGCCGACGCCTCCAACCTGTCGCACCTGGGGCAATCCCTGCTGTTCAAAGCCTACCAGGACCCGGGGTACTGGGCGGAGAAAGGGCAAAAGAACGAGATCCTGAATTCCAGGTTCCGGGAGGTCAAGAAAGCTTTGAACCAGGAGAAATACGCCGAGGCCTTCGAAGCCCTGCCCTATAACAGCGGCTATTTCATGTGCGTCCGGCTCAAGAAAGCCCGGCCGGAGACAATCCGTAAAAAGCTGCTCGAAAAATACGACACCGGAGTGATCTCCGTCGAACCCGACCTGCTCCGGGTGGCCTTTTCCGCCACACCCAACCGGCTTATCCCGGAACTGCTGGAGAATATTTACCAAGCCTGTATAAAAGCTTAATACGAAAAAACCGTTCGGCGTTGGGCGTTCGGCGAAGAAGCTTAATACAAAAACAGCTGACCCGAAGTCCATTTGGGAGTAATGGAGTGGTGGAGTATTGGAGTATTGCTTAAGACCATTACTCCAGCACTCCATTACTCCAATACTCCGGCTTTAGTAAGAGACAAATTCGCAGATTAAATTGCGTAAGAATCTTAACGCTCAAAACAGATTCAAATGCCTTGAAAGACGAATATCTCCTGGATCAACTGGAAGCATTGGCGCAACGGTTGGGTATTTCGGTCCGCTATGAAATGCTTTCCGGTGAAGAAGCATCCGGCGCCGGCGGGCTCTGCCGGGTGAAGGGGAGGCCGGTGGTGATTATTCATACCCAAGCCGCAACTCACGTGAAAATTCGCATTTTGATAGAAAGCCTGAAGCAATTTCCTCTGGATGATTTTTACCTCAAACCGGCTTTGAGGGAACTCCTGGAAGGACCGGGAGATTGAAGATTTCGATTAAAACTTGAAATCGGGAGATCACCACCCTGACCCCCCAGAGTCTATCCCGCCTCAGGGCGGGGGAAGACGTTTCGAACATTTTAATTTCGGTCATTCGAATTTGTTTCGAATTTCGTGTTTCGAGCTTCGGATTTAAGGTTTCGTAAGCCCCAGACTACCTTTCGTTAAAAGATCCTCGATCCAACGCGCCAACCGTCTTTCCCTTATCGCCTTCCGCAGGGAAGCCATAAGGGTTTCCATGAAATACAGGTTGTGAACGGAAGCCAGATGGACGGCCAGCGGCTCCCCGGCCATAAAGAGGTGCCGCAGGTAGGCCCGGGAGCAGGTCCGGCAGGTCGGACAGGTGCAGTCCTCCTCCACGGGCCGGTCAGCGCGCCGGTGTTCCCGGTTGCGGATTCGCAGGCGGAAGCGCTTTTCCCTTTTGTGCAGGAAAGTGCCGGTCCGGGCCAGGAGGGTGGGAGCCACACAGTCCTGCAGGTCGATCCCTAGGCTTACGGCCGTCAACACGTCTTCCACCCAGCCGATGCCCAACAGATGACGGGGTTTGCCCTCCGGGAGCCCAGGGACGGTCCATTTCAGGACCTGGCCGATGTCGGCCTTGGACTGGCCCAGGGATCCGCCGACGGCCACTCCGTCGAAATCCAGCCCCCCGATGAACCGGGAGCTTTCCCGGCGTAGATCCTCGTAGTCCCCGCCCTGGACGATACCGAACAGGGCCCGGCCCTCCGGCGCCAAGCGCCGGAAGACGTCCAGCGCGCGCAGCGCCCAGCGGTGGGTCCTGGCCAGGGATTCTCGGGTCCGTTCGTACGAATGCAGGGGCGAGGTGCATTCGTCCAGGGCCATGATCAGATCGGCCCCCAGATCCAGGGAGGCTTCCACCACGTTTTCCGGGGTAAACCGGTACCGGGAGCCGTCCAGGTAGGAGATGAATTCCGCGCCATCCTCATCCACCCGGACCAGGGGCCGGACCCGGTTCGTCTTCGGAAATTCGTTTTTCCTCCTTTTCCCGCTGCTGCCGGTGCCTACCTTGCCGACCCCTTGGGTCCTTCCCGCGCCGAGGCTGAAAATCTGGAAACCGCCCGAATCGATCATGATCGGACCGGACCAGCCCATGAAGGTATGCAGGCCGCCCAGGTCCCGGATGACCGTTCCGCCCGGTTGGAGATGGAGGTGATAGGCGTTGGTGATCAGGACCTGGGCGCCGGCTCTTTGGAGGTCGGCGGCCGAAAGAACCTGGACGGCGGCCCAGGTGGCCACCGGGACGAAGGCCGGCGTCTCGATGACCCCGTGGGCGGTTTGCAGGCGGCCAGTCCGGGCTTGACCGTCCCGGGCGGTTATGTGGAAGCGGAAAGGGCGCATCAAATACGAATTCAAAATAGGCTTCAAGGATTCAAGGGGCCGAGGGGTCAAGTGATAACAAAATGTTATAGAGAGCTTTTCGCTTGAATCCTTGAACCCTCGAATCCTTGGAACCTGAGGCGATCGGTTTAATTTCCATGACGGTCAATAGTAAATCGTCCGGGTCCGGTGATAGGGTTTTTCCCGAAAGGCGTCCTGCTGACCCAGGTTCCAGAGCAGCCAGTCGATCTCGAAGGCCTCGATCTTTAGTCCCGCAGCGGCCGTTTCCCGCCTGATCAATTCCACGGCCCAAATGGTATGGGCCCGGATCTCCACCTCTTCCGGGCTCCCCGGCGTAAGGAGCTCCAGCCGGTCGATTTTCCGGGCCAGAGTTCCGGAGTAATTCAAGATCCCGAGATGGCGGAGCACCTGGGGCAGCTTGTAATCGGCGAAGGCGGTCAGCCGGTCCAGGTCCCGGAAGGCCCCCCAACCGCGGCCGCCAAAGGCTCCATAGAGGTCGGCGGCCAGGATCTGGGCCCGTTTATAAAAGGTAACCGTTTGGCCGTCGTAGACGGCGGTATCACGAAACGAGGGGAAAGCCGCGGCTACCAGCCGGACCAGGGCCGCGGCCGATCCGGCAGCGGGCTCCAGCAGGCGGCCGGGATCGCCGGCGAAGTTTTCCAGCAGGACCTGGCCGGTTTCCCGGAGGATGGCCCCCCGTTCCTCCATCAACTGCAGGAGACCCCGGCCCCCCAATAGGGATCGCAAATCATTCCCGGTCAAGGCGGCCAGGTATTTCGGTTCCAGTACCGGCCTTCCGTCTTCCACCGCTTGCTTAAGGGCGGCGGCCAGGCCGTAATACCCGGAAAGCCGCTCCCCTTCGTAATCGATCTCCCAGCGGTCGGTGCCCGCGGCCGGCCAGAAACAGAAATTCAGGCTATCGAGAACGAGGAAATAAAGGACCGTTTGCAGGGTGCCGTCATAAAAATGGTACCGGGGGTCCCAGCCCGGCCGGGAGAGGGTCCCCCGGGCCTGTTCCCGGGCCAAGTCGCTCAGAACCCGGTGGTCGAGGTACACCTCCCGGCTCTGCTCGATAACCTTTTGGGTGGTTTCCAGAACCCCCAGGGAGGCGGCGCCGGGAGGAGACGTGAGAAAACCTGAGGACATAACGGAGTATTTTGACGCAACGGGCAGGCGGATGTCAAGGCGTTGGATCGGGCGTAGAGGGGGTATAATATTTTTCCCGAAATTAAAAACTATTTGATTTAATGCCGATATATTGTTAACGTTTATCTATTTGTCAGGATTTGCGCGCTATAACCTAACCAAAAAAATTTGAAATTTTTTTGGTTGGAAAAACCGCTGAACGAGGACCCAAGAGAACGTAGTTTTTTTTATTTAGATTCTTACAGCTATTGTTAGAGACAAATTCTCATAACAATGACTGTAAGAATCTAAATGGCAGAGCCAAAAAGCCCCTTCCGGGAGTTTGGCATTTCTTCCCCCCTGCGAACCGTCTGAACCTGATCCCATGACCGGGTTAAAGGTACCAATCCCGCAGCACCGTTTTATAAAAAGAGGTGACCGTCATTGAAAAAGATCTGCATCAAGGGAACCGGCTGTTACATACCTGAACGGATCGTGCCCAACTCCTACTTTGAAGCCACCGTCGATACCAGTGAAGAATGGATCGTGTCCCGCACCGGGATCAAGGAAAGGAGAATGGTCCTGCCGGGCCAGGCTTTGTCCGACATGGCTACTCCAGCCTCGAAAAGGGCTCTGGAAATGGCCGGCCTCTCCCCCCTCGACCTGGACCTGATTATCGTGGGGACTTCCACGGCCGACATGGCCTCGCCTTCGGCGGGCTGTATGATTCAACACAAACTGGGGGCCAAGAATGCCGTGGCCTTTGACGTCAACGCCGCCTGCCCGGGTTTTATTTTCGGATTGGCCGTGGCCCGGAAATTCATGCAGGACGGCTCCCACCGGCAGGTTCTGGTCATCGGCGCTGAGATCATTTCCCACCGGACCGATTTTCAGGACCGTAACACCTGTGTGTTGTTCGGAGACGGGGCCGGGGCGGTCGTTCTGGGACTGGCCGCCCGGGAAAAGGATGGGGAATTGTTGTCGACCGAGATCTATTCCGATGGTGATTTATGGAAACTGCTGCACGTTCCCGGCGGGGGATCCATGAATCCGATCAGCCACGAGATGATCGACCAGCGGCTCCATTACGTGAAGATGAAGGGTAACGAAGTTTTCAAGCATGCCGTCCGCTCCATGATCGAGGCCGCCCAAAAGGCCCTGGAAGGAAGCGGGCTGACGAAAGACCAGATCGACTGGTTTATCCCCCACCAGGCCAATATCCGGATCATGGAGGCCGTGGCCAAGCAAATGGATATCCCCGTGGAAAAGGTCATTAAAACCGTTCACAAATACGGCAATACCTCGGCGGCCACCATCCCCACGGCCCTGGATGAAGCGGTCCGTTCCGGACAGATCAAACGGGGCCACTTGGTCCTGGCCGCCTCCTTCGGGGCCGGGTTCACCTCGGGGGGGGTCCTCTTCAGATTTTGACCCGCGCCGGGCCGACCCCCCGGTAAATCCTGCCCCGATCTTAACCCGGCTAACGTTCTTTCGAGCCCTGTCCGCTTTCCCCCGATCTATCCTTTCCCCGAGGCGAAGACTCCCCGGAGGACCTCTGCCCCGGGCCCGTATCTCTCGTCCGTTCCGGGGTTTCGACCCGTTCCCTGACCGGTTGCTCCTTGATTAGCGGCCTGGGGGGCGGTATTTCCGATCGCTCTCTCGGGGCGGGGCGGCTGTCCACGGGGGCCCGTTCCCGGGGGACTTCCCGGAGAGCGGGAGGCTCTTTTTTCCTTTCCGGAATCTCTCGCCCCAACGTGCCGGAATCCGGCCGCCCTCGGCCCTCGTTGGACCGGGGTTGGGTCGGAACCGGCCGGAAGGTGTCGGGCCCGTCTTTTTTGATTTCCCTTTCTTTCACCCGCACCGGGGGGGCAACCCGTTCGGGCTCGGGTCTGCTCCCGGGACCGGTTCGGGGTCTAAGCTCCGGGGCCGGACCTTCCTTCCCCGAGGAGGCAGCCGGCGGGGGTGTCCGGAATCGGTCCGGCGTATCCTTTTTCCGGCCCGTTTCCGGGGGTCGGGCCTCGGGTCGGATTTCGGGCCGTCCCCTCAAAGGGGGCTGGCCGGCCGGGGCGGCTTCCGGCACCCGTCTGGCCCGTTCCGCCTCCTGAAACCTCGCCTGATTGAGCCGGATGCGGTCCACGGAAGCCGGCCGGGGTTTTTCCCGGATGACGGCGGCGGTGTAATGGTGTTTCCGCCGCAGGGGATCGGCCCCGGTCAGGAAAGGCCGATCGAGAACCGGCAGCGGTTGAAAGTCCCTGACAAGGGCTTCCCGTTTCAGGGGTGGGAGCCGGACCGGGTGGTAATTGGTCACGGCGAAAAAATTGTCCCGGTGGACGGCCACCGCCAGGTGCGCATGCTGGTACCTGCTTACCTGGATAGGCACAGCCCTCGGGTCTCTTACCACCACCGCCCGGGGACCCCAGTACCGGCGGCAATAGTAAGGCTCGTGGGGGGCCAGGGGGATCCAGCCGATGGTGGTTCCGTGATGGATCCAGGCTACCCGGCCGGGGTACCAGGCCCAGGGGATGTAAAACAAGGGCAGCGGATAGGGGCGAATCCGAACCCGAACGGGGGGAGCCCAGTACCAATACCCCCGGATGAAGAACCAGTTGCCGTAGTGGTGGGTCACGTACCCGAAGGGTTCGGCCGGGATCCAGCAGGGATCGTCGTACCAGACGGTCCACCGTCCTACGGTAAAAGGGGCCCAGCCGGAAACCACGTGGACGGGCCGCCAGAAATAATAGACCTCCCCCTGGTAGGGGACCTGTTCCCAGTGGCCGTTCTCATCCAGGACCGGGGCCTGGTAATCCAGGTCGGGCGGCAGGTAGCGGACGGATTCCCCGGGATAGGCCCGGTACCGGGCCGCCGCCTGATCCCGGGCGGAATTCCAGGATTGCCATTGGGGATCGGCCTCCGGGCGGACGGTGAACACCTGCTTCCCGTCGGCGACCAGGGCCGCCCGCCCGGGCTCGACCCGGTAGCGGGATTCGGACCCGGCCGGCCTGAATTCCAGTTCTCCCTGGAAGGCCTGGACTTCCGTGACCTTTTCCCTGGAATGGAGGTCGAAGACGGCCCCGGGGGAGGCCAGGACATAGCCGAAAGGAGTATAGACTTTCATGGTTCCGGAACCCTGGTGAAAAAATCGGGCGGTCCCGGAATAAAGATCGATTTCGGTAAATTCCTCTTCCAGGGCGATCAACTGAATCTGCGCCCGGTCGTTCAACCGGATCAGGATCCGGTTCGGCAGCCTGATTTCGGCTCGGCTGTTCCGGGTGGTGTACAGGGCGTCGTCCAGGCCGAAGGGGGCGTCCTTCACCGTGGCCACCCAGTCCTGCTCCTCCGGAACATAACGCAGCAATTGGCCTTCCACGTGGGTGATATGGCCGACCAGGAGGGGCGGAGCATCCTCCGTGGGCTGTTGCGCACCCGCCAGACCGCCATAAATCCAGAGCCCGGACCAGAGCAATATAAATCCTATCCATTTTTTCATAGGACTGCAATTGACAAAGGTTGAAAAAGTGGCGTTCGATTTTATTTTCATACCAACCCTCTCTTAAGATAACTGTAATCTTAGACCGGCCCGCCGGCAAGAAGTTAAAAAATCGAACCAGCAGGTCCCACCCCTTCGGCTTGACTTGTCGTTCTCGGCCGACTAAGATAGCCGGCGATTCGGGCCGCTCCCACCACCCGGCCGGATTATTGATAGGTCAATATGTTCGCAAAGTGGTAAACCTGGCAATCCATCATTGGGAGGGAAGAAAATATGGAAATTAAAAACGGTGTTGTAGTGGTCAGCGGTG
This sequence comes from Deltaproteobacteria bacterium, assembly GCA_016219065.1. Classification (GTDB taxonomy): domain Bacteria; phylum Desulfobacterota; class RBG-13-43-22; order RBG-13-43-22; family RBG-13-43-22; genus JACRCK01. The sequence continues at coordinate 7,692 of JACRCK010000035.1, forward strand.
GGGCTTCCGGACTGGGGGAGGCTACTGTGCGTCATCTGCTGGCCAGAGGGGCCCGGGCGGCCATCCTGGATTTTGCCCAGGACCGGGGAGAAAAATTAGCCGCCGAACTGGGGCCGGACGCCCTGTTCTGTAAAACCGACGTGACCGACGGGGACAGCGTCAAGGCGGCCGTCGCCAAGACCATGGAGACTTTCGGGGCCGTCCATTTCGCGGTCAATTGTGCCGGCGTGGCCCCGGGGGCCAAGGTCCTGGGCAAGGAGGGACCCCTGGACATAGCCCGGTTCAACCAGGTCGTCCAGATCAATCTGATCGGCACCATGAACGTGATCCGTTTGGCGGCGGAGCAGATGATTAAAAATCAGCCCAACGCCGACGGCGAGAAGGGGGTCGTGATCAACACCGCTTCCATAGCCGCTTTTGAAGGCCAGTTCGGGCAGGCGGCTTATGCGGCCTCCAAGGCCGGCGTGGCCGGAATGACTTTGCCCATTGCCCGGGAGTTCGCCGACTATGGGATCCGGATCGTGACCATCGCCCCCGGGCTGTTCGAAACCCCCATGATGGCCGGCATGCCGCCCAAGGTCTACGAGTCCCTGGTCAATATGACCCTGTTCCCGAAGCGCCTGGGCAAGCCGGTGGAATTCGCCATGCTGGTCGCGCAGGTTATCGAAAACCCCCTACTCAACGGCGAAACCATCCGGCTGGATGGCGGGTTGCGGATGTCGGCCCGGTAAGACCGCATCCCGGCCGGCGGCGGAACCTATTTCCGCCGTCGGCAAAAAGACGTTGAACCGCGATCCCCGGCCGACCTCGCTTTCCACCGTAATGGCACCCCGATGGCTTTTAAGGATGCCCATGACCGTCGACAGGCCTAGCCCGGTGCCCTGCCCTTTTTCTTTGGTGGTGAAATAGGGGTCGAAGATCCTGTCCAGAATTTTCCCCTCCATGCCCGGTCCGTTATCTGAGATGCTGAGCCGGGCGTAGGAACCCGGGGCCAGGCGGGCATAGACGGCCGGGATGGATTCGGCCAGATAAACCCGGGAGAGTCTTATGGTGATGGTGCCCCCCCGGTGCTGCATGGCCTGGGCCCCATTCGTGCACAAGTTGAGGATGACCTGGTGGATCTGGATGGGTTCGGCTACCACCATTCCCTCCTCCGGATCCAGGTCCAGGTCGATTGCGATGGTGTTGGGGATCAGGGCCCGCATCAGTTTTAGGGCTTCTTTAACCAGAGAGCTGAGAAAAATGGGTTTCAATTTCGGTTCTTCCTTCCGGGTAAAGACCAATATCTGCCCGACCAATTCCTTGGCCCGCTGGCCGGCCTGAATGACCCGGCTTAAATCCCGGTAAGCCGGGGTGTCCTGCGGGATATCCAGCAGGGCCAGTTCGGTGTAGCCCAGGATGGCGGTGAGGATGTTGTTGAAGTCACGGGCGATTCCCCCGGCCAGGGTCCCGATGGCCTCCATTTTCTGAGCCTGGCGGCGTTCTTCGCTTTCGCGCAGGGCCTCCTCGCTGACTTTTTCCATGATCCGACCCTGTAGTTGCTGATTCAACTCATCAATTTTTCGATTGTTCCGTTACCAGAGAAAGCCGGTTGCCGCGGTCATCAGGGCGGTAAACAACTCGGCAATCAGGACGGCGATCCAGATCAAATACCAGGTACTGAGGGCCTAATAGTCGTTGCCGATTCATGGCCGACCTTTTTTGGGGTCCGACTGGCATGGCCGTTACGCCCTTAGAAATCCCTGAAATCCTCTTCATCCAGGGGAATGACCTGCCGGGGGGAGCCGAAGCGGTTGCGGCCTTCCGGGAGGGCCTTGGGCGTTTGAAAATTACCGGACAGCCGATTGGGGACCGC
>JACRCK010000327.1 GCA_016219065.1 Deltaproteobacteria bacterium
GAGGGCAGGCGTAGTGTTCGAGCATTTCAACGTACCATTGCTCATAGCCGACTTCTTGGATTCGCTCCTGGTTCTTCCACAGTTCAATTCTATGAGGCAATACCGCCTGGAACTGTTTCAGTTCCTCACAGGGATAGTCTGAACAGGCTCCACAGAAGTCAATTCCTTTCGCGGTAGCGCACTTAACTATTTGGCAAGTCTTGCAATAACCTGTTCTCCGGTCGGACCGGCAGCCTGCGCATTCCATCTCCTTGACGGGCACACTGAAATTCTCGGCGATCTTGTTTAGCCTTGCAGGATCTTCCTTTGTGCCGATGTATATGGAGCAGGCCGGACAGAAGAGGCCGCAAACAGCCGCCTCCCGCTTATCGGGTCGTGTAACGGTATCCTCTTGATTTTTCATTGGGTACCCCCCTTTTGAGTCCGCAGCGGACTTTTTCTCTTAAATCCAGTGATCATCTTCCCACCCTTTCGTCTCATTCCCTCCTCAACACGACCCATAAGCCGCCTTCGGTAATCATGGTCGCCTTTTCCTTCAATTCGGCGGCTTCGAGGAGCGACCACAGGTCCCTTTCGGTTATCCGGACCCGGCCCAGATCTTGGTTGAGGCCCTTCGAGCGCAGTTCCAGGCCCCGGATGACCTCCTCCGGAGTATAGCGTCCGAATCCGCCTCCGACAAAAGCCAGGCCTCCCGGCTTCAAAGACCGGTAGATGGCCGGCAGGTCGGGTTTGAAAAAGGACGGGAAAAAGAAAGCCCCCCTGAAAACGACCAGATCGAAGGCCTCCGCTGGAACCCCGGTTAGTTTGGCGTCGCTTTCGGCTATGGTCACCTTGCCTTCCAGCCCCATTTCCCGCGCCTCTCCTTTCAAGTTATCGGCAACTTCACTGGGAAACACGGCCATATGAAAGGACGCGCCGATGCCTCTGCGGGCGAGTTCAAGCGCTAGCCCGGAAAAAGGGCCTACTTCGAGGACCCTGCCGTCACATCGGCCATACAATTCGCTCACCTGCCGAGCCAGGTAGGGCCGGACAGGCTCCCAGAGGCGGTTCAACGCCATGATCGGGTCTGTTTCCTTCATGGTCATAGACTTACTTCTCCTCTATCCCCAACCCTCAGTTCCTGAGGAACCTGGCCCAGGAGATTACCCCTGCCGGCGGCGAGGCTTCATTCGGTGCTGCAAAGATCGCTTCGAGATTTGTGAAGTCCGCGAGCACCTGAGATGCTCCACGCTATCTCGGCCGATCTGGCCCGACCCCGATAAGCAGTTTCGCCACAAATTCACATTATACCTCGTCATGGGGAGAGACGGCTGGCGAAAAACTCGGCGATACCCTTGTAGATGGGCGCGAGAGAGGAGCGGTCGAAGCCGGTAGGGTCATTTGCCCACCCACCCATACCACGAACGATCTCGTCAGGCAGGGGGGAGAGGATCGACAGGTGACCTCCCCCCTTGACCGTACCGAGGGCCGTGCACGAGGAACAGGTCGCTTCCACGGCGAGTACGTGCCACCGGGGAGCGAGCACCTGATCCTTGTCGGCGGAGATGAGACCCGTTGAAGCGCCGAGGGCGCGGAGGCTTGCCGGGTCGATGACGGCAGCTACTGGCACTGCCGCAACCACCGACTTCACCCGGCCGTCCTGATGGCCGTACTCCCTGCTGTCTACCATGCCGGATTTGGCCCCCTCAACGAATTGGGTTTTAAGACGTCCCATCGTCTCCTGGTCAAGTTTTCCCGCGACCATTTCCCGGAAGGCGCAGAACCCCGTATCTTCTTCGAAGTGATCGGCACAATGCTTGACGAGGCGACTCAGGCTCCACGTGGCGCTCGCAAACTCGAGGGCCGTGAGCCCTCCCGCCGACATGCCGTAAACACCGACTTTGTCCCTGTTGACCAGGGGGGCAAAACGCGGCTCTCCCTGAACCCGGTCAATAGCCGAGGACACCTCACCAGGTCTTAGCTTCCAAGAGTCAGGGCCGGTCTTCGCCTGATCCCGCCAGTTATCGCCCTGGTGTTCCGGCGCCGCAACGACGAACCCTGCCTCCACGAGGACGCGCGCCAGGTCATGATACAAGGAGGTAGAGCCCCCCGACCCGTGAGAGAGTATGATCAGGCCGCCGTTGCCGCGAATAGGTGCACCATCCCAAGCGGCGCTCAGCACGAAGGGACCCCTGGTGCGGGTAGTTTCCGGAGCATCGCTCGGGTACCAGACAGTGATTGGGCCGGAAGGCAATCCCTGACCCGACAGCGCGGGAAGGGTGGCGCTACCCATGGCCCTTACCGGAGAAGGACCGGCCAGAACCATGGCAACTATGAAGAAAGGAAGAAAGGAAAAGACGGTCGAAGGCGTGAAGCATCGACTAAGACGGGTCATGGTAAACCTCCTCTCTTTCATGGGCGGCTTTTCTCATCATAAACAATCAGGGTCCAGAGAAGACCGCCTTCTTTGTTGGCGATGCTTTTATACAGGAGGTAGGAGGCCACGTTAAAGGCCACGGACAGGATCAGATATACATAGCGCATGGGGGTCCCTTGGTAGTTTGATCTTCCAGCCACAGCCGCTGTCCGGCCGGCCCATACTGCCCCTTAGGTTTCATAACCGAGCAATACCATGTCGGCCGCCTGCTGTCGAAGAGCAATGAGTGCCTGGTAAGCCGGCGAGGAGTACCAGCCTTCGACTGCGGCGGCATGGGGGAAGCGAATAACCACCATATCGGAGTGCGGACAAGTGCCGGAGAAGGCGGCGAATTGTTTGCCGCGAAAGACCAGCTCGGCGTCCCAGGGAACCAGCGTGTCGATAACCTTGCTGCGGTACTCGGCCCATTTGCCGGGGTCTTTTACCGTGATTTGGCCAACCACGTAGGCAATACTCATTCGGCCCTCTCTTTGATGAGTGTCCTTATCCGGCATAGACTCACTTTTCCTCTATCCCCGGCTCTCGGTCCCGAGGCTTTGGCCAGGGAGATTGACTCTGCCAGATCAAACATTATCCTATTGGGCCCGACCCAATAGGGTTAACAATACCGACAACTCGCAAGGTCACCGCGTTCTGGCGGCACAAGTGGGGCGGAGTTGCGTGACCGAGTTGGCCCAACAAGGACCGTATAGTCGGCTGAGCGCGCCAACCCCGCCCGCCCGCAAAGGTGGGAGCGTGTTCAAGCCAGATGTGGGCTGGAGGGTCCGGCGGTACAGTTTCGAGAACATAGTTCTGGCCTGCGACTAGCCATGCGTTCTCCAACTCCGTCCCGTGAACTAAGCCGTAGTCGGTTAGCATCAGGAAGCAATCTCGGTCATCGTTCCAGTCGTTCGCTTGCGCCGTCTGGTCCCCTTGGCCAACCTGGCTATCCGGGGCGGTTGGGGAGGTCGGTGATTCACCAGCGGACAGGTTTATCCTCAAAGCAGAGTTGGCGTGGAGGATGAATCCTTCCCGGATATCGCCATCCACGGTCGGGGCTACACCGACGAGTTCAACGGACTCCCGCCGGTGGTGAACGCACCAGGCCAGGTAGGCCCCGACAAGCGCGTCGTTTTGATCGGCAGTAGGCAACGCATTGGTCGGGAAGATGACCCCAGCCGCATGGAACAAACATTGACGTTCGCGTCGGCCGGCCTCGGTTGTCTTCGAACGCAGACGTCGCCCGGCCAGGACGACGTACTCGGCACCTGGGAAGACTTCCCACAGCCCCGCGTCTGAGGCAGTCACCCCCGTCAATCCCGCCAGACGCCAGGACGGGGTAGCTTTGACCAGCGCGGCGAACAGGTCAATGCTACTGCGGATGTAGCCTTGGAATGGGACTCCTACTTCCTGAGGCAGTGGCAATTCGCTGGGTGTGCGACCCGGCGTGCCCAAGGTCCGCTCACAGGCCCTCATGGTGTTCCCGGTGGCGGCAAGCCCCTGCGGCCCGTCCACTGCAAGCACTATTCGCTCACTTGGCCCCAGCGATACCTGGGTGAGTAGCGCTTGGGTCAGGAAGGTGGAGTCTCGGCTGATCACGATCACGGCAGGAGGCCAAGCCACCGCGAAGAACCTTGCTTCGAGGAAGTCGTCCAGCACAGCGATATCGATGGGGCGCGGCGTTGCCGTGAATGCAGAGGTTAGGTCGATCCCGATAAATTTCAATGAGGCGCCTCCAATCATCTTCGGTCAAGAATGAGGACAGGTCCAGGCATTTTAAACAGCCCATTGAGTATGTAGCGGGCCTCTCCGCCGCCGAACGATGGGTTGAGCCGCCGAGGTTCGAGGTCGGCTCAAACGCCTTAATGGGGGGCACAGAGTCCCTTATCCTCCTCCAGTAGCATGGCGATGGACTTTCTCGTCTACATAGTGCAGGATCGAGCGCGCCGCATTGATGACGAGCATGGCCTCGGGCTCCGGTAGGAGCGTCAGGTTGGGGTGCGCCACACTCGCCTTGTTCCTCAGGGGGTTTAGGGAGTCAAGAATGGTTGCGAGCGCCTTTAGGACGCGAAGGATATCATCACTTCGCGGACCCAGATTGCGAAAAGCCGGATGCCGCTCTCTGACCTGTTTGAACAGATCCGTCAGAGATGCATCTTCCATGGTCTTGAGACCTGCACCACCGCAGACCTCTCGCAAATAGCCGTGCAGCGCAGTATGGAGCCTGTCTACGCCGCTCGTCGCGCCGGTGGCGCGCAGCAACTCTTGGGCATCGAGTAAAGCCCTTTCCACTACTTCGCTCGTGATGCGTAGGGTTGGCTGTTCGACGTGTGGCCCCGAGCGGAGCCGCATAATCCAGTTATGGATCTCCGCAGCCCGTTCCTGCGTGCGAATCTTGGAGCTGCCCACCGGGAACCGCGCCAGAATACCTTCTATGATACGAGCTTGCACGTGGGGAGCACTCTCGCTCAAGATCTTGATAAACCGTTCGCGAGTTGTCCCGTCATAAGTGTAGGGATCGATGTCCAAGTCTATCTCAACATAGAATTCCTGGTGACTGCGATAAGAGAAGTCGCCAAGGTAGCCACCAGATACTCCAATGTACTTATAGACGAGTTTGCTTATTTCCGATTGCTTCAGGCCAAGCCCACGTTGGACTGCCGGATGAACCGGCCGCTCAAGGGCAAGTTCCACAGCGATGAAGCGGATGTAAGTGCCAAGCTCAGAAAGTACGTCGGCGATTTGTCCATATGCTGGTCCGTCTTCTGTGTCGTAGCTATGGCGCAGATGTTCGTACTCGTCAAGAGGCACGACGGCGTGGAGCATTGAGAACTCGTCGTTGAAGTGGTTGGTGGCCTCAACTACCCGGAAAGGCACCGACCGCAAGATTTCGGCGGCGCGTGCTTGCAAACGTGCGGTCAGCAGACGGGCGGCATTCTCAAAGAGAACGCGGCATTTATCGTGGGAGAGTCCATCCTGCAGTATAGTAAAATCGCCCGCCCCTCCGGCTTGATAAAACTGAATCATTGCCGCCTCATGTTCGGATTACTATCGCAGTCATGCTCGCCCAACAAATTATTCTGTTGTATATTTTGTAGTTGGGGTCGGGATAGACCGATCCTTTAAGTATCAAAATAAAATTTACTAACACAAGCTGTTTTTTTTTGGCTTAATAAGCCCTTTTCAAGGTCAACAATGGATCAATAAGCCGTCCCTTCGTTAGTGGCGAACTCGATTTTTAACGGTGCACCGATGGCCAGGCTGGCGCGGGCCAGTGTAGCCAAGGTGACACTGGTGTCATCTTCGTCAAGAAGCCGATTGACCACTGCCCGACTGGTGCGCATCCGGGAGGCCATTTCCGTTTTGGTAATATTTTTGGATTTCATTAATTTTTCCAACTGCCCGGCGATGACCCGCTTGATTGCCGCCGCCGTTACCTCTTCGTGAACGCCCTCCTCTTTAAGGAACGCATCGAAGTCACTGCCTATATGTGGATTACCCATGAAAACCTCACTGATAAAATTGACTAAAATGTATCAAAAAAAATACATTTGTCAAGCACTCCAACAAATAAAGGTTTTTCCCCTTACCCATTGACTTTAGGGTAAAAATGCCCGAATATCTCAGCGATATGAACCACGCCCATCTAATTCGTCGAGAACAGAACGGACTGGCCTTCTACCAGTTCCGATTGCTGCAAACCGTCCCCGGCCTGAAGCATGGCATCTTTACCCGCCTGGGAGGGGAGAGTTCGGGGAAACTGGGGGGCTTGAACATCAGCTTCTCGGTGGGCGACCGGGCGGAACGGGTGGCTGGGAACCGGAAGCGGGTCCGGGAAATGCTGGGGCTGCCTTCGCTGACTTCCCTGAGGCAGGTGCACGGGATCGACTCGGTGGTCATTTCTAACGGGCGGGTTTGTGATACGACAGGGTGCCCGGAAACGGAAAGCGGGGATATCCTTTTAACCGATCAAATCGGCTTGGGTCTGATGATCAAGCAGGCTGACTGCCAGTCGGTTATCCTCTACGATCTGGAGCATCGGGCCTTATGCAACCTGCACAGCGGGTGGCGGGGCAATGTGCGGGGCGTGATCGGGGAGGGGATCCGGAAGATGCAGGCCGTGTACGGGACCGACCCGGCCTGGTTGCTGGCGGCGGTCGGGCCTTCGCTGGGACCGTGCTGCGCGGAATTCATAAATTACCGGGAAGAGCTGCCCGAAGAGGCCTGGAAGTACCAGGTGCGGCCGTTGTATTTCGATCTTTGGCAGTGGAGCCGGGACCAGTTGCGGTCGGGTGGAGTAAGGGAGGAGAATATTGCGGTGGCGGGGATCTGCACGGCCTGCCATACGGAGGAGTTTTATTCCTATCGGAAGGAAAAGGTGACGGGGCGCTTCGGGACGGTGGTTGGGTTGGTTTAACCGCGGACGATAGAAGGCGGGAAGTTGATATCCGGGGATTTCGATACGGGAGACACGGAAGGACACGGAAACCACGGGAAAGACTTCACCGTAAAGGCGCGAAGGGAAGGGGCACCGCAGAGGCGGAGAGGGCGCGGAGAGGAGAGAATATGGTTTTACTTTTTCGGGGAAGTCACCGAAAAAGCAAAAAAATCGTCGCTTCGCGAATTTAAAGGCAGGATTTTTAGCCGCGGACATACGCGGACGAAGATAGACGAAAGACGAAGAAAAGACTTGCACCGCAAAGGCGCAAAGGGCGCAAAGAGAAGGATCACCGCCGAGGCGGAGAGGAGAGAATTTGGTTTTGATTTTTCGGATAAGGACTCGAAAAAGCAAAAAAATCTCCTTACTTAGCGAATTTAAACTAGATATATTCTAAAAAAATTCCAAAGCCGTCATTGCGAGGAGTGGAGCGACGAAGCAATACCCATCATAGCTTGGAACTCTCTCGAAAGCTTACTTGGGGGATTGCTTCGCTCCGCTCGCAATGACAATATTTGTTTAAGATAACATATCGTTACTCTTACTACCTAAACTGGACTCGCATGTTTTTTCAAGAACTTCCGATTAAAAAAATTGAACCGGTAGGCCCGGAGGTGTATCGGCTTGGATTTGCTTCCCGGGAAATTGCCGGGAAGGCGCGGCCGGGACAATTTTTGATGATCAAGCCGCAGGGGTGCGCGGAGCCTCTGCTGCCCCGTCCCATTTCCATTCACCGGGTGCAGAGCGGGGTGATCGAGTTGTTGGTGCGGGTGGTCGGGGAGGGGACCCGGCGGATTACCGAGATGAAGGCTGGAGAGGTCCTGGAGGTCAAAGGGCCCCTGGGCCGGGGGTTTCAGATCGATCCGGGGAATGTCCCTCTGCTGGTGGCCGGCGGTATGGGCGCGGCGCCGCTGCTGTTTCTGGCGGAAGAGCTGTTCCGGGCAGGTGGCAAGGAAAAGGGGATGGCGCCGATCCTATTCATCGGGGGCCGGACCAAAAAAGAACTTTTGGCCCTCAAGGAATTCAGGCAGTCGGGGCTGAAGGTGCTGGCCGCCACCGAAGACGGCTCTTATGGCGAAAAGGGGTTGGTCACCGATCGGCTGAAAGCTTACCTGGAGACCCTTCCGACAGAAGCGATCGTTTATGCCTGCGGCCCGACCGGGATGTTGAAGGCCGTGGCCTCATTGGCCCGGCAGGAGGAACTGCCCTGCCAGGTCTCCCTGGAAGAGCACATGGCCTGCGGCATGGGGGCCTGCCTGGGCTGCGCCGTGGCCCGCCGGCAGGAGGGCGGACCGGGCTACGCCAAGGTCTGCCAGGATGGCCCGGTATTCGAGGCCGGGGAGATCGACTGGGATGAATAAGCCGATCAAGCCCGATCTTTCCGTTACCATCGCCGGCATCCGGATGAAAAACCCGGTCCTGACCGCTTCAGGGACCTTCGGATACGGCCAGGAATACGCTCCTTATTTCGACCTCAAAGAACTGGGCGGCCTGGTGACCAAGGGGATTTCTTTAGAGCCCATGGCCGGCAATCCGCCACCGCGGATTTGTGAAACCCCTTCCGGGATGCTGAACGCCATTGGCCTGCAGAACGTGGGCGTCGAAGCCTTTCTAAAGGACAAGCTGCCCTATCTGGCCAAACTGGGGATCCCGGTCATCGTCAACGTGCTGGGCCATTCCCTGAAGGAATACGCCGAGGTGGCCCGCCGCCTGGACGGCCAAAAGGGCATCGCCGGGCTGGAAATAAATATTTCCTGCCCCAACGTGGCCCAGGGGGGGCTCTCTTTCGGCGCCGATCCCCGGCTGGCGGCCCGGGTGGTTGCCCGGGTCCGGGCGGTCACCCGGCTGCCCCTGATCACCAAGCTGACCCCCCAGGTTTCCGATATCTGCTGTATCGCCCGGGCCGTGGAAGTGGCCGGCTCGGACGCTGTTTCGCTGATCAACACCATCCCCGGTATGGCGGTGGATATCCAGACCCGGCGCTCCAGACTGGGCCGGATCAACGGGGGCCTCTCCGGGCCGGCCATCAAACCGGTGGCCCTGCGCCTGGTCTACCTGGTGGCCCAGACCGTATCCATCCCGGTAATCGGCCTGGGGGGAATTCGCAGCGCCAAGGATGCCCTGGAGTTTTTGATCGTCGGGGCCCGGGCGGTCCAGGTGGGCACAGCGAATTTCAGCCGACCCCGGGCGGCTGTGGAGATCATCCGGGGGCTGGAAAATTTTTTAATCGAACAGGGGATCAGGAAGGTGGAGAAGGTGATCGGGTCGATTAGAGAATAAGATGAAAATAGAAAGAACATCGAACATCGAATTTAATACGAAAATACCGTTCGGTGTTCGGCGTTCGGCGTAGAAGCTTACCAAGCTCACACGGGTTCAGACCGAGTCGGTCTAAACCCTTTGGCAGAGGGGGACTTGGGCTCCCCCCTTAGAAAAAGGGGGGTTGGGGGGGATTTTTTTCATGCTTCGTGGGTGATTGTCCCGAGCATGCATGAGGTTGATATGAAAAAAGTGGTGACTTTTTTATTCTGTCTTTTGGCGGCCCTGGTTGTCGATTTTATGCGGGAGGGGATAACCTCGCGGGTTTATGCCCAGTTCGTCATCATCGATCCGGCGGCGACCGGTGCAGCGCAGGCCCCTGCCGTCAAAGGGGCTTATCCGGCCCCCGGCTCGCCGGGCAAGTTGAAGGCCCCTTACCCGATTGCCGATCCGGGCTCCGGCCCCTACCCGGTCCCGGTTTCCCGGCCGGCTGAAAAAAAGGCCAAGTAAAAATTTAAATCAAGAATCATCACGGAGGGTCGATATAAGGTAATGCAGACTTGACGCATAGAGGCTTTTCGGATGGCTAAAAAGATCGTGGTTTTCCTGATAATGGTTATGGCCGCCCTGACTATTGACCTGCTGCGGCAGGAGGTTTTCGCCTGGATGGCCCCTTACGGCGATCGTGGGGCAACTTATCAATATTCGACTTCTAAAACCGGCTCTCCCGGCATGAAGTCCGTTACCCCTCTCAACTCCCTGGCGGTCCCCTATCCTCCCCCCGACCGGCCCGGGCGGATTTTGTACCTACCTTTAGTTTCTAATCCCGCCGGTCAATAACTCCGGTCCGGTCTTTTCGTATTAAACGCCCAGGTAACGCGGCGGCACACCCACGATGCATGAAAATATAAGTTTATAGGTACGTCGTTGCGGGGAGTGAAGTAACGAAGCAATCCCCATCCCAGCTTGGATTTCCTCAAAGCTTATCGGGGAGATTGCTTCGATCCGCCTGATGCGGATCTCGCAATGACGTGTTACTAAGGCTTCTAAATTCGATGTTCAATGTTCGATGTTCGATGTTGGACGTTCGTCCTTTCTTCTTAATGGGCTTCCTTGCTCTCCCTTAGTATCCGCTTGTCTTCCACCCGAATGGTGACCTGGGTAGCATCGAAATACTCCAGCAGGGGGATGGTATATTTGCGGGACGTCTGGGTCATGTCCTTGAATTCCGGGGTGGTGATCTCTTTCTTTTCCCGGAGCCACTGGACCAGCCGTTTTTTTAAGCCGTCAATGGCCTCCCGGTGGAAATAGAGCTCTTCCTTGACCTTGACCATCTTGCCCTCTTTGACCATCAACTCCAGCACTTCCCGGGGGTTGCCTTTGGGAAACTTTTCCACCAGGTCCTTGAAATAGGGAGGCTCCAGGCCGCTTTTCAAGTAGATCTTTTCGATGGCGTCCCGGGCGGCCTGCTGATCTTCCTTGAGTTCCACCTTGTGTTCCTGGAGCCGGACCAGTTCTTTCTCCTGGGCCAAAACTTTTTTTTCAGCCAATTGATTCAAGATGAAGTTGAACAGCTTGGTTTCCCGGATCTGGGGCAGGCGGGATTTCAGTTCCTCCTTCAACAACCCGGGCTTCAAGGGGTTGGCCCGGTGATAGGCCCGGAGTTCCTCCTCGATCGCCCGGATCAGCTTGGCCATTTCGTCCTGGTGGTTGAGCAGGCGGTTTTCCTTGTCCCACTGGATCAGAATGCGCTGGGTCAGGAGTTCCTTGAGCAGGTCGTCTATCTTTTTCGGCGGCACGGAAAGGACCCGGCCCAGGTTCTGCCGGGAGATCCCCTGGGCGCCGGCCAGCTTGACCTGCAGGGCGACCTTGTCCGCTTCGCTGCCGGTCTCGAAAATCTGGAGTTGTTCACTCACCTCGGCGATAAACCGCTTATGTTTTCCGGGGATGATGTTCAGGATCTGGGCCCCGCCGATGGTATGGACCGGGGAATAGCTGCGGAGCACGGCCAGGTCGCCCGGTAAGATCACCGTGGGCTCTTCCAGGCGGAGCTGGGTCAGCCCGGACTCACCGGGTTTGAGTTCATCGGCGTCCAGCAGTAGGACCCGGGCCAGGATTTCCGCGGTTCCGGTATGAAAGCGAACCTGGGCGCGGTGCTTCAAGGGCCTTTCGGCCGAGCGGAGCAGGCGGATGCGGGCATCGATCAGGATCGTCGGCCGGAGGCTCTGGGCCGTGGCCACCACGTCCCCCCGGTTGACGATGGTCTTTTCACTGCCCTGGAGGTTGATGGCCGTGCGCAGGCCGGCCCGGACCTGTTCGGTGTCCTGATTGTGGACCTGGATACCGCGCACCTTGGCCGGGATTTCCTGGGGATAGATGGTGACCGCGTCCCCGATGGACAGGGAGCCGGAAATGGCGGTGCCGGTAATGACGGTCCCGAAACCCTTCATGGTAAAGACCCGGTCGATGGGCAGGCGGAAGATGCCGGCGGCGGACCGTTCCTCCACTTCGGCGGCCAGTTTTTCCAGGGTGGCCACAAATTCCGGGATGCCCTGGCCGGTGGTCGAAGAAACCGGCAGTATGGGGGCCCCTTCCAGAAAGGTCCCTTTCATGAATTCCCGGATGTCCTCGGTCACCAGGTCCAGCCAGTCCTCCTCCACCATGTCGATCTTGGTCAGGGCGATCAGCCCTTTTTTGATGCCCAGCAGGGTGCAGATGTCGAGGTGCTCCCGGGTCTGGGGCATGACCCCCTCATCGGCGGCGATGATCAGGGCCACCATGTCGATGGTGCTGGCCCCGGCCACCATGTTCTTGATAAAGCGTTCATGACCGGGGACGTCGATGATGCCGAGCCGCTGGCCGTTCGGCAGGTCCAGATAGGCGAAGCCCAGCTCGATGGTGATCCCCCGCTCTTTTTCCTCTTTGAGCCGGTCGGTTTCGATGCCGGTCAAGGCCCGGACCAGACTGGTCTTCCCGTGGTCGATATGCCCGGCGGTGCCGAGGACGATTTGTTTCATTATTTGTCCCTATAATAATTGATAATGGATTATTGTCTGCAACCCCGTCTTCAATCCAAAACTCCCTCGCCCCCTTTGGGGGAGAGGGCCGGGGTGAGGGTGCCCATGTCGGCCGCCTGCAGAGAATGAAAACTGCCACTTCGTAAATAATTGCCGCTCGGATAGGGCACAGTCCCGCGCTACGCGGGACTGTGCTACATCAGACCAATTGGGGTCTTCTTAACCAGCAACCAGCAACCAGCAACCAGCAACCAGCAACCAGCAACCAGCAACCTAA
>JACRCK010000328.1 GCA_016219065.1 Deltaproteobacteria bacterium
AGGAAAGAAAAGACAATAGTCAATAATCAATAATCAATAATCAATTGTTAATTATTAATTATTAATGAAAGACTAAAACATTCAGGAGGGAAGGAAAGAATGCGAAAACAAATGGGTTGGATTGGAATTGGAGTGCTCGTGGCCCTGTTTTTCTACCTGGGGCCGGCGGCGGCGGCGCCTCCCGATAACTTTACGGCCAAGATGGTGATCGGCGGGATGACCATGCCCATGGCCAAGATGGGCAACAAAACCCGCAGCGAAACGGGAATGCTCCAGGGTATCTATACCATTCACGACGGCGGAGCCAAAAAAACCATCATGATCAGCCCCAATTCCAAGTCCTATTTCGAACAGGGGGTGGAGACCAAAAAAGCCCCCTCGGTCTACGATCATGACGTGGTCATGGATAAAAAGAAAATAGGATCGGAAACGATCGACGGACATCCCAGCACCAAATCCGAGATGACGTTTTATCATAAGGACACCCCCAATCAAAAACACCACGGCACGGTCTGGGAAGCTCAGGATCTGGGGGGATTACCGATTCGGACGGAAATGGTCGTTCCGGAAATGAAAAAGGCCGGGGGTGGTGGCAAAATGGTCATGGAGTTGAAGGACGTCAAAGTGGGAGCGGCTACGGCTTCCATGTTTGAAGTCCCCAAGGATTATAAAAAGGTAAATTCCATGCAGGAATTGATGGGTATGGGCGATATCCAGAACATGATGAAGCAGATGCAGAAAGGGAAGCTGCCGCCCAAACAATAAAAAAACAAAAGG
Organism: Deltaproteobacteria bacterium; assembly: GCA_016219065.1. Classification (GTDB taxonomy): domain Bacteria; phylum Desulfobacterota; class RBG-13-43-22; order RBG-13-43-22; family RBG-13-43-22; genus JACRCK01. The sequence goes on from JACRCK010000328.1 coordinate 778, forward strand.
CAAAAAACGAATAATTAATAATCAATTATCAATTTTTAATTATTAATGAAAAACGCCGCTAAAAATAAAAAAACAGGACGATTGCTGGTGCTGGCCTGGTGTCTGTTTATACTGGGGGCGGCCGGGTGTGCGACCCTGGATGAGGACCTGGCCGTTTCCGAACCGGGGATCATTTTGGACACCGGCACCTTCACCGACCGGGAAACCCAATGGCGGGGCATGGTCCTGGGCGGTCCGTTCCATCCGCCCGTGTCCGGCAACGTTCAGGAGATCAGTCGCCGGGCCGGGACGGAATCGATCCGGAAACAAATGCCCGTGGTCTATCTGAGCCTGGACGGCCGGCAGCGCCTGGAAGCGGTCTGGTTGGAAAAGGGGAAAGACGGTCCCTGCCACCTGGTCCGGGAACGCCGGTTCCAGGACGGGCAACTGGTTCGGGAGGAAGTAAAAAAAGTCTGTCCATAATCAAAAAAAAAAGCCCCCGCTTCCTTTGAAGCGGGGGCTTTTTTTTTTATTATTATTAACCAGCCACCAGTTTGGGGTTTTCGCAGGGGCGGCGTCTCGCCGACCGCTCGGCCTGCCGGGTCAGGATGAAGCCCCAAATCTTACCATAAATCTTTAACTTGCCTGGCCTGGCTATATTCCTAAATTCGATGTTGGACGTTCGATGTTGGACGTTCGTCTTTTTAAGCCCTACAGGGCCGCCTGCAGCAACTCGGTGATGTCTTTAATCTCCAGTTGTTCTTCCTTGCCGGTCCCTTTGCGGCTGTCTTCAAAGAGGGAAATGCAATAAGGACAGGCGGTGGCCAGGATCTCGGCGCCGCGGTCGGCGGCCTCCACCACTTTCTTGTCCGAAAAACGCTGTTCCGGCTTGGTCTCCATCCAGATCCGGCCTCCGCCTCCACCGCAGCAGAGACTGGTTCCCTTCGTTTGCCCGAATTCGATCAATTCCACGCCGGGAAGGGCCTGCAAGAGTTCCCGGGGCTGTTCGAAAACCTCGTTGTGGCGGCCCAGGTAGCAGGGATCGTGATAGATCACCTTTTTGTTGACCGCCTTTTTCAAGGAGAGTTTACCTTCCTTGACCAGCTGATTCAGAAAGAGGGAGTAATGCTGAACCTCGAAATCTCCCCCCAGCTCGCTGTATTCCTTGGAGAAAGTGGTAAAGCAGTGGGGCGAGGTGGTAATGATCTTTTTTACCCCTTTTTCCTTAAACAGGGCGATGTTCTTTTCGGCCAGTTTGGCAAAAAGGGCCTCGTCGCCGATTTTGCGCACCGATTCGCCGCAGCAGGATTCCTCATTCCCGATGATGCCGAAGCTGACCCCCGCGGTCTTCAGCAACTCCACGATGGCCCGGGCGATTTTCTGGCTCCGTTGATCGAAGGCCGAGGTGCAGCAGACGAAAAGAAAATATTCGGTATCGGGACCGAAGACGGGGACATCCAGCCCCTGGGTCCAGTTGATCCTTTTGTTTCTTTCTTCCGCCCAGGGATTCCCCTGACTGTGGACACTGCCCACGATCGGCCTGAGGTTCGGCGGGATCGCCCCGGTCTCGGCGATCATGGCCCGCATGGACCGGATGACGTCGATAATTTTTACCTGCCGCGGACAGTTGCGCACGCACAGATTGCAGGTGGTGCAGGCGTAAAGGATTTCATCGGATTCGAAGCCTTCCAGACCCAGTTGGCCCATGCGGATGAGCTTGCGGACCACGAAGGGCGATCCCTCGACGACCCGCCCCCAGGGGCAAAGGCCGGCGCAGAGACCGCACTGCATGCACTGGTTCAAGGTATCTCCACCCATGGCCTGGATAGCCTGGTTGACTTCCATAAAGGGGGTTACGGACATATGCGACTCCTTTCTTGCTCGGCGTTATCTGCCGGAATTTTCTATAGTATTCAAATGGTTAATAAATAAGGTCCTGTTTTTTGTTGCCATGTATCCTTAACATAACTTAAAAAGAATAGTCAAGATTATAAAGCAATTATGATCAGATACAAATAAAAGGCAGGTTTGTGAAATAAATCCTCCATATGGGAGAAATGAGGTTGGAGTAATGGAGTATTGGAGTGATGCCTTTTAGCCGTCTTCCCATTACTCCATTACTCCAACACTCCAAGTACTCAAAAGATTTAAGAAAGCCGTCATGTTGATCGAAGTGGAGTGCCACGCTGGATACCGTTATCCGGAACGTCCTTTGGCTTTCACACTGCAGGGGAAAAGATTTAAGGTCGAACAGGTGCTGGACCGCTGGTACGGAGAAGAGGCCCTCTTTTTCAAAGTGCTGGCCGAAGACGGTTTGATCTATCTGCTGCGGTACGCCCCCGGACAGGAAACCTGGACCCTGGACGGTTTATTCCAACCGCCGGGTCCCCGGCCTCCAGGGGAGGAGACCTGAAGTGGCGATTCGTATCGGCCTGAGCCGTAACCGGGGGCGCTACGGGAATATCGTCCAGGCCCTGGAAGGGGTAAAAGATGAACTGCCCGCGGGCGTCCGGATCGTCATCAAGCCCAATTTCGTTTCCACCACGGAACCGGCGGCGGCTACCCACGTAGAGGCGGTCAGGGCCGTCATCGACTTCCTGGGCGAGCGGGCCGGGACCCAGATCAAGATAGCCGAAGGGGCCGCCCTGGGCGACACCTTCCAAGGCTTTAAAAATTTCGGTTATCTGGAACTGAAAAAGGAATATCCCCGGATGGAGTTGGTGGACCTGAACCGGGACATTTTCGAAACGGTGTACCTTAAAGATTCTTCCGGCCGGGAACACCCTTTTCGGGTGGCCCAGACGATTCTGCAGAGTGATTTCCGGATTTCCGTCACCCCCCCCAAGACCCACGATACGGTGGGGGTCACCTTGTCGCTTAAAAATATGCTGGTCGGGAGCCTCATCCGCAGCTCCCAGGTATCCGCCCTGTCCGTTCTCTGGGACCCCTTTCACCGAATGACCGAGTCGCTGCCGACCCGGTTGCGGGACCTGGTTTCCTTCGAAAGGGTCATCCGGCTGTGCGGGACCCGCTTCCTGCCCAGTGACAAGGTGAAGCTTCATCAGGGCTATTTGAATATCAACCTGTTCCTGTTTCAACTGGCCGGGATCATTCCGCCCCACCTGTCCGTCATTGACGGGTATGAGGGCATGGAAGGAGACGGGCCGATTCACGGCCGTTCGATCGCGCTGGACTGGGCCCTGGCCGGAACCGATCCCCTGCTGGTCGACCGGGTTACCACCCGGCTCATGGGTTTCAGTCCCCAAGATATCGGCTATTTGACCTTTTTATCCGAAAACCGGGAAGGCCCGGGAAAAGAAAAGATTACCTTTGTCGGCGACTCCCCCCAAGACCTCGCCCGGCCTTTCCAACCCCACCGCAATTACGAGCGTCAAAAAGTCTGGCAAAAGGAACTGGCGGAGGCCGGGGACTGCCGGGAATTTTTGAAGCAGACGGCGGGGAAACCCGTACCCCCGAATGGGAAAAAGGAAGATGGACAAGAAGATCAGGATTAGCATCGGGGAAGACGTTTTCAGGGCGGTCCTCAACAACAGCCGTCTGGCCGGATTGATCTGGGAGACCCTACCGGTTACCGTACCTTTTCAGATGTGGGGGGAGGAAATCTATTTCCCCATTCCGGTTCGGGAAGAGGGAATGGAGAACCCCGTGGAGACGGTCAACGCGGGAGACCTGGGCTACTGGCCGGAGGGGAGTTGCTTCTGCATTTTCTATGGCCTGACCCCGATCAGCAGCCCCGGGAAAATAAAACCGGCCAGCGCCGTGGAAGTGATCGGGCAGGTGGAGGATCCGGAGGCGTTCAAGCAGGTCCAGCGGCCAGGGAAAGTTACGATAGAACGGGAATAATCGGGTTGCCGGTTGCCGGTTCCGACTGGTTATCTATTCGTCCCCCCGGATTATTCCGCTGGGCAATCCTTTTTAACCAGCAACCAGCAACCAGCAACCAGTAATGAATTACTCTAATTTAATCGCATCCTTGGTCTTTTCCCGCCGGCTGGATTCTTTCTTGGCGTAGGAGTCCATACAGGAATCGTTCTTACCCTTGGTCATGGAGCAGACCAGGTATTCGGAAATCTCAATGATGCAGGCCCGGATGGCCTTGCCGGTAGGGGTTTTTTCATACTTGGCCAGGTCTCCGGAAAGGATGCCGATGTGGCCCCCCAGGGTGAAGCCGCTGGATTCCGAGGTGGCCTCGATGGTCCGGTTGTCCACGATCTCGCCGGTGGTGGCGTCGATGACCTTCAGGTCCACCGCCATATAGGCTTTTTCCTGTTTGCCGCCCACCCGGAAGCCCATGATGCCGATGCCGCCACCGGTCCCCTTGGTGTCTTCCTCGAAAGCGGAGACGGTGCCCGAAACCAGGTATTGGGCGCCTTTGATCTTACCGATCTTGGCCTTGGTCCGGGGATCGATGCGCCCGGAAGCGCCCAAATCCTGTTCCCCCAGCACGGCGTTGATCTCTTTCCGTTCCAGCACCGAGAAGGCTTTGGTGGAGGCCAGTTCCGAAGCCAGCATGTCCTGTAATTCATAACCCATGTTGCCCCGCCACCACCCCGCGTGGGTCTGGTTGGTGAAACGCAGAACCCCCAGACGCGGTTTCTCCTGAGCCCAGGCCGCGGAAAGGGAAAAAACGACCAAAACAACCACCGCCAATGAAACGATTTTCTTCATAACTTCCTCCCTGGATGTTTTTACCTTGACCCTCGTTTGAGGGAAGCTATCTTAGCTGAAAGCGGGAAATTGTTCCAACAAAAAAACCTGAAAACCCCGGCGCTCCCTGGACTGGGGAAAAGCTGGATGATAATGCCTTTATCGGTCAGGGATAAAAATACCTGAAGGAAATGTGCGGATGGCCGGGAGCGGTTATATGAACCTTCCCAGATTAAGAGCATTTTTGGAAATTCCGAAACGGCTGCGAGGCTGGATCAATTCGTACGGGGTTTCCAGGAAAGGGATGAAGACCAGTTTTTTTTCCCAGTCCCGGGAATCGATCCGGGGCCGGGATCCCGCCAGGACGACCGTCTCCTGGTCCAGGGAGGCCTGGAGCACCTCAATAAATCCCAGGGCCTCTTCCGCCGGCAGGGTGACCGGATGATAGGCGGCGGGCAGGCCGGGTTCCAGATCGGTTTCCGGGAAAGGGGTCAGGGTGGCGGCCCGTCCCAGGCGCAGAAAGATCCGGGGGGAAATTTTAAAGGCCGGGACCAGGAATGAGGACTTCGTGGGTATCGGGTCCCAGGGAGGGGCCTGCCCGGCCGGCAAAGCAAATAATTTTGAAACCGGCAGGCGGAAATAGTCCGGTGGATCATAGGGCAGTTGGAAATACCAGAAGGGCAGGGAAAAACAGGCCTGATCCTCTCCGCCGCCGGACTGCCTGAAAAAAGGAAACCGGCGCAACCCCTGCCCGCAGGGTTCCCAACCGGACCGGCATTGCGGACAGAATAAAAGGCAGCTTTCATTGACCGCCGCCAGGTCCCAGCCGCAATCGGGACACAAGGTCGGAATAAAATGCAAGTCCCAGGTTTTTTTCAGGTCCCAGACGAATTCCTGCACCGGATCCGGGCCGGAGGTGGAAGCGAGCGGACGATCGAGTACCGCGTCGTGCCACTGGCCGCGGGCATAGTAGAAGGGGGCATAAATCAGGCTGCGGACTTCACCGACGAAGGCCGTCCGGGATGGTGGAATTCGGGGCGGACCGGGAAAAGGGGGCTGGGGAGTCGCCGGACGGGCCGGAAAATCGGATAAATCAACTGTCGGGGTCAGACATCGATCCTCCTCTTGAAAAGCGGCGGGGCGCAGGCGCAGCGTCTGGGGACGGAGCCCCAGGGTATCCGGAAAAATTCCGGAAGGGAGCGCCAGAAAATTCAGGTCCAAAACCCGTTCGTTTTCATTCGGGACCCGGAGATCGAAAACCATGCCGCGGAACCGTCTGTACGGGGCGTACACCAACTCCGGGTTAAAGGCGTTGCCCGGCGCCGGGGGGATGAGGTAGCGGAAGATGTCCGGGGGGCTCATGTACAGCCGGACCTTGCAAAAGGGGCAGGTCAGCAGCCGGTCGGTTTCGGTTAAAACCACCGGGGCGCCGCACTGAGGACAGGCTTGGTCAATTTCCATAAAGGGTCTCACCCGACAGCAGGAGAGGATTTATCGCTGACCATATCGAAAAAGCGCGACGGAGTAATACTCCAATACTCCAATACTCCATTACTCCAATTCAGCTTTATCTATTTTTTCTCCGCACTGGTTGCAGTAAACCGCCCCGGGCAGGTTTTCACCCTGGCAGTGGGGGCAGACCACCGGGGCGGGCCGGCGGTCAATCGACCGGCCGCATTGGGAGCAGAATTTGGCCTGGGCCGGAAGGTTTTTGAAACAATAAGGGCATTGCTGGACCACCAGGAACTGGTGCCCGCAGGCCGGGCAGAAGCGGGAGTCCGCGGCGCAGGGCTGCCGACACTCAGGGCACTCCAGGCGGACCGGCGTTTCCGGGGCCTCGGTTTTTTTAAGGGTTTCCAGCCAGAGGGCCGGCATCATCAGCCCCATCCCCAGGCCCATCCCGGCTCCGGCTTCCCCCGGGTTCCGGGCGGCGGCCTCCAGGGCCATGGCACCCTTCATTTGGAGGAGTCGGTTCAAATCGTCGAAGAGACCGAGCCGGCTTTTATCATCCATGGCCTCCTGGACACCCTGCGGCGGGGTGATGGCGTTGATATACAAATCCGAGAGCCAGAGCCCGAAATGTTTCAGGTCTTCCTGTAATTGTTGCTTGAGTCCGGCGGAAATCCGTTCATACTGGCCGGGCAGGTTAAGCAGGGTATCCAGCTTTTCCCCCAGGTAATCATTGAAGCGGGAGACAATGACCCGGCTGATATAATCCTCGATTTCGGCTACCGCATAGGTCCCCTGGGTGCCCACCAAGGTGTTGACAAACAGCACCGGTTGGATGACCCGGATGTTGAATACGCCGAAGGCCCGCAGACGGATCAACCCCAACTGGGAATCCTTGAAGGCCACCGGATCGCGGGTTCCCCACTTTAAATTGGGGAATAGGCGGGTATTGACGAAGTAGACCTCGGCCCGGAGCGGACTGGTCAGGCCCCAGGGCAGGCTCAGGATTTTAGTCAGCACCGGGATGTTCGCCGTGGTCAGCGTGTGCCGGCCGGGTCCAAAGGCGTCTTGAGCCTTGCCCTGATAAAAAAAGACCGCCGACTGGCTTTCCCGAACCGTAAGCTGGGCCCCGAATTTTATCTCTCCCGATCCCTGTTCCGGAATACGGTGGGCCATTTCCTGGCCGGTCTGGTCGAACCATTCGAGAACTTCTAAGAAAATCAGGTTATTAGTACCCATGGGGCCTCCCTTTTTTCAAACCCGGGGGATTAGGGGGACAACGGCTGCTGCTCTCGTTATCGGTCGAGCAGGGGAGATTCTTGAAATAAAGACCCGGCCCGCTAAAATTTAAAATTTAAGCTTGATTTAATCGTTAAATATTCATAATATATAAAATTTACTATATTTCTCACGCTTATTTCCGCTCTTGGGGTGTGGAAACATAAAGAGAACCAACGGAAAAAGCGGCGGAAAAAACCCTAAAGGAGGAAGTGTATGTCGTATCTGTCCATGAAGCAGTTGTTGGAAGCCGGGGTTCATTTCGGTCATCAGACCAAGCGTTGGAATCCCAAAATGAAACCCTATATCTACGGGGCTCGAAACGGGATCTACATCATCGATCTCCAGAAAACGGTCAATCTGTTTAAAACCGCCTATGACTTTGTGGTCGACACCGTAGCCCAGGGGGGCTCAGTCCTTTTCGTGGGCACCAAGAAACAGGCCCAGGAGGCGATCAAAGAGGAAGTCGACCGTTGCGGGATGTTTCAGGTCAATCACCGTTGGCTGGGCGGCACCTTGACCAACTTTGCCACTATCAAGACCGGGATCGAACGCTTGAAATACCTGGAAAGCATCATCGCCGACGGATCGATCCAGCGTTTTCCAAAAAAAGAGATCATCCACCTGGACCGGGAGCGGCAGAAGTTAAATCGGAACCTGGGCGGGATCAAGGAGCTGGACGGACTGCCCAAGGCCATGTTCGTCATCGATCCCCGCAAAGAACGGATTGCCGTTCTGGAAGCCAGGAAATTAAGGATCCCCCTGGTGGCTATTGTGGACACCAATTGCGATCCCGACGAGATCGATTTTATTATCCCCGGCAATGACGATGCCATCCGGGCCATCCGCCTCATAACCTCCAAAATGGCCGACGCCTGTCTGGAAGGGAAGGCGAAGCGGCAGGAAGCGCTCCAATCTCAGATCGATAAAGAGGAGCTGGCCGAAGCTTTCCCCGAAGCCGTGGAAAGCCTGTTACCGGAAACCGAAGTCCGACGGGAGCCCGGAGGGCCGGAAGTTATCATCATTCGCCGGGCGGACGAGATTACTACTCAGGGAGGAGCGGAAAGTTGAATATCACATCCGAATTAGTAAAAACCCTGCGGGATAAGACCCAGGCCGGGATTATGGATTGCAAAGAAGCCTTGAAGGAAGCCGACGGAGACCTGGAAAAGGCCGTGGAATACCTGCGGAAAAAAGGTCTGGCCACCGCCCAGAAACGGGCCGGTCGGGCCACCTCGCAGGGACAGATCGGTTCCTACATCCATGGCGGCGGAAAGATCGGGGTCATGGTGGAAGTGAATTGTGAAACCGATTTTGTGGGGCGGACCGATCAGTTTTCCGAATTCGTCCACAATATCGCCATGCATATCGCCGCAGCCAATCCCTTGTGCGTCCGGCGGGAAGACATGGCGACGGACATCATGGAAAAAGAAAAAGATATCTATCGGGCCCAAGCCCAGGAAAGCGGCAAGCCGGAAAAGGTGATCGAAAAAATCGTTGACGGCAAAGTGGATAAATTTTTCAAGGAATCCTGCCTCTTGGAACAGGCCTACGTGAAAAATCCCGATATTAGCATCACGGATTACCTCAACGAGACCATTGCCCAGACCGGTGAAAGCATCACCATCCGCCGGTTTACCCGG
>JACRCK010000338.1 GCA_016219065.1 Deltaproteobacteria bacterium
CCCCGCCGGGAAGGCGAAGGTGAGCACCAAGTGGCGCTTTCCTCCAAGTTAGCCGAATAGATCAAAATCATGCCGGAAAAAACGCCTCCTGCAAAAAAAAGAAGCCAGGCTTCCCCGTCGGTACCGAAACGCCCCCCTTCCGGGCCGCCCGAGGGAGCCGATTACCGGAAGATGCTGAAAAGGCTCCAGTCGGCCGAAGCCAGGCTGCAGTTGACCGAGCAGCGTTACCGTTCCCTGATCGAGAGCATCCCGGACATTATCTATACCATGGACCTGGACGGTTCCCTGAGTTTTATCAGCCCCCGCTGGAAGACCATTCTCGGCCACGACGAATCCGAAGTTCTGGGGCAATATTTCATCCATTTCGCCCCGCCCGAAGAGCACCCTTTTCTGATTCAGGTCTTCAAGGAAGCGCGGAACTATAAAAAGAACGTGGAAAATGTCCACTGGCAATATTTCCGGAAAGACGGGCAACGGCGCTACTTTTTAGGCAGTGCCGCCCCCATGCTGGGCGCCGAAGGGCAGGTCAACGGCATCATCGGGATAGCCCGGGATGTGACCGAACACAAGTTGCTGGAAGAACAGTTGCTCCAGGCCCAGAAAATGGAGTCCATCGGCAACCTGGCCGGAGGCATCGCCCATGATTTCAATAACCTGCTGGGAGGGATCCTGGGCTATGCCACTTTCCTTAAACGCAAGTTGACCGCCAAGCATGCCCTTTACCCTTCGGCCGTGAGCATCGAGAAATCGGCCCAGCGGGCCGCCGAATTGACCAGACAATTGCTGGGATTTGCCCGACCGGGCAAATCCGAAATCCGACCGATTGACTGCAACGCCGTAATCCGGGAACTCATCCTGCTACTTAAAAGGACCATCGATCGTCGCATAGCCGTGGCCGCCGATCTGGAAGCCCATCTCCCTGGAATGGAAGGGGATGAAATCGCCATCCACCAATCCCTGATGAACATCTGCCTCAACGCCCGGGACGCCATGCCCCAAGGTGGCCGGTTACTGATAACTACCCGTAAAAAAATGATAATTCCTGATCAGGCCGCCCGTCAGCGGGGTTTGAAAGGCGGGCCTTACATCCAGATAACGGTCTCCGATACCGGGACAGGCATCGGTTCCGAAGTGCGGGGCCAGATCTTCGATCCCTTTTTCACTACCAAGGACCCGGGACGGGGAACCGGCCTGGGACTGGCCATCGTCTATGGCATCATTCAGAACCACGGCGGGTATATCGAGGTGCAGAGCCAGGTGGGTCAGGGGACCGTCTTTACCCTCCTGCTGCCCGCCATACCCGCGGCGCGGTCCCGGAAAGTCAATCCGCCTGCCCTTTTCAAGGAGGTTCAGGGGGAGGAGACGGTGCTCCTGGTCGACGACGAAGAAATCATTCGGGAGCTGGGAGCGGACCTGTTGGAAGACCGGGGATATCGGGTGCTGCTGGCCGCCGATGGCCGGGAGGCCATCAACATCTATAAAGAAAGAAACCTGGAGATCTCTCTGATTATCCTGGACGTGGTCATGCCCGGAATGGGGGGCAAGGAAACCTTTCAACAGTTGAAGGCCCTCAACCCCCGGGTGAAGGTCCTCCTGTCCTCGGGCTACAGCGCCAAGGGGGAAGTGGGGGAAATCTTGAAACTGGGTGCGGCAGGGTTTATTCAAAAACCCTACCGGGAGGAGGAATTGGCCGCCAGGGCCAGGGAACTGCTTGATATTAATTAATTTCCTAAAAAATTCCCCCGGCCGTCCTTCGCCTTTTCCGTTCCCCGGGTCCACAATTCGCTTGCCTAACTCTGATTCTTGAGCTACATTTTTCCCATGCTGCTGGAAGCGATGACGATGACGGAGTTCCAGGAAAACCTGGAACGAAGCCGGACCGTGGTGGTCCCTGTGGGCTCCGTGGAGGAACACGGCGTCCACTTGCCCCTGGGCACCGATACGATCCATGCCTTCGAGGTTTGCCGCGCCGCGGCTGAACGGACCGGAGCCGTGGTGGCTCCCCCGATTTATTACGGGATCTGCCGCAGTACCAGTCAGCACCCGGGGACCTTAAGTATTTCCGGTGATACGCTCCGGGCCTTGATCCGGGATATCGGCCTGTCCTTGTACCAACAGGGACTGCGAAACCTGATTTTTCTTTCCGGCCATGCCGGGGGGACCCATACCGCCGCCCTGGTGGAGGCCGGAGAACAGTTACTGGAACGCCTTCCGGAGGTGCAGGTGGCGGCGCTGAATATCCTGGATCTGGGTGCCAGGGGCTGGGAACCCCTCATTGAAACCAAAGGCGACTCCCACGCCGGAGAGCTGGAAACTTCGGTGATCATGGCGCTGAGGCCGTCCTGGGTCAAGGGGACCAGCCCGGAGGAATATCCCCATTTCCCCAAGGCGATTCTGGTGCGAAACAAGAGGAGCTTCTGGCCCGGAGGGGTCTGGGGAGACCCGGGCAAGGCCTCCCCGGAAAAAGGGGCTGCTTGTCTGGAAGCCGTTACCGCGGCCCTGGTGGATCTGATCTACCGCTTGGAAGCCTGGAAGGAGTAAACGACTTTTTATGGCACGGTTCAATGCTCATTATTATATGAATGTACTAAAAAAGACGGTCCTGGTCCTGACGGTCCTGGTCCTGGCGGGTGGTCTTGCTCTTCAAGCCCTTGCTGCGCCCAAGTCCGAAATGGCGCCGGAATTCACTTTAAAAGACCTGTCGCAAAAAAAGGTCAAGCTTTCCGATTTTAAGGGCAAGGTGATCATCCTGAATTTTTTTGCCACCTGGTGTCCTCCCTGCCGGGCTGAAATTCCGGAACTAGTCAAGATTTACCAGGGAAATCAGGCCAAGGGGCTGGTAGTCCTCAGCGTTTCCCTGGACACCGAGGGGGTTCCCCAGGTGCTGAACAAATTTGTGAAGGACATGAAGATCCCCTACCCGGTTCTGCTGGGGACCATGGAACTGGTGGATCAATACCAGATCAGCGGGGTTCCGACCACCCTCATTATCAACCGGGAAGGCAAAGTTCACAAACGTTACGACGGACTGGTGCCTGGTGCACGTTTTATCAGCGATATCGGTAAATTATTATAAAAAATCGTTCGATGGTCCCCTGGGCCGGCCGCCGGTTCAACGGGTTCCCCCATAATCCAAGGCGGCGTCTATCCTCCGTTTAATCTCAAAGGGTCGATCCACCCCGTACCACCAGAGGTCGGGCGCGCCGGTTTTTTTAGATTGAAACTGCAACTGACCTACGCCGATCAGGCGGTGAACGATCCCTCTCCGGACCGTCACCGAGGCCAGGTCTTCCCAAGGGATCGTTTTGGCTTGCCCCTGTCCCCCCCAGCGGAGTTCTTTGGAAACCCCTGCAGCGGAAAAGCGATAAAAAGTATTCTTCCTTTTCACCAAAACGAAGGCGATCAACAGGGCGGCAATCAGTAATCCCGTCGCCCGGCCCAGGAAGGCCTCCGGGTTAAAAACCGGTCCCAGGCCAAAAATGATGCTGGCGACGTAAAAAACGAAATAACTCTTCCACGCCGGCTGGAGGGTGATCGGGCTTGCGGTCATGAATGGCTGTCCTTTCCGGGAACCGCCCCGGAGTACGGCCTTTTCGGGCTCCCTGGGGCCATCTAAGCATATCCGGATGATGGAAAGCAAATCGAAAATAGATTAATTTTTTTACTTGCTTTATTGGAGGCTCAATATTATTATATTGGTTTTACGCGTCCCGGAGATCGGGGCGGAAAAATAAATTAGTTGTAAATAAGACAAGTTACAAAGCCAGCGTAGCTCAGTTGGTAGAGCGACTGATTTGTAATCAGTTGGTCGGGGGTTCAAATCCCTTCGCTGGCTCCAGGTAGTGAGGAGAGGCAGCCGACGGATAGCGGCTGCGGGAAGAATTTTCCTGATTACCCGGATCCCATATTCCGGAGGGGTTCCCGAGCGGCCAAAGGGAACAGACTGTAAATCTGTCGGCCATGCCTTCGGAGGTTCGAATCCTCCCCCCTCCACCACCCGATTAGGATCTGGTATTCTCCGGGCACCGCAGGCCTCCCGAAGAGCATGTAGGAGATTAGGTCAAAAGAACCGGATTGATTAGACTACAACCAACGGTCCCTGCGCCAGCATTGTTTTTCCACCAGGCGGGAGTAGCTCAGTTGGCTAGAGC
>JACRCK010000335.1 GCA_016219065.1 Deltaproteobacteria bacterium
AAGACCGACTGTTGCGGGGCCAGCCACACGGTGGCCCGGCCGGACATCGTCCAGACCCTGGTGCAGCGGCTGTATGAGCGGGCACTGGAGGCCGGGGCCGAGGCCATCGTGGTTTCCTGCCAGATGTGCCAGGCCAACCTGGATCTGCCCCAGGCCAAGATTTCGGAAATATTCGGCAAATCCTATGACCTGCCCATCCTCTATTTTACCGAACTGATCGGAGCGGCCTGGGGGGCGCCCGAAAGCGCTTCCTGGCTCGCCAGACACCTGGTCGATCCCAGACCGCTTATGGAAAGAGAGGGTCTGATCTGATGGATGCGCTGCTTCTGGAAGCCGTCCGGCACGAGGCCGAACAAGTGGGGGCTGTAATGGTCCTGGGCGCCGGGATCTCCGGCATGCAGTCGGCCCTGGATCTGGCCAATGCCGGATTCAAAGTCTATCTGGTGGATAAAAACGTCAGCATCGGCGGGATCATGGCCCAGTTGGACAAGACCTTTCCCACCAATGACTGCTCCACCTGCATGATTTCCCCCAAACTCATCGAGGTGGCCGGCAATCCGAACATCGAAATCATCACCCGCAGCCGGATCCGGACCCTCCAGGGCGGCCCCGGAAATTTCGAGGTGACCATCCTCAAAGAGCCGCGTTACATCGACGAGGAAAAATGCAACGCCTGCGGCATCTGCACCACCCATTGTCCGGTGCGGAACGAGGTGTATCTCCCGGAAAAACGGCGGGCGGACATCGACTGGGCCGGCCCGGACGAGGAGGCGACGGTCAACCGGATCATCGCTACGTTCCGCGAGGAGCGCGGGAACCTGCTCCCGATCCTGCTGGGCATCAATACCGCCTTTCACTGGCTGCCGCCCCATGTCCTGACCTACGTGGCCGATGAACTCCACCTGTCCCTGTCCCAGGTGTTGCGGGTGGCCACTTTTTACAACGCCTTCAGCCTGACCCCCCGTGGGCGCCACGTCATCCAGATCTGCCTGGGTACCGGCTGTTTTGTAAAAGGGTCGCCGGCCATCCTCGATCGCCTGGAAAAAACATTGAAAATCAAAGCCGGAGAGACGACCAAGGACCTGCGCTTTACTTTGGAAACGGTCCGTTGCATCGGCTGCTGCGCCCTGGCGCCGGCCCTGCGGGTCGATCAGGATACCTACGGAAATTTAAGCGGGGGCCAGATCCCCCTGATCGTTGAAAACTATGCCTAGGCGCGGAACCAGGATAACTCCATGAAAATAACAACCAGCGACGAGCTCCAAGCCATCCAGCAGCAGGGTCAGGCCATGACCTATCCGGACCGGACCAAGATCTTGGTCGGACTGGCTACCTGCGGCCTGTCGGCCGGGGCGGGAAAAGTCTATCAGGCCCTTCAGGAGGAAATCAAAAATACCGGGGCGGACCTGATGGTAGAAAAGACCGGCTGTATCGGGTACTGCCAACGGGAACCCCTGGTGGATGTCATTCAACCCGGCCATCCCCGCCTGACCTATGAACGCATGACGCCGGAGCGGGCCGGCGAATTGATCCGGTGCCTGGTCCGGGGAGGCTTATATACCGAAGGGGTCCTCTGCCGGATCGATCAGGATGAGTGGCTCATCGAAAATTCGTTTCGCAAGTATTCAGGCAACGGCCTGCCGCCGGGCTACGAAAAATTCCCGGCCTACCAGGAAATCCCTTTTTTCAAGAAGCAGCGCAAGATCGCCCTGCGGACCTGCGGCTTTATCAATCCCGAACATATCGAAGAGTATATCGGCCGGGGTGGATACAAGGCCCTCTACCAGGCCCTCAGGCAAATGAACCCGGAAGACGTCATCGCCGAGGTCAAAATGTCCGGGCTGCGCGGACGGGGCGGCGCCGGGTTTTCCACCGGCCTGAAGTGGGAATTCTGCCGCCAAGCGGCGGGAGAGATGAAATACGTCATCTGCAACGCCGACGAGGGTGATCCCGGGGCCTTCATGGACCGGAGTATTCTCGAAGGGGACCCCCACGCCGTCATCGAGGGGATGGCCATCGGAGCTTACGCCATGGGGGCCCGGGAAGGGTATTTATACGTGCGGGCCGAGTACCCCCTGGCCATCGAGCACCTGAAAATCGCCATCGGCCAGGCGGAGGCCTACGGTCTTTTAGGGGAAAACATTTTCGGGACCCCCTTTTCCTTCAGGCTGAAAATCCGGGAGGGCGCCGGAGCCTTTGTCTGCGGGGAAGAGACCGCCTTGATCGCCTCCATCGAAGGCCAAGTGGGCGAGCCCCGGCCCCGGCCGCCTTTCCCGGCGCAAAAGGGGCTCTGGGGCTGTCCGACCAATATCAACAATGTCAAGACCTGGTCCCATATCGCCCCGATCATCGCCCGGGGGGCCGAATGGTATTCGGGGATGGGGACCGAAAAGGCTCCGGGAACGACGGTCTTTTCCCTGGTCGGCAAGGTGAAGAATACCGGCCTGGTCGAGATCCCGCTGGGGATTCCCCTGCAAGAAATGATTTATGACATCGGCGGCGGAACCCAGGGGGACCGGCCGCTCAAAGCGGTCCAGACCGGAGGGCCTTCGGGCGGCTGTATTCCGGTGGAACATCTGCAGACCCCGGTCGAATACGAATCGCTGGCGGCCCTGGGTTCGATCATGGGTTCCGGGGGGATGATCGTCATGGATGAGGGCACCTGCATGGTCGATCTGGCCAAGTATTTCATCTCCTTCACCATGGAAGAATCCTGCGGCAAGTGCACCCCCTGCCGGGAAGGCACCAAACGCCTGATGGAGATTTTGACCGACATCTCCCGGGGCGAGGCCCGGGAGAGCGACCTGACCGCGTTGGAAGAACTGGCCCTCTATGTCAAAGAGGTTTCCCTATGCGGCCTGGGCGGGACGGCGCCCAATCCGATATTGACCACCCTGCGCTACTTTCGGGACGAATACCTGGCCCATATTGTCGATAAACAGTGTCCGGCCCGGGTCTGTAAACGGCTCTCGCCGGCCCCCTGCCAATTCGCCTGTCCGGCCGGGATCGACGTGCCCAGTTATGTGGCCCTGATCGGGGAAGGCCGGTTTGAAGAGGCCCTGACCCTGATCCGGGAGGACAATCCGCTGCCTGCGGTCTGCGGGTACGTCTGCCCGGCCCCCTGTGAAACCCAATGCCGCCGGGGGGAGATCGACCAGGCGGTCTCGATTAAATCGCTGAAGCGCTTCGTGGCCGATTTCGTGCGGACCCGGAGGGAACAGCCGCCGGAAAACGCCATCCACCGCCGGGAAAAAATAGCGGTCATCGGGTCGGGCCCGGCCGGCCTGACCGCCGCCTACTACCTGGCCTGGGAAGGCTACCCGGTAACGGTTTTCGAGTCTTTGTCCGAAATCGGCGGCATGCTCCGGGTCGGGATTCCCGCCTACCGTCTGCCCCGGGAAGTTTTGGATTTTGATGTTCAGGCCATAGCCCGGATGGGGGTGGTTTTTCAAACCAAAACCCGGGTGGGCCGGGACGTGACTTTCGACGAATTGCAGAAGCAGGGCTTCAAGGCCTTTTTCCTGGGCACCGGGGCCCATCAGGAGGTGCGGTTGAACATTCCCGGTGAGGAATTGCCCGGTGTTCTTTCCGGGATAGAGTTCCTGAGACAGATTTCCCTGGGACAGCCGGTATCTCCCGGAAAAAATATTGCGGTGGTGGGCGGCGGCAATGTGGCCATGGATGCAGCCCGCACGGCCCGACGTCTCGGGGCCCGGGTGACCGTGCTCTACCGCCGGACCGAAGCGGAGATCCCGGCCTATCCGGAAGAAATCGCCCAGGCCCTGGCGGAGGGAATTGAAATCCGGTATTTGACCCAGCCCGTGGAAATTTCAGGGAAGGGAGCCATGCAAGCGGTCAAATGTCTGTCGATGGAGTTGGGGGAACCGGATGCCTCGGGGCGCCGGCGACCGGTGCCCCTGGCGGGTTCGGAATTTACCCTGGAAGTGGACGGGGTGATCAAGGCCATCGGGCAGTTGCCCGAAACCCTGGAATGCTCCCGAGAGGGACAGCCGCTTCAGGTCCGGTCCCGGGGGACCGTCGAAGTCCGTTCCTTCCACCTGGCCACCAACCTGACCGGCTTTTTCGCCGGCGGGGACAATGTAACCGGTCCGGCGAGCGTAGTGGAGGCGGTAGCGGCCGGCAAGCAGGCCGCGCGATCCATTCACCGTCATTTGCAAGACCAGGCCCTGGAAGAAAAACCCCGCATCCCCACGCCCCGGAAGCGCCTGGAGCCTTTGGTGGTCCCGGATGAGGAGCAGGCCGGACTGACCCGACCCGCCATGCCGGAGGCGCCGGTGGAGGTCCGGGTTCGGGATTTTACACCGGTGGAACTGGGATTCGATCAAAAGCAGGCCCAGAACGAAGCCAAACGTTGTCTGCGCTGTGACTGGGGGGATTGAACGAAATGATATCCTTGAATATCGACGGCCAGCCCGTTGAAGTAGCCGAAGGGTCCACGCTGCTGGAGGCGGCCCGGAAGCTGAGCATCAATATCCCGACCTTGTGCTACTATCAAGCCATCGAACCCTACGGCGGGTGCCGGCTCTGCCTGGTGGAAATCAATCAGGGCGGCCGAACCCGCCTGACCACGGCCTGTACGGCCCCGGCCGAGCCGGGACTTACAGTCGCCACCGGCTCCCCCCAGGTCATCCGCGGTCGGAAAATGACCATGGAACTGCTGTTGGCCCGCTGCCCGGAGGTCCCGGAGATCCGGCAGATGGCCGAACAACTGGGGGTAATCGAAACCCGTTTCAAGAAAGAAAACCAGGATTGCATCCTCTGCGGCAAGTGCGTCCGGGTCTGCCAGGAACTGATGGGGGTCGGAGCCATCGGGCTGGTCAATCGGGGGTCCCAAAAAGCGGTAGGCACCCCGTTCAACCGGTTTTCCGAGATCTGCCGGACCTGCGGGGCCTGCGAGTTTGTCTGTCCCACGGGAGCCATTTCGATCCGTAAAATCTCGACCCATGTTCCCAAGATCCGGGGGTCGGAATTCAATATGCTGCTCTCCAGCCGGCCGAATATCTTCAAGCCTTTTCCCCAGGCCGTCCCGGCCATGCCGGCCATCGATGCGGAAAACTGTGTCCATATGCTGACCGGCGACTGCGGGGCCTGCTCCAAATTCTGCCCCGCCGGGGCCATCGACTATGAGCAGAAACCGCGGGAGGAAAAAATCAGCGTCGGGGCCGTGATCGCCAGCCCCGGCTTCGAAACCTTCAATGCCCGGCTGAAGGGGGAGTACGGCTACGGCCGCTACCCGAACGTGATTACCAGCCTGGAGTTCGAACGCTTCCTGTCGGCTTCCGGACCCTATGCCGGTCATATCCAGCGGCCTTCCGACGCCCGGGAGCCCAAAAAGGTGGCCTGGATTCAATGCGTGGGCTCCCGGGATGCCGGCCTCAACCAGGATTACTGTTCCTACGTCTGCTGCATGTACGCCACCAAGCAGGCCATCATCGCCAAGGAGCACCTGGCCACGATCGAACCGTCCATTTTTTTTATCGATATCCGGGCCCAGGGCAAAGGGTTTGACCGCTACTACGAACGGGCCAAGAAGGAACACGAGGTCCGCTACATTCGCAGCCTGATCTCCCGGGTCACCGAAAATCCCCGGAGCCGGGATCTGCAGATTTCCTATATCGATGAAGCCAATGCCTTCCAGAGCGAGGATTTTGACCTGGTCATCCTGTCGGTAGGGCTCAAGGCCCACAGCGAGGCCCGGGAGATCGCCTCGGCCCTGGGCCTGGCGACCGACCGCTTCGGCTTCTGCGAGAATCCGCCTTTGAATGTGGTGGGCACCAACCAACCCGGGATTTTTGTCAGCGGGGTGTTTCAGAACCCCAAGGATATTCCGGAAACCGTCACCCAGGCCAGCGGGGCAGCCGCCGAGGCCGCGGCCCTCCTGGCCGGGGTCCGGGGGACCCAGGTCCGGGATATGGTTTTCCCGGAGGAACGCTCGGTCCAGGGAGAAAAACCCCGGGTCGGGGTGTTCATCTGCCACTGCGGGATCAACATCGCCGGGGTGGTGAATGTGGGCGAGGTCTCCGAATACGCCCGGTCCCTGCCCGGCGTGGATTACGCCGACCATTTTCTTTTTACCTGCTCTACGGACACCCAGGAAAATATGCAGGAAGTCATCCGGGACCGGCAGTTGAACCGGGTGATCGTGGCCTCCTGTTCCCCCCGGACCCATGAAGCCCTGTTCCAGGAAACCCTGCGCAAGGCCGGCTTGAATAAATACCTCTTTGAAATGGCCAATATCCGGGATCAATGCTCCTGGGTCCACCAGGCCGATCCGGGAATCGCTACGGAAAAGGCCAAGGACCTGGTCCGGATGGCGGTGGCCCGGTCCCACCTGCTCGAACCACTCTACGAGGTACCCTTCGATGTGGTCCAGAAGGGTCTGGTTATCGGAGGCGGGCTGGCCGGATTGACGGCGGCTCTGAACCTGGCGGAACAGGGCTTTGAGACTTATCTGGTGGAACGCACCGCCGAACTGGGAGGCAACGCCCGCCAGGTCGCCTTCAACTTGGAGGGGGTTGGAGTTCAGGAATACCTCCGGGACCTGATCGAAAAGGTCCGTCACCATCCCCGGATCCAGGTCTTTACCCAGGCCGAACTCAAGGAAATCACCGGCCATATCGGGAAATTCCGAAGCACTGTCCAACAAGGCGGGCAAACAGTGAACCTGGATCACGGGGCGGTGGTGGTGGCCACCGGGGGAGTGGAGTATGCCCCGGAGGAATATTCGTACGGCGACGATCCCCGGATCAAGACCCAGTTGGAGTTTCACCAGCTTTTGGATCAGGAGCCGGATCGCCTCCGTCAGGCCACCCAGGTGGTCATGATCCAGTGTGTGGGATCCCGGGATGAGGACCACCCCTATTGTTCCCGGGTCTGCTGTTCCACGGCCGTCTCCAATGCCCTGAAGATCCGGGAGATCAGCCCCCAGACCCAGGTGGTTATTCTTTACCGGGACATGCGAACCTATGCCCAGAAGGAACTGTACTACAAGCAGGCCCGGGAGGCCGGGGTCCGCTTCATCCGGTATGAACCGGAACAGCGGCCCGAAGTGGCCCTGGCCGGGGAGCGGATTTCCATAACCGTTTTGGATCAGAACCTGAAACAGCCGATCCGCCTGAATCCTGATTTTCTGGTTTTAAGCAGCGCCATCCGGCCCCGGCCGGAGAGCAAACCCCTGGCGGGGGCCCTGAAAATTCCCACCGATGCGGACGGTTTTTTCCTGGAGGCCCACATCAAACTGAGGCCGGTGGATTTTGCCAATGCCGGCATGTTCCTCTGCGGGCTGGCCCACGGTCCCAAATTCATGGAAGAGAGCATCGCCCAGGCCAAGGGTGCGGCCGCCCGGGCGGCGACCATCCTGGCCCAGAAACAGATCAACGTGGGGGGCCAGGTGGCGGTGGTCGACCAGGAGCGGTGCGTGGTCTGCCTGACCTGCGTCCGCACCTGCCCCTTCGGGGTGCCGCAGGTCAACGCCGAGGGGATGGTCGAAATCAGTCCGGCCGCCTGCCAGGGCTGCGGAAACTGCGCCAGCGCCTGTCCCCGGAAGCTGATCCAGGTCCAGCACCAGCGGGACGATCAGATCATCGCCAAAGAGACGGCCATCTTCGAGTGGCTGATGGAGGAACCCGTTCATGCCCGCCTATGATCCGAAGATCGTGGCCATGGTTTGTACCTATTGCACCTATACCGCGGCCGATATGGCCGGGTCCATGCGGCTCCAGTATCCATCCAACGTGCGGATCGTCAAGCTGCTCTGCACCGGCAAGGTGGATCTGATCCATATCCTGAAAACGTTCGAAGCCGGGGCCGACGCCATTCTGGTGGGCGGCTGAGAAATGGGAGACTGCCATTTCCTGGAAGGAAATCTTCGAGCCAAGGAACGCATCGCCTACGCCAAACAGATACTGGACGAAATCGGTTTGGATGGGCGGAGACTGGAGATGTATCACATCGGGGCCTCGGATGCACCGAACTGGGCCAAAGCCGTTCGGGAGATGACCGACCGGGCCCGGGAACTGGGGCCCAATCCCGTCCGACTGGCCCGCAGGGGGGGCCGGCCCCAGCTTTCCCCAGCCAAACCGCTGGCGGGGGCAGCGGCCTGATAAAGGCCAACATTAAGTCAATAATTAATAATTAATTATTAACAATTAATTATTAACTATCAATTGGTTAAGGAGAAACAGCCATGATTGTGGCCCAACGAAAGCCTTTCAAAGAAATCGAAGCCATGCTCGCTCCGTACAAGCGGGTGCTGATTGCCGGCTGCGGGACCTGTGTGGCGGTTTGCCTGGCCGGCGGGGAGAAGGAAGTCGGTCTGCTGGCGGCGGAATTGTCCATCGCCTCCCAGATCCAGGGCCGGTCCCTGACGATCGGGGAGGCCACGGTGGAACGGCAGTGCGACCGGGAATTTTTAACGGAGTTGCGGGGACCGGTGGAAGCTTATGATGCCGTTCTGTCACTGGCCTGCGGGGCGGGTATCCAGTTTCTGGCGGAGATGTACGATTCCAAGCCCGTTTTTCCCGGGGTGGATACCACCTTCATCGGTGTCAACGAGACGGTCGGGTCCTGGACCGAAAGGTGCCGGGCCTGCCATGCCTGCGTCCTGGATGCCACCGGCGGCATCTGCCCGAAAACCATCTGCGCCAAGGGGCTGCTCAACGGTCCCTGCGGCGGAACGGTTCACGGAAAATGTGAAGTCGACACCGAAAAGCCCTGCGCCTGGACCCTGATCCACCAGCGCCTGGAAAAAACGGACCGTCTGGATCAGATCCGGCAGACCTTTGCGCCGGGGCGTCACGATATCCGGACGACGCCGGCTTACCAGACCCACGCCGCTTATAAGAGGAGATTTGAAGCCCATGCCTAAACCATTCAAGGAAGCCCTTAAGTCCGGGAAATTCATTGTCACGGCGGAGTTGGATCCCCCCAAAGGTCCGGACACCCGGGAATTGGTGCAACAGGTGCAGGCCCTCAAGGACCTCGTGGACGGGATCAACCTTTCGGATAACCGCGGCGGCGTCATGCGGATGGGCGCGCTGGCGGCCTGTCTGCTGACCAAAGAGGCCGGCGGGGAGCCCATTTTGAACCTGGCCTGCCGGGACAAGAACCGGCTGGCCCTGGCCTCCGAGGCCCTGGGGGCGGCGGCCCTGGGCGTGTCGAACATCCTCTGCATGACCGGCGATCATACCACCCATGGAGACCACAAGGAAGGCAAGCCGGTTTACGACCTGGATTCGGTGCAGGCCCTGAAAATGTTCAAGGGGCTTACGGCCGGCCGGGATTTGAACGGGAACGCCCTGAACGACAGTCCGGTCTACTGCCTGGGCGGGGTGGTGACTCCGGAGGCCGATCCCCTGGAACCGCAAATAATGAAGTTCGTCAAGAAGGCCGAAATCGGCCTGGACTTTTTCCAGACCCAGGCCGTCTTTGAACTTACGCGGCTCCGGGAGTTCATAAAAAAGGCCCGGGAATACGAAGCCAAGGTCATCATCGGCGTCCGGGTGCTCACCTGGGAAGAAATCGCCGCCTACCGGGACGGATCCCTGCCCGGGGTGCTGGTGCCGGCCCCGCTCATCGAGCAGCTCCGCCAGGCCGGTGAAACCGCAGGGGCCCGGAGGGCCGTGGACCTGGCCGCCGAACTCATCCAGGAAATCAAGGGCCAAAACCTGGGAGACGGCGTCCACCTCATGGCCATGGGGCAGGAGGCCCTGATCCCCGAGATCTTGTCGAAAGCGGGGCTGTAGAGCCGTTCGGCGTTTCGCGTTCGGCGTTCGGCGCAAGAGTAAAAATGCGCTGGCCGAACTCCAAACGGCAAATACCGAGCTTAACACGCCGAACGCCCAACGCCGAACGCCGAACGTTGGAATACAAGACGGAGGTAGCTCTTGACAACCCAATCGCAACTAGATTCTGAAAGACCCACGGACGTATTAGTCATCGGCGGCGGCATCGCCGGCCTCTCCTGTGCCGATCATTTGGGTAAACTGGGGCTGTCCGCGGTGGTGCTGGAAAAGCAGCCGGCCATCGGCGGCCAGGCCCTCAATTTTTTCTGCAAGGCCACCGATACCTGCCGAAAATGCAATTATTGCCTGGTCGAAGAACGGCTGACCGGGGTGTCTGAAAATTCCGGGGTGGAAATCCTGACCCGGGCCAAACTCGATCAGGCCGAGCCGCTAAGCGGGGGCGGGTTTGCCGTCACCGTCCGGCAGGAGCCGCTGTTCATCGATCCGGCCCGTTGCACCAATTGCGGCCGCTGTTATGAGATCTGCCCGGCCGCCGAGGGCGGGGCCATTACCCGGGGTTTGCCTTCCCTGGTGTCCCACCCCTTATACACCATCCACCGGGAGCAGTGCCTTTATTTCCGGGACGCCCAGGCCCGTATTTGCCAGGAGCAGTGCCCGGAGCAGGCCATCGATCTGGACCGGTCCCCCCTGACCCATCAGTTTCCGGTTCGGGCGATCGTGGTCGCCACCGGCTATACCCCCTTCAATCCTCTGGATAAACCGCGGTTGGGATACGGGATCCTCCCCAACGTGATCACGGCCCTGGAACTCGAGCGGATGATCCGCCTGGAAAGTGAACTCCACCGTCCCTCCGACCGGAAAAGACCCGCGCGGGTGGCCTTCATTCAGTGCGTCGGTTCCCGGGACCTTACGCTGGGGCACCTTTTCTGCTCCCGGATCTGCTGCGGCTACGCCCTGCGCATGGGCCGGGCCATCCGGCACCGCTGGCCGGAAACGGACCTGACCGTTTTTTATATGGACCTTCAGAATTTCGGGAAGGAATTCCTGCCGGCTTATGAAGAGGCCCGGGAAACGTTGACCCTGGTCCGCGGTATACCGGGGGCGGTCGGTCCGGCGCCGGAAGACCGGGTGGCGGTGGTGTTCCAACCGGAGGGCGGGGGCGCGCCCCGGGAAGAGGTTTTCGACCTGCTGGTCCTCTCGGTGGGCTTGATGCCGGCCCCGGAAAACAGGCAGTGGTCCGAACGGCTGGACCTGCCGCTGACGGAGGACGGCTTCCTGCGGGATCAGGCGGGAAGCGGGATCTTTACGGCGGGAACCGCTACCGGCCCCATGGATATCGCCCAGTCCGCCGCCGACGGCGGCCGGGCCGCCCGGGCCGTGGCCGATTATTTAGGAGTCCGTCTATGTTAGCCGAAAACAGGATCGGGATTTTTTTCTATCATAAGGGCAAGCGGGCGGCTTCAGCCGTCGCCGGAGAGGACTTGAAGACAACCGCCCGTTCCTTTCCGGGGGTGGAGGTGGTCGAAGATCTCTACCAGGATCACTGGGAAACCGGCATCGAAGCGCTGACCAAGGAAATTGCGGACCAGGCCCTGTCCCGATTGATCGTGGTGACCCAGCAGGGAACCCCGGAAGCGCAGCCCGGGCTGCAGGCGTTCTCCCGCTGGGGGTTCCGCCCGGATCAGGTTGCGGTGGTCGACGTCCGTCCCGATTTTATGGGGGTGGAATCCGAACCGGAGTTGATCCGGGAAAGATCGGCCCTTTTGCTCAAGCAGGCTGTTGTTCGCCAGGGCGCCCTGGAAGCCGCTGTTTTGGAATCCGTGGAGACCATTCCCCGGATACTGATCCTGGGCGGAGGGCTGGCGGGTCTGCTGGCCGCCCAGGAAGCCCTGAAACTAGGACTGGCGCCCCTCGTCCTGGAAAGCGGGAAGACCCTGGGGCCGAGTGGATATTATGAACAGGCCGACCGGCCCGCGGGTGCGTCGATTCCGGTTGAAAACTTTATTTCCCAACCGGGCGTGCAGGCCGTACCGGAGGCCTTGCTAGTGAGCCTGGCAGGTCAGGCCGGCGATTTTACGGTACGCTTCCTGGACGGGGAAGACCGGGTCCGGGAGGAGAAAGTCGGGGCGGTCCTGGTGGCCCTGCCGCCGGAAGGGCGGCCCAACTTTGAGGCCTACGGCCTGAAAGCCGGGCGCAAGGTCCTGCCTTTGTCCCAATTGGAGACCCTGTTAAGCTCCCCGGAGTATCGCGAAAAAATCCTGCCGGCCGAAGAAGTCGGCGAGGTGGTTTTCCTGCTGGGTTTGGCTTCCGAGTCGGGCCCGCCGGTGGTCGGCCGGGCAATCCGGGATGCTTTGCGGGTGCAGGCCCTGGGAAATACCCAGGTCTATTTCTTTTCCGGGAATCTGAAAGTGGCGGCCGAGGGACTGGAGCGGGAATATGCCCGGGCCCGCGAAGAAGGCGTCGTATTTTTTCGCTTTACCGGCGGGTCGCCGGTGGTGGAAGCCGGAGACGCGGGACTGCGGCTGGAATTTGACGATGAGATCCTGGGCCGACGCTTGCAGCTCAAGCCCCACCTGCTGGTGGTGGATGAAACCCTGGCCCCGCATCCGAAACTCAAGGAATATGCCGAAATTTTGGGCCTCGGGCTGGATTCCTCCGGCTTTATGGTCCCGGACCAGGTTTATGCCCTGCCGGTCCGGACACCCCGGCGGGGGATTTATGTGGTCGGAGGCAGCCGGCGCCCTTACGTCACCGCCGATGAAATCCAGACGGAGGTGGAAGAGGCGGTATTGTCGGCGGCGGAACTGATCGGCGGCGGGATGCGGCAGGTGCCGGCCTCCCGGGTGGAAGTGGATCGAAAAAAATGCACCATCTGCCTGACCTGCGTCCGTTCCTGCCCCCACCAAGCCCTGCATTTCGTCTATCGGCGGCCCCAGGCCTCGCCGCTGGCCTGTCAGGCCTGCGGCGTCTGCGCCGCCGAGTGCCCCATGGATGCCATCCAGATCAAGGACTTTCGGGACGAAACGATTCAAAAAGAAATATCCGGGAATTTTAGGGAGCGCAAATACGATAGCGCCGTTCCCCAGGTGGTCGCCTTCTGTTGCCGGAATTCCGCTGAAAAGACGATCCGTCAAGCCGTCCTGTTTCGGGAGCCGCTGCCCATCGGGTTTGAATTTATCCAGGTCCCCTGTGCCGGAAAAATCGATCCGGACCAGGTGTTGCAGGCCTTCCGGGAAGGAGCCGACGGCGTGCTGCTCCTGGCCTGTCCCCTGGAAGGCTGCCAGTCCTTCGAGGGCAATAAAAAGGCCTGGGAACGGGTCCAGTATCTCCGGGAGGTGCTGGTGGAGCTGGGTTTGGAGCCGGAGCGGCTCCTGTTCGAAACGGTCGGCCCCGGAATGACGGCGCAATTGATTAAGACCCTGCTGGCCGTCGACGACCGGATTCGCAAGTTGGGCTTCAGTCCGGTGCGGCGAGCCCGGGGGATCCAGCGGGTCTACGATCAGTTTACTTTCCCGGTGGATTCGAAGACCTTCGTGATCTAAAATTCGAAACTCGAAATTCGAAACAAATTCAAATGACCGAAATTCAAATAACCGAAATGTCCCCCTCCCTCGATCCCGCGCTGCCGCGGGACAGGCTCCGGGGGTTGGGGGGTGGGTGAAACCCGATAATCCGATTTAACCCGCTATTCTAATTTTAAAATTCGAAAACGGGAAAGTCATGCAGCTCGAGTGGCAAAAAAGGATCATCTCCTGTGGCGCCGGGAGGAAACAGGTCCTGCTGGATGCCGTTTTATTAATGGGAGTCTCTCCCGGCCGCGAGTCGGCGGAGAAAGGCACCCGGATCCTGGGGACGATGGACGAGCGCTTTCTAGCGGTCCGGGAATTCGACCTGCAGTCCTTTCACTTCGGCCTGTTTTGGAAAGAGGTCCATAGCAATCTGGATGGGCTCGGCCTGGAGCCGGCGGTTAGGAAGGATCTGGAACACCGGATCGAAGAAAAGATCTGCAAGCCTCCTGAAGACTGGGCCCTCTGGCCCAGAAGATGTTCCTTGTCCTGCCGCCTGAAAACCAAAATCCCCCATTGAAGGGAGGGAAAACGGAAGACGGTCCCTCTCCGGCGCTCGGTTGGCGCTGGTCGGGGTTGCGCTGGCTAGTGGATGATTGTCCCCGCCCAGAGCCTTTCCAGAAAGGTTTTCCAGGGCAACAAGCGGATCGGGCCGACTACCCTTTCATCCGCTTCGTTGGTTACCATGAGGGAAAAACGGGGCCGATGCTCCTCGGTGAAAGCGAGCAAAGGGCGCAACGCCCGCGGATCCACCCGGCTGCTTCCCTTGACTTCAAGCGCCACCTCACCCCCGCCTAAAATAAAATCCACCTCCAGACCGGTCTTGGTCCGCCAATAATTAAGGTCAAAATTCAAATCCCGATAAGCACTGTAGGCGGACAGTTCCATAAAAATAAAGTGCTCCAGGGCTTTTCCGAACAACTCCCCGCGGGCTTCAACGATCCGGCGCCGGGAAAGGGCTCCGGCCACTCCCACATCAAAAAGGTAAAACTTCGGAGTATGACTGATTACCTGGCGGTCCTGCCTTTTCTTATAAGGCGCCAACCGGCGTCCGAGAAGCGTATCCACCAGAATCTGAAAATATTCTCTGACCGTTTTGGCATCTACCCCGCACTCCCGGGCTATATTGGTATAATTGATCATTTCCCCATGGGAAAAGCCCATGGCCTCGAAAAACCTGGAAAAGGCGGGAATATTGCGGATTAGCCCTTCGGCGAAAACTTCTTCTTTTAAATAGTCCTGGGTGTAGGCCTTCAGGGACTTTTCATAACGGTCCTGCAGGTAATGAGCCGGAATTAAACCGTGATTTAAGGCCCGGAGAAGATCCAGGTCCTTTACCTCAGCCGACACCAACGGGAACATTTCAAAACGCCAGGCCCGTCCACCTAGAAGGTTGGCCTTGCCCCTTTTCAGTTTCCGGGCGCTGGACCCGCAAAGTATAAAGGAATGGCCACGGTTTTCGATCAGCCAGTGGACTTCATTCAGAATTTCCGGGATTTTCTGCACCTCGTCCAGAATGATCGGCGTCCGTAATTTCTCCTTCCCTCTGGCCAGCAACTGCTCCCGCAAAAGAGAAGGCCTTTTGGTGAATTCGAAGTAGAGGTCGGTTTTCAGGAAATCATAAACCAGGCTCTGGGGAAATCTTTCCTTTAGAAAAGTGGACTTGCCGGTTTTCCTGGGTCCCCAAAGAAAGGCCGATTGACCGGGAGGAAGGTCCAGGTGAAGGATGCGCGAAAGGGTTTCCATGTGCAGTAGCATGCTCCCTAAAAAGCTTACTTTTCAGGAGTATATTACCCAGCTATGAAAATTTCAAATAAAAAATTTCCCCCGGATGTCTCTCAAAAAGGTCCAGCGCAATCTGGATGGGCTTTACCTTCCGCCGGCGGTTAGGAAGGATCTGGAACACCGGATCGAGGAAAAGATCTGTAAGCCTCCTGAAGACTGGGCCCTCTGGCCCAGAAGATGTTCCTTGTCCTGCCGCCTGAAAACCAAAATCCCCCATTAACCGAGCCCATTTTTTTCCGGTTGATCTGCAGCAAGTCCCTTCTATAATAGAAAAAAGGCCCGAGGCCTTTTTTAGTAAAAAAGATGAACATCGAATTAATACGAAAATACCGTTCGGCGTTATGCGTTCGGCAAAGGATTTAAAATTTTTGACGTAGGGGCGGGGTTTATCCCCGCCCGCCCTTGGATTGCCCTGGGCGGATAGAGGCGGAGGGGTATAAAACCCCTCCCTACGAAAAACTCCAACGAACCGGAAAGGAAATACGCCGTGGACACTAAAGATCCCCCCGAAACCAAGGATCGGCAGCAAAAACCGGTCGAGAAATCCCCGCTTCCCCAGGATGGGAGAAAGGTATCTCGCCGCCTTTTTATGCAAATAGCGGCCGCTGCCGGAGGGGCGGCGACCATTTCCGCCGTACTGCCCCAGGGGATCGGCCGGTTGGAAGCGGCGGATCCGCCCCGGGCCATCGTCAAGCCGACACCCCCGGAGCTGTTCTATCAAAGCGGCAGCAACCTGGAGATGCGCTGGGAAGCGATGTACAACCGCGGCACCCTGGTACCTACGGAAATGTTTTTCGTCCGCAACAACAGCGCTGCGGTGCCGCGCATCGATCCCGCCGCCTGGCGGCTGCGGGTCGAGGGATCAGGCCTCTCCCGACCGGGGGAATTCAGTTACGAGGCCCTGCTGGCCATGCCCTCGATTTCGATGATCAAGGCCCTGGAGTGCGCCGGCAATGGGCGAAATTTTTTTGAGGTTTCCCACGGAAAAAAAATCCCCGGCACCCCCTGGAACCTGGGGGGGATCGGGGTCGCCGAATGGACGGGCGTGCCCTTAAGGGAAGTCCTGGAGCGGGCCGGCGTCAAACCGACCGCCCGGGAGGTTATGGCCGAAGGTCTGGACGAGAAGAAAGTCTCGCGGCCCATCCCGATCGATAAGGCCATGGAGAAGGAAACCCTGCTGGTCTATGCCATGAACGGCCAACCCCTCCTGCCGGACCACGGGTTCCCGCTGCGCCTTTTTGTCCCCGGCTGGGTGGGGATCGCCAACATCAAATGGGTCGGCCGCCTCGAGGTCTCCGAGCAGCCGCTCTATTCCGAATACAACACGAAGAGATATGTCTTCATCGGTCCGGATTATCCCCCCCAGCCCCCGGCCCTGGGACCCATGTTGACGACCCAGAAAGTGAAAAGCGCCTTTGAACTGCCCTGGAACGGCACCATTGCCGCCGGCCGCCGGTTGCTGCGGGGACGCTCCTGGTCCGGCGAGGGGCGGATAACCCGGGTGGAGGTGAGCCTGGACGGGGGCCAAACCTGGCAGCCGGCCCGCCTCCGGGAACCCAATCAGGAACAGGCCTGGGTCCGCTGGGACCTGGATTGGGAGGCCCGTCCGGGTATCCATCGGCTCCAGGCCCGGGCCACGGACAACCGCGGCAACCGCCAGCCGGACAAGGTCCCGTTCAATGAAGAAGGATACGCGTACTGGGCGGTGGTTACCCACACGATTACCGCCACCTGATCGCTTTTAATGTACAGATCCATTAAAACGCCCGGGACGTTCCCTGGTGACTATGCGCGGGACATTTCCGGAGAAAATTAAAGAAAGGAGGAAGAAGCGTTCAATAAAACCATCAGTTGAGGGTAATTAACACAACCGAGAAGGAAAGGAAAAAGAAAGGAGAAAAATCATGCGAAAACTAATTGGGTTTGGTTTTATCCTGCTGTTGATCCTGAGTCTGGCGGCCATTGGCCTGGCCCAGCTTAAAAGCCAATCGGATGTCAAGGTCGGCGAGACGCGTTTCGTCTGCGCCTGCGGTCCCGAATGCCCTTGTAATTCCATCGCTAAAAAAGCCGGCAATTGTACCTGCGGAAAGCCCATGGTCGAGGCCAAGGCCGTCAAAGTCGAAGCCGGGCAAGCCACTTTTCAGATAGGCGACCGGCAGCAGGTCTTCAAGACCGTCGGCAAATATGCCTGCGCCTGCGGCCCGGATTGCCCCTGCCAGATGATCAGCCAGAACCCCGGCAAATGCACCTGCGGGAAGGACATGAAGGCTGTAAATTAAAGTGAAATGAATGGTTTGAAAGAGGCTGCTGTTCAAGGTCCCGGCCATCAATCATTGCTTCAAGATTTCCAACGTTGAGTTCCCCCGCCCCCTGCCGTAGTTGGTTAGGAGGTGGGGGGATCGCCCAAATAAATCTTCCCATACTCAAATAAGAAACCGAAAGGGGAAGGGAGGGTTCTTGCCTAGTGGAATGAACTTCAGAAAAGATTGTGGGGAGTGCGGGCGTAGCTTTCTGACCCCGGACAAGAAGGCAAAGATATGCCAACGCTGTGCCGGCAAGGGTCACCCAAAGCCCGAACCGGAGACTGCCACCAGAAAAGGTCTTTCGCCAAAGGCAACGGGGAATACAAAAAATTTCATCGAAAAAATTCCAACCTCCGGGCCGGTTGAGGGTCCGGCGTCCAGAGGTTTAAAGGAGAACGAAGCAAAGAGAAGCGGGCTTGAGGTGACCGAGCCCAAGGTGCAGCAGACCCCCGAAGATAAAGAAAAAGCCGGCCAAAAGGAAGCACCGCCAACCCCCGAGCGGAAAAGGAAAGAGACCCCGCTGACCCCGGCCCAGGTTCAAGAAATCGTTGACCGCTACCAGAAGTACGTCGAGGGCCTGGAGCGGCCGCCGATCGGCAGGCGCAAGACCATCGCCGCCGAGATGGACATCCCGTACCAACGCGTCGTCCTGGCCCTCAGACAATGGAACCAACAGCAGGTTCAAGCGGAAAATTTAGTCCGGACAGAGCGTTTCGCCGTTGAAACGATCTACTTCTCCCATCGGGAAGAACAAATTTCCTTCCTGGAAGTCAAGGCCCGGATCGTTCAGGCGACCGGCCTGAACCCCTGGGTGGTCTCCCGTTATCTGGACCTGCTTCATGACGGGGAGAGAAAGGTGCGCAATATCCCGCCGGTGTCTCCGGAACAGGAAACGGCCATCCTGGAGGAGTACCGGCAATACCTCTCCGCCTCCGGCCCTCCGGAGCCTCCCCTGCACATGCTGATCGCGGAACAAACCGGGGTGCTGCCCAAACAGGTCCATAAGGTCCTGCTTGCCTACCGGCTGCGCCGTTTCCGGGAGAAATGGGGTTGAAAAGCAAATCAAGGCGTTAAGCTATGGATGGCGGGGATTGTTTAAAAAAGGATAGCTGTTTGTCGGCTTGCTTTATGATGGCATGACGTGACTTTGGTAATCTTTGTCGAAAGGTTTTGTAGTTTGGATTCTCATCGGTGTTTTTCTAAATGCCTAAGTAACGCCTCCACCTCGTGAAAGGATTTGGACAAATCCCCCTGTTCGATCGCCTGATCCGCTTCCCGTTCTTTTTCCGGCCATACAATTGACAGCCCCCGAGAATTATGCTATTTCCCGTCTATCTGGTTAATTTTTCATTTATTTTTCCATTTGACCTTCACTTGGGGAGGAAGAATGAAAATCAAAGGCCTTGATTCTTCAGCGAGGAGTGGGGCCTTTTTTACGATGCGCTCTACAAATCTTCCCAAGGATGGCACGATGGGGTACATTCGTTACTCCCTTGGTGGG
>JACRCK010000336.1 GCA_016219065.1 Deltaproteobacteria bacterium
ATTTATTTTCTTTCGCTTCCTTCCTCCAGCACCCGCCACAATTCGTCTTTTCCCAGGCGGGTTTTGGAAGAGAAAAAAACGGGCGTCCTATCCGGGCCCCAGCCGAGTTGCCGGGCGATCTCTTTTTGAGCCGCCGGCCAGTTCCCCCGGCTGATCGTATCGGTCTTGGTCAAGACCACCACCGGTCCGATCCCCAGGTAGGCCGCCAGATTGAAAAAGTACCGATCTTCTTCGTTCGGGGACCGTCGTATGTCCAGCAGCAGAACGAGCAGGGCCAGGTTTTTCCGAAATTGCAGGTACTCGGTCATGGCCTGCTGATAAGACCGGATGACCTCCTTGGGGGCCCGGGAATACCCGTACCCGGGCAGATCGACCAGCATCAGGTTGTCGTTAATCAAAAAAAAATTAAGCAACTGGGTCTGTCCCGGCGTGCGGCTGGTCCGGACCAAGCTTTTTCTCCCCAATAGGGTATTGATCAGGGAGGATTTCCCCACGTTCGAACGGCCGGCAAAGGCGATTTCCGGAAAGGTCGTTTCCGGGAAATCACCGGGCTTCAAGGCACTTTTCACAAAAACCGCGGACCGGACAATCACGCGAGCTCCCGATAGGCGCCGCGGTCGATATAGGCGGCCAAGCGGGCCAGGCCTGCTTCGATCCGTTCCAGAGAATTGGCATAGGTGAAACGCAAATATCCTTCGCCGCCCGATCCGAAATCGATCCCCGGAGAAACCGCGACCCCGGCCTGGTTCAAGAGGTCGAAAGCCAGCCGGTAGGAATCGAAATGAAATTTCTTGGCATTGGCCAGCACGTAAAAGGCCCCGGTCGGTTCGACCGCCAGGCCAAAGCCGATTTCCTTGAGGCGGCGGATCATGAACCGGCGGCGCTGGTCATAGATGTCGCGCATCCGGGCTACCTCCGCCCGAGCTTCGGTCAGGGCGGCAATGCCGGCCCATTGGGCCATGGCGTTGGCGGAGATAAAAAAATTCTGATGGATCTTCTGGATCGGCCGAACAAATTCCTTCGGGGCGATTAAATACCCTAGCCGCCAGCCGGTCATGGCGTAGAGCTTGGAAAAGCCATTCAGGACGAAAGCCCGGTCGGTGAATTCCAGGATGGAGTGTTCCTTCCCCTCATAGACCAGGCCGTGATAGATTTCATCGGAAATGATATAGGGGGGCAATTGCGCCAGTTCTTTCATCCGGGACTCGGAAAGCAAGGTGCCCGTAGGATTGGCCGGTGAATTGATAAAAACGGCCTTGGTTTTCGGCCCCAGGCGCTTTTCCACCTCCCGGGGCAGAAACTGGAACCCCTCCTCCTCCAGTACCGGCACCGTAATCGGTTGTCCCTGGGCGAAACGGATAAAATTCGGGTAACAGGCATAATGGGGATTGGAGATGATCACCTCTTCCCCCTGTTCCAGCAGGGCCGAAAAAACCATGAATATAGCCGGGGAAGTGCCGGAGGTGACCACGATCTGCTCCGGCGAGACGTCCACGCCGTATTCCTGTTGGTAATGGGCGGCGATGGTCTCCCGCAGCTCCAGCAGGCCCAGGCTGTGGGTATAGTGCGTCTTCCCGTCCCGCAAGGCCCGGATGCCCGCTTCCTTGATGCATTCCGGGGTATCGAAGTCCGGTTCCCCCACTTCCAGGTGCACGATATCCCGCCCCGTCCTTTCCAGGGCCTGGGCCGCCTCCAGCACGTCCATGACGATGAAAGGGGTGATCTCCTGGGCCCGCTTCGAAACGGGCGGAGATTTGAATTCTTCCAACATCAGGGCAATCCTCTAAGCTTTTCTTTGGCCTTCTGGGCCAGATCGGTATTCGGCGCCAGGCGGATCACTTCCTGGAAGGCCATCCGGGCCAGGGCGTTTTCATTCAAGGATAGCAGGACCTCCCCCAGCTCGTAATGACTCGGGGCATATTGCGGGGCAAATTCGATGGCCTTTTTAAAGGCGTCGGCGGCCTCTTCCAGATGGCCACTGCCTTTCCAGGACCGACCCAGCCCCAGATAGGCCAGGCTGTACCGGGGGGACAAGCGGAGGGCCTCCCGGAAATTCTCCCGGGCCCGGCCGTAGTCCTTCAGGGCCAGGTAGGCCTGTCCCCGGTTATAATAGGCAAAATGCGGGGTGGCATACAGGGGGTTTCCCAGGGCCTTGTCGAATTCGGCCAGGG
>JACRCK010000334.1 GCA_016219065.1 Deltaproteobacteria bacterium
GCGCCGCCGTCTATGCCGCGGTGGCCATCGCCAGGTCAAAGTTCTGGACTACGGGATGGCTGGCGGTCAGAATGGGCCTGGCCGGATTCGTCGCCCCTTTTCTGTTCGTCTATCGTCCGGCCATACTTCTGGCCGCCTCACCCCTGGCCATCGTCTGGGAATCGCTGGTCTCGGCTTTGGCGGTTCTGGCCTTAGCCGGAGGGGCCATGGGCTACTTCGGGGATAAATGTCACTGGTATGAGAATCTCCTGTTGATTGGAGGCGCTATCTTGCTCATATGGCCCGGTCTGATCACGGACGTGATCGGCCTCTGCCTGGTGGTGAGCATTTATATTTATCAAAAGAAAAGAAATGCTGACGCCGAGGAAGTGATGGCCCTTTCCGCGGCGCAATAAGGAGTACGGATGATGACCCATCAACTATTGCATCTTCCCAAGTCGGTTACCGTTGTCGAAGTAGGCCCCCGGGACGGCCTTCAGAACGAAGCGGAATTCGTCCCCACGGATCAGAAGATCGCCTTGATCGAGCGTCTGGCCGAGACCGGCCTTAAAAGAATCGAGATCACTTCCTTCGTCCATCCCAAGGCCATTCCGCAACTGCAGGATTCGGAAGAGGTGGTGAAAAGAATTCAGGGCAAACCCGAGGTGGTTTATTCAACCCTGGTGCCCAATGAAAAAGGGCTGGAAAGGGCCTTGACCGCCGGTGTAAAGGAGATCGGTCTGTTTGTCTCCGCCTCGGAAACGCACAATCAAAAAAACGTCCGCATGTCCATCGCCGATTCCCTGAAGGGGTTCCGAAATATCGCCGAAAAGGCCCTGGCCAGCACGGTACGGATGAGGGGGTATATCGTCACGGCTTTCGGATGTCCTTATGAAGGAAAGATTGCCCCGGAGAAGGTTGAATTCATCATCGACGAATATCAGGCCCTGGGAATCCACGAAATCGCCCTGGGGGATACCACCGGCATGGCCAATCCCCTGATGGTCAGCCGGTTGATGGAACGCCTCAGGCCCCGATTCACCCAGGCAGCACCGGCCCTCCATTTTCACGATACCCGGGGCCTGGCCCTGGCCAATATCCTGGCCGCCCTCCAGCAGGACATCCACATCTTTGACGGGGCTATCGGAGGACTGGGCGGCTGTCCTTATGCCCCGGGGGCATCCGGAAACGTGGCCACTGAAGACCTGATTAATATGCTGGAGGAGATGGGGATCGAAACCGGTGTCGATCTCCGGAAATTGATCGAGTGCGCCCGATATGCCGGAGAGATCATAAAGAGGGACCTCTCCGGCCACATCAGCCGTGCCGGCCGGGTCTGCTGGGACGGTCCTGAAACTCCCTGAAGAAAAGCTTCTGCCTTGATGCGTTTTTGCGGTCCTTGGTCTTAAGGACAGGCCATGCTTTTTCCCTTTGCCTTCCCTTTCCCCTTTTCTAATCTTTTCAAACCCCCATCCGGGGGGCCCCACGAAACATGAAAATATCGAATAAAGAATAAGGGTACTCCCCTTCGGCTTAAATCAAAACCAAGGAGTGAACCTCAGCAGATAAAGCCTGCCGGATCCGGTATTTTTCGCTTTCTTTTTGGTTGAATTTTTTCAGGGAAATAGATAATCTTTCTCCTCGACTGCTGCCTTTACAAAAGCCATCAGGAGAAACCAGCCAATAAAGTCATCGTTCCGGCTGATCCGACAATCGACCGTCGGCAATCGGGGATTGAAAGAATCGGAGCCGTCTTTATGTTTGAGTACACCATAACCGAATTTGACTCCATCAAGCATATCATCGCCAAGGGCCGCATCGACGCCCTCAGCGCTTCGGACACCAAAAAGATGTTCGATGACCTGATCATTGCCGGGGAGAGAATCCTCCTGGTCGACCTGACAGAGGTCAACTACGTCAGCAGCGCCGGGCTGCGAACATTTATTTTAATCCAGAAAGAATTGAAGAAAGCGGACGGGCAAATATTCCTCCACGGCCTGGCCGATCAGGTCCTGGAAATATTCAGGATGAGCGGACTGACCAGCATTTTTTCGATTATTACCGACAAAGAGGAAATCCGCCATCTGATCGGCCAGACCGACCTTGGACCGCAGTTAATAACCCGAGAGACCGATGGACTGCTGCTGGAATTTGTGGAAGGAGAGGCCGGCAAAGGCCGGCTTTCGGTGGTCGGGTCTCAGGATAAAATGGAAACCTCGTCCTATACGGAAAAAGACGTCGTTCCCGTTCCGGCCTCGTCGATGCCTTTCGGCTGCGGCCTGGCCGCCCTGGGAGACAGTTACGACGAATACAAAGGCCTCTTCGGGGAGTGCCTGATCATAAACGGCAGCTTCTTCTTTTACCCCGCCCTGAGATACTCCTCGGTCGATTATCTGATAGAAGCCCGCCGTGATCCGGCCCTGAGCTACAAGTTCCTTCACGGCTTCGGCTTCAACGGAACCCCCCGGTACCTCCTCTCCTTTGCCGGCCGCGATCAGGCCCTGGATTTGAGTTCGCTGATGGCCGGCATCTTCAGCCTCTCACAGGCCGATGCCGTTGGGATCACCTTCCTGGCCGAGACCAAGGGATTCTGGGGCATGCATGCCAAAAAAGTCCCCCTGACCGAGCAAAAACCAATTAACGGTCGGGGCATTTTCGACCCCTCGAATTTTGCCGACTGGATCGACTTCCCCGTTGAACCGGCCTTTGTCAATCATATCGTCGCCGCTGCCGGCCTCGGACTTAGGGGCGGGGTCTCCGTCCCGGACGAGTTGGCGAAGGTTGTTTCGCCGGAGAGCCATTTCCACCTCCACGGAGGGATCTTCGACCAAGTTCCCATAGGCCGGAACCCGCAGGACTTCGACAGGGAAATGATGCGGGTATTCAGCGATCTGCGGGTCCACAAAGTCCAGCATATCCTGGGCCGGTCAAGGTTTTCGGCCGGTCTGGCCGCCGTCTTCGAAATCGAGGTCTGAGGCATGGAACTCTGGATAGGGGCGCTCAACCTCGGGTTTCTCTATGCCTTCATGGCCATGGGTGTGTTTATCACCTTCCGCATCCACGACTTTCCCGACATTACCGTGGACGGCAGCTTCGTCACCGGCGCCGCCGTCACCGCCGTCCTCATCGTTGCCGGTGTGAATCCCCTGGCCGCCCTCGTCCTGGCCTTCCTGGCCGGGGCCTGCGCCGGCACCCTGACCGCCTTCATCCACACCCGCTTCAACATCAACGGCCTGCTGGCCGGCATACTGGTCATGACCGGCCTCTATTCCATCAACCTGCATATCATGGGGAAATCGAACATCCCCCTCCTTAATCAGCCCGGAATTGTCAGTTTTCTTAGGCCAATAAACCCGGGGCTGCCCGGTGAGGTCTGGTTCTGCCTGGTTTTCCTCTTCCTGGTCGCCCTCTTCTGGGCGATTATCTCCCTCTTTTTCCGGACCGATTTCGGTATTACCATGAGGGCCACCGGCAACAACCCGGTCATGGCCTCCGCCTCCGGGGTCAACGTTAATGCGGTAAAAACCATGGGGATCGCCCTGGCCAACGGGCTGGTCGGGATCTCCGGGGGCTTGGTGGCCCAGTATCAAGGTTTTGCCGATATCGGCATGGGCATCGGGGCCATCGTCTTCGGACTGGCCGCGGTCATTATCGGGGAATCCGTAATTAAGACCAGGACCATGTACGGCCGGGTGTTGAGTGTGGTCATCGGTTCCCTTGTTTTCCGGCTTATGGTCGCCCTGGCCCTGTACGCGGGGTTAAACCCCATCGACCTGAAGCTGATCACCGCCCTTTTCGTCCTGTTCATCCTCATCGCACCGAAAGTCATCGGCCAGAGAAGATCACAAGACAGCCGGACCCCGGGAAGAATCGTCCCAAGGATCTCCCGGCGGAAGCCGATAATCGGCCTTGGCTGTCTGGCCCTGCTGGTGGTGGCCGGAGCCTTCTTTTACAAAATTCATAATTCGAACACTTTGACCCATGCAAAGCTGGTCAAGATCGGCCTGGTCCAGTTGACCGATCACGCCCTGCTGAACATAACCAGGGACAGTTTTATCGAAGAAATGAAACGTCTCGGTTATGAAAATAAAAAAAAC
This sequence comes from Deltaproteobacteria bacterium, assembly GCA_016219065.1. Classification (GTDB taxonomy): domain Bacteria; phylum Desulfobacterota; class RBG-13-43-22; order RBG-13-43-22; family RBG-13-43-22; genus JACRCK01. The sequence continues at coordinate 4,077 of JACRCK010000334.1, forward strand.
GTCAGGATAATCATGGAAAATGCCAACGGCGAGATGATGACGGTCAATTCCATTCTCGACAAATTCCTGCTGGAAAAAGTCGACATCGTGCTGCCCATATCGACCGGCTGCACCCAGGCCGCCATCCAGAAAATCAAAGATCGGCCGGTAGTCTTCGCCTCTGTGGCCAATCCGTTCATCCTTGGCGCCGGCAAATCCGACAGGGACCATCTTTCCAACGTGACCGGGGTTTATGGGGCCTCGCCGCTGGACCGGATGATGGCCATGGTGACCCGAATCCTGCCCGGCAGAATTAAGATCGGGACCCTCTGGGACCCCTCACAACTAAACGCCGTATATAACGTCGGATGTCTCAAGGAGGTCGTGGCTCGTAATACTGATGTAACCTTCGTCGGGGCTACGGTTTCCGGCTCCTCTGAAGTCTACGAAGCGGCGGTTTCCCTGGCCGGAAAAGGCATAAACGCCTTTGTCCTGGCGCCGGACAATATCGTCTACTCCGCCTTCGAGTCGATACTAAAGGCGGCAGCACCGAAGAAAATACCGATCTTCATTGGTGACGTCGAACGTCTCAAGGATGGGGCCCTCGGCGCCTGCGGACACGATTATTCCTTGAGCGGCATTCAGGCCGCCCGTCTGGTGGACCGGATAATAAAGGGAGAAAAACCGGCCGCCATCCCCTTTGAACAATACACCAGGATCACCGTCGGCCTGAACCTCAAGGCGGCCAGGGAACTGGGCATCACCATTCCCAAGGACCTCATTTCTGAAATGACTGTTATCATTGATGGGGAGAAGGTAACCATTCCGAAGGGGTTGTCAGGGAAAGTGGAGATCGTCAAGAGGGTGGAATGATAGAGCTGAGGGGCATCACTAAAACATTCAACGCCGGCACGGTCAATGAAGTTCAGGCCCTCAGGGAGGTCAGTATTGATCTGAAGGACGGCCAATTCGTGACCGTCATCGGCACAAACGGCTCCGGCAAGTCAACCCTTCTGAGCATGATGGCCGGCACGATTCTGCCCGATACCGGCACCATTATCCTGGCCGGAAAGGATGTTACCCGGAAGAAGGATTTCCAGCGGGCCCGGTACATCTCCCGTGTTTTTCAAAACCCCTTCATGGGGACGGCCCCGGATATGACCATCGCCGAAAACCTCCTTCTGGCCCATCTCCGTGGGGAGAGGCATTACCCGCGGATAGGGCTCAGCACCGAACGCCTCCGGTTTTTCAAGGACCGCATACAGGAGCTCGAGATGGGGCTCGAAGGCCGGCTCGACACGATTATCGGCTCCCTTTCGGGTGGCCAGCGTCAGGCCGTCAGCCTCCTGATGGCCACCATCAGGGAACCAAAAGTGCTTCTTCTCGACGAACACACCGCAGCCCTTGATCCCAAGTCCGCCGCCCAGATCCTGAGACTGACCAGGATGTTCGTTGAGCGGGGGAGGCTGACCACCCTGATGGTCACCCACAGCATGCAGCAGGCCATCGAGCTGGGGGACCGGATGATCATGATGCATCAGGGACGGATCATCGACGACATCCCCAAAAAGGAGAAGGGACGCCTGACCGCCGATGATCTTCTCGGAAAGTTTGCCGACCTGAGAAAAACGGAAAAACTGACCGATGAGATAATCGAGCAACTCAGACGGGAGTACTTGTGACCTTTCTCTATCCTTTTACCCATGAAGTTCAGGAGGGGCCGCCATGAAAATCATCTCAA
>JACRCK010000040.1 GCA_016219065.1 Deltaproteobacteria bacterium
AAGGTCAGGAAACGGCCGGGGATGGTCTGCAGGAGCGGGGAGGATTGACCCTCGGGGGTCTGCCGAACTGGGTACCAGCCGATTTCTTTCTGCCCCTGGGGGAACACCCTGCCACCCAGGGCCTCGGACAGCAGTTGCGCCCCGAAACAAATGCCCAGAATCATTTTTCGGTGTTCCAGTGCCCGGGCCATTCCGGCCTTTTCCGTGACCAGCCAGGGATGGAGGCTTTCCTCCCAAGCGTGCTGGGAACCGCCCATAACCATCAGCCAATCATAGTGGTCCGGGTCGGGAAACGGTTCACCGCGAAAGATCTCGGTCCGGGAAAGGACATGGCCCCTGTTGGCGGCCCAGACATCGATATTGGTCCGAAAATTCAGGGGGTCGTGTTCAATCATCTGAATGTTCATCATCGCTCCCGCCGGTCTGGTTATTTCGATGTCAGGGGGTGGGGGTCAAAATTACCCGATTATTTTATTATAAAAAGAAATTAATTCAACGTTTTTTTAAAGTAACGAAGAATGTCAAACAAATGATATTTAAATATTTACTTAATATTATTAAATATTTAAAAATGATGCGCCAAAAAATTAATGGAAATCAAATTTTATCTTGACAAGTATTATGAAACAAAAATAAAGTTCATTTAAATAATTGCAACATTTCTTTCAGCCATTAGGTCGTCAGCGCAACCAATCGGGGAGGGGAAAGAGAGGGGAATCATGGATCTAACGGTTATCAAGGAAAAAATGAAGGACCATCGGATCGACACCCTGCGCATCGATTTTCCGGATTTGTTTGGAATCTGCCGCACCAAACTGGTTCCCGCCAGAAGACTGGAAGAGGTCCTCCACGAGGGGGTCAATTTCGCCCAGGCCACCTATGCCATGGATCTGGCCAACGACGTGGCCATGGGGACCGGCCTGGGGCCGGAAATCGAATGGCGCGACATGACCCTGATCCCCGACCCGGCGACCTTTGCCGTAATGCCCCACCAGGAGGGGACCGCCCGCTTTATCGCCAGCGCCTACCGGGACGGGGAGCTGCACCCGGTGGATCCGCGGAACGTGCTGCTGCGGATCCTGAAAAAATATGAGGAAAAAAACCTGCGGCCGGTGGCCGCCACCGAACTGGAGTTTTTTGTCTTCGATCAGAACGAAGGAGGGGGGACCACACCCTATAATCCCAACCTCTCCAACGTCTATACCTGCAACCCCCGGGTGGACCGCCTGGGTCTGATCCGGACGCTGCAGAACAACTTTTTAGATTTAGGACTGGAGATCATTTACTGCAATCACGAGTTTTTTCCAGGCCAGTTCGAGATCAACTGGAAATACAATCATGCCCTGACGGTGGCCGACCAAACGTTCACCTTCAAATACATCTGCAAGGAAATCGCTACCCAAAATAACCTGCTCCTGACCTTCATGGCCCGACCCAAGACCGACAGCGGGGGTAATGGTTTTCACATTCACCTTTCCCTGAGCGACCCGGATTCGCGCCGGAACCTTTTTTACGATCCCGACAGCACCCGGTGGGGCATGTCCGATCTGATGCGCTGGTTCCTGGGGGGACTGATGACCCACGCCAAAGGGATGTCGGCCCTGCTGGCCCCCACCATCAACTCCTATAAACGCTACGTCCCCAACGCCTTCGCCCCCTATTTCATCGTCTGGGGGCTGGACAACCGGACGGTCTATTGCCGGATTCCCAACGAGCGTGGTCCGGCCACCCGGATCGAAAACCGCGCCCCCTGCGCTTCGGCCAATCCCTACCTGGTATACGCCGCCGCCTACGCGGCCGGCCTGGACGGCATCGAGAAGCGGATCGACCCGGGGAACCCCATCGCCGGGGATATCTACGGCGCGGAACCGGGCACCTATCCCACGGTCCCCCTCTTCCTGCGGGACGCCCTGGAGGAACTGAAGGCCGACAAGGTCCTCTGCGAGGCTCTGGGTCCGGAACTGATCCGGGCCTTTGTGGCCGTGAAGGAACATGAGATCGAACGGTTTCGCAAGACCGTTACCGACTGGGAGTTCAACGAATATGCCTTCCATTTTTAAACCGGAGGGCCGTTCCCCGGTTGGCTAGCCGGGCAACGATCCTCCGGGGAAAAGGAGACACCTCATGTGCGGGATTGCCGGAATCATCGCCAAGGATTCACCCACCCTGGGCCAGGATTTGGTCAATATGCTCAAGGAGCTGGAGCATCGCGGCCGGGATGCCACCGGGGTGGCCGTCTATGAACAGCGGGAGGATATTCAGATCCGGGCCTCCCTGACCGACCCCTGTTATGAGCGGGAGCTGGAAGAGATCATCGCCATGTTCGGGAAAGTCCGCAAGGCCCGCAGCTATCATGGGGAGGGGATTTATTCCTTCTATGAGGGCTCCATCGAAATGGACCCTTCCCAACTCGGCCGGCTTCATTGGGATATCGACAAACACCCCCACCTGTGCGTCCATTCCCTGGGCCGGCATTTGAAAATTTATAAAGATCAGGGTTCGGCCGAGGACCTGCAGAAAAGACACGATATCCATCTCGGCCCCTGCACCCACGGGATCGGCCATGTCCGCCTGGCCACGGAGTCGGTCGATAACATCAACTTCGCCCACCCTTTTATTTCCTATCTCTATCCGGAGCTGGCCATCGTGCACAACGGCCAGTTTACCAATTACTTCAAGATGCGGCGCACCCTGGAGAACAAGGGGGTGCGCTTCAAAACCAACAACGACTCCGAACTGGCCGCCCAATACCTGGCCTGGCAGATGAAAGAGCGGGGCCAGGACCTGGAAGGGGCCATGCATCAGGCCCTGGGCGCTTTCGACGGCGTGTTCACCATTCTGGCCAGCACGGACCAGCAGATCGGGGCCTTTCGCGACTGGCTGGGCTTCAAGCCCGTGCTTTATTTCGAGCGCGAAGACGGGGTCGTGCTCTTCGGGTCGGAACAGATCGCCTTAACCCCTATCGTCTCGGATGTCTATGCCTCCGAGATGGAGCCGGGAGGTGTCAAGGTATGGTCCATTTAGATATCGCCGGAATGACCAGTTGGGACGTGAACCGGAAGCTGCGGGAAACCATCAAGCAGGAACGGGAAATCATTATCAAAAATCCCCATTCGGTCCACAACTTCGCCACGGCCCTGAAAGGGGACGGGACGATCACCGTCGAGGGCAGCACCGGTTTTTACACCGGGGGGTTTCTGGAAGGCCCGACCCTGATCATTCGGGGAAACACCGGCTGGTACACGGGCGACAACATGAAGGCCGGGGAGATCGTCGTCGAGATGAATACCGGCAGCAACTGCGGCCCTTCCATGCTGGGAGGCACCATCGTGGTCAAGGGCAACAGCGGCAGCCGGGCCGGCCTGGGGATGAAAGGGGGCAACCTGATCATTTGCGGCAGTGTGGGACGCTGGACCGGCTATATGACCCTGGGGGGGCGGATCGTCGTTCTGGGGGAAATGGGGCCGGTCATCGGGGAGTCCATGTATAACGGCATCATTCATACCCTGGACCCGGCCGTGGAGGAAAAATTGGGTGGCAACGCCACGATCATCCCCATTGCCGATGAAGAAAAAAAAGCACTGGAGGGCCTTTTCAAGCACTACGGTTTGGAGCAGGGGGTGGACGACTTCCGGAGTGTAATTCCGAAGGTCCTGGGCCGCCATGAATATTACCTCTTCAAACCCAAACATCATCCGGTCCAGGCGGGGAGGTAACCATGTCCGAGGAAAAAGAATACCAACAATACTTAGCGGAAAAAGGGAAGCCGCCCAAGGCCAAGGATGTTCAGCGCGGGGTCTGGAATGCCGAGACGGTGGCCGAGGTTAAATACAAAGCCTATACCGGCAAGCATCGCATTCGGGGCTGCGGTTCCACCGCCCGCTATCCCAATTTCGATGATCTGCTCATCCTGGCGGCCCAGCTCTCCCGTCTGTCGGTGGACACCTACCGGGAGGATTGCCAGACCCAGACGGTCCTGGGGGCTCGTTTTGCCAAAAAACCGCTGGTGATTGAAACCCCGATTATGATTTCCGGCATGTCCTACGGGGCCTTGAGCAAAGAGGCCAAAATTGCGATGGCCAAGGCCACGCAGATCGTCGGGACCTCGATCAACAATGGAGAAGGTGGGTTGCTGCCGGAGGAGCGGCAAAATTCCTATAAGCAGGTGGTGCAGATCACCCCCAGCCGGATGGGCTTTTCTCTGACCAACATCGAGGCGGCCGATGCCTTGGAACTGATTACCGGCATCGGGGCCAAACCCGGCCTTTCCGGGCATCTCATGGGCAGCAAGATCACCAAAGAGATCGCCCAGTTCCGGCAACTCCCGGAAGGCATCGACCTGCACAGCCATCCCCGGCACGGGGACATTTTCGGGGCTGACGATATGGTCCTGAAGATCCAGGAACTGCGGGACGTAACCGACTACCAGATCCCTATTTTTATTAAAATGGCGGCCGGCCGGGTGAAGGAAGACGTCAAGATAGCCGTCAAGACCGGGGCCGACGGCGTCGTCATCGACGGGTCCGAAGGGGGGACCGGGGCGGCGCCGGTCATGGCCTCCAAACATCTGGGGATTCCGACCCTCCCGGCCTTGGTCCAGGCCGTTCGCGCCCTGGAGGAAATGGGCGTCAAGGACGAGGTGAGCCTGATCGTTTCCGGGGGGATCAAGGACGGTGCCGATGTGGCCAAAGCCCTGGCTTTAGGAGCCGATGCCGTGGCCATCGGAACCGGAGCCATGGTGGCCATGGGCTGTGTGGTCTGCCTGCGTTGCCACGAGGGCAAATGCCCCTGGGGCATCGGGACCCAGGACCCGGAGCTGCGCAAGAATCTGGACATCGAAGCCGCGGCGCAGAAGGTGGCCAATTATATCCAAGCCATGACTTACGAAACCGTGCTCTTGGCCAAGGCGGCCGGGAAGACCAAACTGGCCAACCTGGAACGGGAGGACATTCGCTCCCTGACTCTGGAGGCCTGCGCCATCACCGGGATCCCGCTGGTGGGGACCAATTTCACCTTTACGGAGATGTTTGGGTATTGTTAGGACGAGAAAAGACGAACATCGAACATCGAACGTCCAACATCGAACATCGAATGCGGAGATTAGTTTAAATCCATGCGCATCGCAGAGCATCCCATCTTGGGAACCTTTGAAAAAGGGGAGAAGGTGCGGTTCACCTTTGACGACCGGCCCATGGAGGGCTTCGCCGGGGAACCCATCGCCATGGCCCTGCACAGTAACGGGGTGCTGATCCACCGTTATACGGCCAAGCGGCAAGAACCCCGGGGGATGTTTTGCGCCATCGGCCGCTGCACGGACTGCATCATGGTGGTCAATGGCAAACCCAATGTCCGGACCTGTGTGGAACCACTCCGGGCGGGTATGGCCGTGCAGACTCAGCACGGGCACGGCCCCGGACCCTCAGCGGGGGAGCGATGAAGCGCTACGAACTGGTATGTATCGGGGCGGGACCGGCCGGACTGTCCGCGGCGATCGAGGCCGCCCGTGGGGGTGCGGGCGTGGTGGTTTATGACGAGAACGACCGCCCGGGGGGCCAGCTCTTCAAGCAGATCCATAAATTTTTCGGCTCCCGGGAACACCGCGCCCAGGAACGGGGTTTCCATATCGGGCAAAGCCTGCTGGACGAGGCCCGCCAGTTGGGGGTGGAGGTGGTCCTGAACGCCGTGGTCTTGGGGATCTATGAAAACCGGACCTTGAACGTCATGATCGGCGACCGGCTCGAGGAGGTCAAGGCGGAGCGGATCCTGGTGGCCACGGGGGCCTCGGAAAACATGATCCCTTTTCCCGGTTGGACCCTCCCGGGTGTGATCGGGGCCGGCGCGGCCCAAACCATGGCCAACATCCACGGGGTCCGTCCGGGGGAAAACATCCTCATGGTCGGATCGGGCAATGTGGGCGTCGTGGTCAGTTTTCAGTTGCTGCAGGCCGGCTGCCGGATAGCCGCGGTCATCGACGCCGCTCCCAAAATTTCCGGCTACGGGGTCCATGCGGCCAAGGTGGCCCGTTACGGGGTTCCCTTTTTCCTGTCTCATACCATCCAAGAAGCCCGGGGGACTGAGCGGGTGACCGGGGCCACGATTGTCGAAGTGGACGCCGGCTGGCAGCCCCTGCCGGGCACGGAAAAATTCCTGGCCGTGGACACGATCTGCATTGCCGTGGGCCTCAACCCCATGACCCAGTTGCTGCGCATGGCCGGCTGCCGGATGGCCGCCCTTTCGGCCCTGGGCGGGAAGGTGCCGGTCCACGACGTCAATCAGGAGACAACCCTGCCGGGGATCTATGTAGCCGGGGACGTCTCCGGGATCGAGGAGGCCAGCACGGCCATCATCGAAGGGCGCATCGCCGGTCTGGCCGTAGCCCATAGTTTGGGATATCTGGAAACCCCGGTTTTTGAAGAGCAGCGGACCCGGCAACTGGAAAGCATGTCCGGGCTGCGGAGCGGGCCCTACGGCGAGGCCCGCCGGCAGAACAAGGAACAACTTTTCGCCTTGATGGAAGGGTAGGACGGATGGCAGTGGGATTATCGCAAACAGGTTATCTCTCGGAAGCGGAACTGCGGGATAGCCCCGGTGTCCCTTCCGAGGCCCGGCGGCGCCGGGGTCCGGTGGCCGTGATCGAGTGCACCGAGCACATTCCCTGCAACCCCTGCGAGGCCAGTTGCCGGGTGGAGGCCATCGCGGTGGGCGCGGATATTACCAACCTGCCCCGCCTGGATGAGGAGAAGTGCATCGGCTGTCAGTCCTGCGTGCCCATCTGTCCGGGGCAGGCCATTTTCATCGTTGATGAAAGCCTGCCCGATGAGCGGGCGGCGGTGACCATGCCTTATGAGTTTCTGCCCCTTCCGGAGCAGGGAGAAGTCGTCACGGTCTTGGAGCGGTCCGGGGCGGTTTTGGGGGAGGCCCCCGTAACCGCGGTCCGCAAGACAGAGCGGATGGATCAAACCGCCGTGGTAACCATCGAAGTACCGCGCGCCTGGTCAATGCAGGCCAGGGCGATCCGATTAAAAAGATAAAAAAAGCAGGAGGTAAGGAAAAATGGCTGAACAAGCATTGGGTATGGTGGAAACCAGGGGATTGGTCGGGGCTATCGAGGCGGCCGATGCCATGGTGAAGGCGGCCAACGTCAAGATGGTGGGCAAAGAGCATGTCGGCGGCGGTCTGGTGACGATTTTCGTCCGGGGCGACGTGGGAGCGGTCAAGGCCGCTACCGATGCCGGCGGAGCGGCGGCTAAACGGGTCGGCGAACTCCTTTCGGTCCATGTCATTCCCAGGCCTCACGGGGATATCGAGTTCATCATCCCCAAGCCTGAGAAATAGAACGGATCGGGGTCCGGTTTTTTGGACCGCTGGGATCCCCCGATGAACGGCGGCCCGTCCCCTAAAGAGACGGACGGCAGCCCTTTAATCCAGGATTCCGGTGGAGGTTCAGAGGAAAACGACAAGTATGGCGCTGAACATTCAGTTTATCACCCACCCCGGACCGGGGGTCATCGACATGCTGATGACCCGTATGGGCACTTCGGGTAAAAAGACGCTGGAAGTGGTCAATTTCAGTGCCGTGGGGTTGGTTCAGGGACGACTGGTGGATATGATCGCCGCCGCCGATATCGCGGAGAAGGCCGCCGCCGTCCACGTCTTCGACCTCAAGGGAACGTGCCCGCAGCATCTCACCATGATCGGGATTTTTGGGGAAATTGCGGCCGTTAAAACCAGTCTGGAGGCCATTCAGGCCCAGGAGGGACTGGGATAAGGCGGACCTTGTTTTTATGTTCCCGGAAGTCCCTTAAAGGTAGTGGGACCTGAAACGGTTTCAGGAAGAACATTATGAAAATCGCCAAGGTGATTGGAAACGTTTGGTCCACCAAGAAAAATGAAAAGATCCACGCCCTGCGGCTGCTCTTCGTCCAGCCTCTGGGAAAGGAGTTGACCCCGGCCGGCGAGGTCCTGGTGGCGGCCGATGAAATCGGGGCCGGGGTGGGGGAACTGGTCATCATCACCCAGGGCAGCCCGGCCATGCAGGCCTTCGATCCGGAGAAGCTGATCCCGGTGGATGCGGTGGTGGTGGGTATTGTGGACAGCCTCGACCTGCCGGAAGCCAAGGCCAAGCTGAAGAGGTCATGAACCCGAAAACGATCCAACGAGTAGCGGAAGCCGGGGTGGTCGGGGCCGGAGGGGCCGGTTTCCCGACCCACGTCAAGCTGCAGGCCAAGGTGGAACGGGTCCTGGCCAACGGGGCTTCCTGCGAACCGCTCTTGATGAGCGATCCTTTTTTAATGGAGGAAGAGGCCGACCGCATTCTCCAGGGTCTGCTGTTGGTCATGGAATGTACCGAGGCCCCCCGGGGGACCCTGTGCTTGAAGGGCAAACACCGGAAAGCCCTGGCGGTGATGCAGGAGAAGGTGGGGCGGGGCGCCTATAAGGACATCGATCTTTTTGAATTGGGGGATTTCTATCCGGCCGGGGATGAGCAGGTTCTGGTGTATGAAGTCCTGGGCCGGGTGGTCCCGGAAGGAGGCCTGCCCCTGCAGGTCGGGGCCGTGGTCAGCAACGTGGAAACCCTGCTGAACATCGCCCGCGCCGTGGATGAAGGCCGCCCCGTGACCGAGCGCTACCTGACCGTGGGCGGGGAGGTGGCGGAACCGCTCATCCTGAAAGTCCCTCTGGGCCTGTCCGTTGGCGAAGTGATCGGCCTGGCCGGAGGGGCGCGGATCCAGGCGTTTCGGGTGGTCCTTGGAGGGCCCATGATGGGTCGGGTGGTTTCGGACCTCGCGACCCCGGTGGACAAGACCACCAGCGGCGTCCTCGTGCTGGCTCCGGATCATCCGGTGGTCCGGGACAAGGTCAGGGATCCGGCCCGTCTCCGGAACCTTACCCGTCTGGCCTGCTGTCAATGCTCGCGCTGTACGGATATGTGTCCCCGCTACCTACTCGGGCATTCCCTGAATCCTCATAAAATCATGCGCCAGATAGGCTCCACGGCCCCGGCGGCCCGGGCGGTGCAAATGGACGCCCTGATCTGCTCCGAATGCGGCGTTTGCGAGAAATACGCCTGTCCGATGATGATCTCCCCGCGGGAAGTAAACGCTCAGATCAAAAAAGAGCTCCTGGCTGCGGGGGGCAAGCGCGCCCCTAAAAAGGAGGCCTATCAGCCCTCGGCTTTCCGGGAGGAGCGAAAAATCCCCACCCGTCGGCTGCTGGACCGGTTGCAGCTCAGCCGTTACGACGGGCACCCCCGGTTCGATACCCGCAAAATCGTGGTGAACCGGGTCGAAGTTCCCCTGAAACAACACCTGGGGGCCCCGGCCCGGCCGGTGGTCAAACCCGGGGACCGCGTGAAGGCGGGAGAGTTGCTCGGTGAAATTCCGGAAAAGGCCCTGGGAGCCCGGGTCCATGCGAGTCTATCCGGACGGGTGACGGCAGTGGATGGCCGGGTCATCATTCAGGCCGGAGAGGGGTAAGCCATGGAATTCAAAGCCATCGGACTCGTCGAGCTCAACAGTGTGGCCAAAGGGATCCACTGCGCCGACGAGATGATCAAGGCGGCCAGCGTGGACCTGATCATGGCCCGGCCGGTATGTCCCGGGCGGTATCTGGCCATGATCGCCGGGGATGTGGGCTCGGTGCAGAACGCCATCGCCGTGGGCCGGGAGGTCGCCGGGGAGTTCCTGGTGGACTCCTTCCTGATCCCGAACGTCCACCCGAGCATTTTTCCCGCCCTGAGCTGCGCCACCCAGGTTCTGGACATGCGGGCTCTGGGTATCATCGAGACCTATTCCGCGGCCTCCACCATTGTTGCCGCCGATGCCGCAGTCAAGGCGGCCGCGGTGGACTTGATCGAGATCCGCTGCGCCACCGGTCTGGCCGGCAAGTCCTACGTCACCCTGACCGGGGACGTGGGTTCGGTCCAGGCGGCGGTCGATGCGGGTCTGGGGGCCCTGGAGGACGAGGGACTGATCCAGAGCCATGTGGTGATCCCTTCCTTGAGCCGGGAGCTCTACCCCAACCTGTTATGAGCGACACCCTGACCCTACTGGATCACCTCATGGACCACCCGGAAAGGTGGAATTTTGCCGGGGCCCGGGAACTGTACGCCGGGGTCGACCTGGGCACGTACAAGAGCAAGGTCATCGTGGTGGACGAACAGGGCCGCCCCCGGGCCGCGGCCATGCGGCGCTCGGAAGGGATCGGCAGCGGGCTGATCATCGATTATTTCGGGACCCTCACCCTGTTGAAGGCCATGATGGCGGAAATCCGAAGCCGCTGCTCGCTGCCGATCGAACGGGGGGCCACCTCCTTTCCCCCCCAGACGGAATCCGGCAACATCCACACCACCCGCTATATCCTGCAGGGGGCCGGACTGGAGGTGCTTCAGGTGTTGGATGAGCCCACGGCGGCCAACCGCTTCCTGAAGCTCAACGAGGGAGCCATCGTCGATATCGGGGGGGGCACGACCGGCATCGCCTTGGTCCAGGACGGGCAGGTCGTCCGGACCTGTGACGAGGCCACCGGCGGGGTCCATCTCTCCCTGGTCCTTTCCGGGCATCTGCAGGTCAGTGTCGAGGAAGCGGAAGCCGTCAAGACCAACCGGTCCCGCCAGCAGGAGATCCTGCCCATCGTGCGACCGGTGATTGACAAGATTTCGTCCATCATCGCCTCCGCCCTGGAGGGTTTCCCGACCGTGGAAAAGGTCTGTCTGGTGGGCGGCACCTGCGCCCTGGAGGGGCTGACCGAAGCCGTGGCGGCCAATCTCGGGCTGGAGGTGTTCCGGCCCCGGTCGCCCCAGGTGATCACCCCCTACGGCATCGCCCTTTCCTGTCTGGACGGGAAAGAGACCGTCCAGCCCTGGGCGGAAGCTTCCAACGGGTAGGGGGCGGTCATGGCAGGCCTTGACCGGGGAACGATAAGGAACTTGGTTCGGGAGGTGCTGGAGGAAATGTCCGGCGGGGCGCGGCCCCCCTCCCGGCCGCCGGCACCCCGGGGCCCCCGGGCCCTGATTGTGTTCCAGGCGGGGATCCGTCGTCTGGAAGAGGCCTTGCAACAGTTGCCCCTGCTGGAGGCCCGGGCCGCCTGGTCGGGGGTCTACACGGTCCCGGCGGTCCGCTCCCGGGTTTGCGGGGCCGATGTGCGCGGGCAGGGCGGGGCGCCGTGCATCCTCGACACGGTCAAACCGGAGGGGCTGGAAAAGGTGCTGGCCCGGGCGGATGTGCTGGTGCTGCCAACCTTGTGCTTTCAGGTGGCCAACCGAGTGGCCCACCTGCTGACCGACGACCCGGATGCCCACCTGGTCTTTTCCGCCCTGGCCCAGGGCAAGCGGGTGCTCGCCGCCCGCGACGGTTTTATGGTTTACGAGACCCTGGCCAACACGGCCCTCAAGGCCGAAATCGATTCGGTATTGAAAAAATTGGAGGGGTTCGGGGTGGTCTTCTGCCCCACCCGCGAACTGGCCGAGACCTTCGGCCGCATCACCGGAGATTTGGTCCCCCAACCGAGGACTGCCCGATAAGGAGATTCACCCATGCCGGAACTGCGCGCTTACTGCCATATTGATCGACTCCAGCCCCAATTCGCCTCGTTGTTTGCCTGCCGCTGCCGGGGATTCCTGCCGGTGGAGGGTATGGCCTCCCTCTTCGTGGAGGTGATTCCGGGGATTGAAATCAACCGGTTGACCGATATCGCCCTCAAGGTGACCAATTCCCGGCCGGGGGAGATGATCGTGGAAAGGCGCTACGGCATGCTGGAGATCCATTCCTTCGATCAGGAGGAGATCCTGCACGCGGGCCGGATGATCCTCGAAGAGATCGGCCTGAAGGAAGAGGACCGGCTGGTTCCGAAAATCCTGGCCACCAGCATCGTCAACAAGATCGACCCCTACCAGGCCGTGATCATCAACCGCAACAGCCGGGGCATGCTGATCCTGGGGGGGGACGACGTCTACCTGCTGGAGGTAACGCCGGCGGCCTATTCGTCGATTGCCGCCAACGAAGCGGAGAAACACTGCAACGTCCGCCTGGTGGACCTCTCCTTTTTCGGGGCGGCGGGCAGGCTGTACCTGGCCGGGACAGAGTCGGAGGTCCTGGCGGCCGCTTCCAAAGTGGTGGAAACCTTAAACAGCCTTACCGGCCGGAAGGAGTAGCGGCGGCCTGCCGGAGAACCCTATGGGACCCGAATTTATTTTTGCCCAAGATATCGAAGATCTGGTGCGGGAAGGGAAGGGCACCCTGGAAGTGGGGGAGGGCGCCCGCATCTCGGCGGCGGCCCTGGATTTGATCCGGGAACACGGGGTGAACGTGGTATCGCGTCCCGAGGCGGAGATAACCGCTAAAGGAGAGACCGCAGTCTCGACTAGGGAAGCCCCCGGTCAACCCCCGGTGGGAACCTGCCCGGCAGCCGTCCCGTCGGCCGGCCCCGAAGGGGGACCTCCTGCGGCCCCGGCCCCACCCGTCGCAGAGGAGGAACTGGAGCGGATCGTCGATCGGGTCGTAGCCCGTTTTAAAGAACTTCGCGGAAAGGCTCCCGGCCCGCAGGCGGCCGCGACAGCCGGCGCCCCCGCGGCCGACGATGACCTGATCATCTGCCGCTGTGAAGAGATCACCCGGGGCGAGATCAAGGAGGCCATCCGTAACGGCATGGAGACGGTGAGCGGCGTCAAACGGATTACCCGGGCCGGCATGGGCTTATGCCAGGGGCAGACCTGCGAGCGGCTGGTCGCGCAGATCCTGGCCCGGGAGCTGGGCCGGCCGGCGGCGGAGCTGGAACCGCTGACCGCCCGGGCCCCGGTGCGGCCCCTGCCTTTGTCGGTTTTCGCGACCGGCTGAACCAGAACTGGAGATGGCATGGCGAACAAGGCCGATGTAGTGATCGTGGGCGGCGGGGTCATGGGGTGTGCCGTGGCCTATTATCTGGCCAAAGAGGGGCTCAAGCCCGTGGTCATCGAGAAGGGGGATATCGGGGGTGAGGCCTCGGGGGCCAACGGCGGGGGCGTCCGGCAATCGGCCCGCAACCTCAAGGAGATGGCGCTGGCCCTGGAAAGTATCCGGCTTTACGGGCAGCTTCATGAAGAGCTGGAAATGGACGTGGAATATGTCCGCCGGGGGAACCTGCGCCTCTGTACCACCGAAGAGGACTTGGCCAATATGCGCAAATCGGTGGAAAATCAAAGAACAACCGGACTGGAACTGGAGATGCTCGACCGCCAGCAGGTCCTGGACCTCAATCCCTATGTGGGGGAAAAGGTCCTGGGCGCCAGCTACTGCGCCACGGACGGCCACGCCAACCCTTTCCTGGTCACCTACGGTTTTTTTCTGAAGGCCAAGCGGTTGGGGGCCCGTTTTTTCACCCATGAGGAAGTGGTGGATATCAAGCTGCAGAAAGGGAAGGTCGTTCAGGTCCGGACCAACCGTCAGGTCTTCGATACGGATCTGGTAGTCAATGCGGCCGGGATCGGAGGCCGGAAGATCGCCAACCTGGTGGGGCTGGATTACCCGATGAAACCGGTTTTTTCCGAAGCGCTGATTACCGAACCCTACCCGCCCCTGTTCCCGCAGATGATCGGCCACGCCCGGGGGCTTTTTTACGGCCGCCAGACCGTGCACGGCTCGTTTTTCTGGGGGGGGTTCGTGGGCACCGAAAATTTCATCTACCGGGATGGCAAGCCCCTGTTTAACTTCATCGGGCCGTCCATTTCCCGCCAAGTTCTGGATTATTTTCCGGTCCTGAGGGACCTGCAGGTGATCCGCACCTGGTCCGGCCTGATCGATCAGATGTCCGACGGGATCCCGGTCCTGGGCTATACCTCCGAGGTCCCCGGGTTTGTCTTCTGCGCCGGGTTCAGCGGCCATGGTTTCGGGCTGGCCCCGGCCATCGGCCGCCTGATCTCGGAGCTGATCATGGACTGCCGGGTGACGTTGCCCATCACCGATTTCTGTTTCAGCCGTTTCAGCCGCGGGGGGGACCACGTCTGCTCCTGCCAGGGAAACGCCACCTGCACCATCGACACGGCCATCTGCCCCAACAAACGGGAATGGCTGAAGAGCATCTGAAAAGGGAGCGGAAACCATGATTGAACTCAGGGCCTTCGCCTTTATCGATCAACTGCAGAAACAACTGGTGGGGTATATCGGCAGCACGGCCCGGGGGTATTATCCGGTAGCCGGCCAGGCGGCCCTGTTTATGGAGATTGCCCCGGGGATCCAGGTCAACGCCCTGACGGACGTGGTCTTAAAAAAAGCCAAGGTCCGGCCCGGCGCCATGGTGGTGGAGCGGACCTACGGGATGCTTGAGGTGCATGGCGACTCACCGGCCGATGTGATCGAGGCCGGCGAGGTGGTTCTGGAATATTTGGGGATGAAAGAGACCGACCGCCTGAAGCCTAAGATCCTGGCGGTCGAGACCATTGAGCGGGTCGTTCCCCACATGACCCAGATCGTCAACCGCTTCCGGGATGCGAGCATGCTGCTGAGCGACGAGGCGCTGTACATTTTGGAAGTGGTGCCGGCCGGTTACGCGGGCTTCGCGGCCAACGAGGCGGAAAAGGCGGCCGCGATCAAACTGGTCCATGCCAGCGTCTTCGGCGCCAGCGGCCGGGTGTACCTGGCCGGTTCCTTGTCCGATATTCAGGCCGCCAAGTTCGCCGTGGAAGGGGCACTGGGAGCCCTGACCGGGCGGGAACATTAAGATCTTCTAGGGGCTATCCGATTCACATGACCAGCTCGGCCAAAAAGGAGTTTTTTGAACGCATCATCAAGATTTATCCGAACCTCTCCTCAAAAAAGAAGCGGATTGCGGATTTTATCATCCAGGATTACAAAAAACTGTTTTTAATGAAAGCCAAGGAGATTGCCGTCGTCTGTCAGGTGAGTGAGCCGACGTTCTCCCGGTTTATCCTGGACCTGGGTTTCGCCGGGTACGAAGAGTTTGAACAGTATCTCAAAGGACTGCTGCACACCGAGTTAACCAGTGTGGAACGGATGCTGAAGTCCACCAAAAGAACCGACAATCTGACCACCCTGAAGGCCTATTATCAAAACACCCTGCGGAATCTGGAACATATGATCCATTCCATTTCGGAGCAGGAGGTTAGAAATTTGGCCCGCAGGATTTGCCAGAGCGACTTCGTGCTGGTAGCCGGGTACCGGGCTTCCTCGATTCTGGCCTCCTATTTCGGCTTTCTGCTAAAAAAGATCCGACCGGGGGTGACTCTGGATACCCAGCTTTCCTGGGATACCTTCGACCAGATTGCCCTCCATGGTCCTTCCCTGCTCCTGGTGGTCATCGCCTTTCCCCGCTATGCCAACCAGGCCATCGAGCTCATCGAATTCGCCAAAAAAAACCGGGTGTCGATCATCGGGATCAGCGATACCCCCCGATCGCCGATTATTCCCCTGGCCGATCAATACCTGATCGTGGATGTGGAGGGCTTGTCTTTTGTCGATCCCTTCTCGCACCTAATAACGTTGTTGGGGGCCTTGATCCATGAGATTGCCTTTATGGATAAAACGGCCACGCTGAAACGGTTGAGCCAGATTGAGGAGGGCATAAGAAAGCGTCCGGTTTTTTATTCGCTGGATACCGATACCCCCCCGGACGGCAACCCCCTCGAGGCCAAATATTATACGCTCCTGGCCGCCGGGGGAGCAGAGTCGCCCGCAGGGGAAAAAGGAAAGCCAGGGACGCCAGTTAGACCAGAGAGACCGGGGCCAAGTTTAAAGGAGGATTTCACAAAAAATGGCGTTCAATGAAGAGCGGATCGAGCAGATCGTTACCCGGGTGATCCGGCGCCTGGAACGGGAGGGGTTCGAGATTTCCCCCGAATCCCCGTCGGGTTCGGTCGCCCCGGCGCCCCCGGCGGCCGGAGATGGGGTCTTTGCGGACCTGGAAAGCTGTATCCAGGCGGCGTCCCGGGCCCAAAAGGCCTTGGTGGCCTTACCGCTGCGGAAGCGGGACGAAATTATCGCGACCCTGCGCCGGACCGGGCGGGCCGGGGCCGAGACCTACGGGCAGTTGGAGTTTCTGGAAACCGGGCTGGGGTCCGCGGAAGACAATGTCCAAAAGAATCTTTCCGCCTGCGAAGTCCTGGGGCTGGAGGACCTGAACCCGGAGGTCTTCGCCGGGGACAAGGGCGTCACCATTATCGAAAGGATCCCGGTAGGGGTCATCGCCTCCGTGAACCCCGTGACCAATGGCGCTCCCACCATCCTGTTCAACGCGATCATGATGCTGGCCGGGGGAAACACGGTGGTCAACAACCCCCACCCCAAGACCAGGAACGTGGCGGTCCGGGTGGTGCGGGACCTGAATCGGGCCATTCAGGAAGCCGGGGGGCCGGCCAACTGCATCTGCTGCCTGGAAGAACCCTCGGTGCCTTCGGCCCAGCAGCTCATGACCCATCCCCTGATCCGGCTCATCGCCGTTACCGGCGGACACGGGGTGGTGGCCTTCGCGGCCCGGACGGGCAAGCGGGTCATCGCCGGCGGTCCGGGAAACCCGCCGGTGGTGGTGGACGAGACGGCCGATCTGGAACGGGCCGCCCGCTGCGTGATCGAGGGGGCCTCCTTCTCGAACTGCATGGCCTGCGCCAGCGAGAAGGAGCTCTTTGTGGTGGACGCCGTGGCCGACCGCTTCAAGGAACTGTTGAAGCGGTACGGGGCCTATGAAATCACCGTCGCGCAGGGGCAGGAACTACTCCCGCGGATCTTCAAAGAAATCCGGGAGCCCGGCCGGCCGGGGGTGATCAACCCGGAGTTCATCGGCAAGCCCCCGTCCTTCATTCTCCAGGCCATCGGCTTGGAGGTGGGGCCGGAGGCCAAGATCGTGATTCTGGAGACGGGGTTCGATCACCCGCTGGTCTGGACCGAGCAGATCATGCCGGTCATTCCCCTGGTCCGCTGCCGCGATGCCGGGGAGGCCATCGACCGGGCCGTCGCCGCCGAGCAGGGCAACGGCCACACCATGGCCATCCACTCCAACAACCTGGAGACCATTCGGAAAATGGCCGCCCGGGCCAAGTGCGCGGCTTTCGTCAAAAACGGCTCCTGCGGACTGGCCAGCGTCGGCGTCGCCGGGGAGGGGTTCGTCTCCTTTCACATCGCCACCAACGGCGAAGGGCACACCCGGCCCCGGGTCTTCACCCTGGTGCGGCGCTGTGTCCTGACCGATGACTTCCGCTACCGCTATGGTCTTACGGCTTGAGCCGGATCAAACGGATAATTTGGGGACGGGAATAGCCATGGATAAAAATCAGCTTGAACGGATCGTTTCCCTGATCTGGTCGGAAATGAACCCGGCCGCCGGTTCGGGGCAGGCGTCTTCAGTCGCGGAGACCGCCTGGGGGGTGTACGGGGCCATGGAAGAGGCCATTCAGGCGGCGGTCAAGGCCCAGGCCGCACTGGTCGGGCTTTCCCTGGAACTGCGGGAAAAAATAATTCAAGTCATCAGGCAGGTGGGGTTGGCCAACCGGCGGACCTACGGCGAACTCGAATGGGCCGAAGCCGAATTGGGGGCCGTGGAAGGCACCCTGTTGAAGATCGAGGTGGCCTGTCAGGCCCCCGGCCTGGAGGATCTGGCCCCCGAAGTGTTCAGCGGCGATCGGGGGACCACGCTGCTGGAAAGGATTCCGGTCGGGGTCATCGCTTCGGTCAACGCCGTTACCAACGCCGCCCCCGGCATCCTCCACAACAGCATCCTCATGCTGGCCGGCGGGAATTCCGTTGTTTTCAACCCCCATCCCAAGACCAAGGAGATTTCGGCCCGGGTGGTCCGGGACCTGAATCAGGCCATTGTCGCCGCCGGAGGCCCGCCGGACTGCCTGACCACGGTGGCGGAACCCTCGATCCCCACGGCCCAGATGCTGATGACCCATCCCCTGGTGGACATGATCGCGGTTACCGGCGGACACCGGGTCGTGGAATTTGCGGCCCAGACCGGAAAACGGGTCATCTCGGGGGGACCCGGCAATCCCCCAGTTATCGTGGACGAGACGGCCGACCTGGACCGGGCCGCCCGCTGCATCATTCGGGGCGCCTCGTTGAGCAACTGCACCCCCTGTTCCAGCGAAAAGGAGATCTTCGTGGTGGCCTCGGCCGCCGACCGGCTCAAAGAGCGGTTGAAACAGCACGGGGCCTTTGAGCTTACCGCCGAACAGGGGCGGAATCTGGTGCCGGTGATCTTCAAGGAGATCCGTCCCGGGAGGGTCCAGAGCGTCATCAACATGGATTATATCGGCCGGCCGGTGGCCGAGATCCTCCAGCGGACCATCGGACTGACCATTCCACCCGAGACCCGGATCGCCATTCTGGAGACCGACGCCGAACACCCCCTCATCTGGACGGAGCAGATCATGCCCATTCTGCCGCTGGTCCGCTGCCGGGACTTTGAAGAGGCCCTGACCCTGGGGATTGCCGCGGAGCAGGGGCTGCGTCACACCATCGTTTTTCACTCCAACAGCCTGGCCAACATGGCCCGCCTGGACAGCCGGGCCGACGCCTCACAACTGGTGAAAAACGGCGCCTCCGTGGCCGGGATCGGCGTGGACGGGGAGGGTTTCAAGTCCCTCCATGTGGCCACCGGCGGGGAGGGTCTGACCCGGCCCCGGACCTTCACCCGGGTCCGGCGCTGTGTGCTGACGGATGATTACCGGTACCGCTATGGCGCGTAATTTGCTGAGGGGCAGACTAATGAAATCGGGTTTGCGAAGGAGTTAGGATGCGGCTTTTGCTCCGGCCCACAGGTTGTCCGGTGAAGGCTTATAGGCCCGCCGCGATTTTTAGAGGAGGGGTTAAATGGCTGAAGAAGTTGAACGGCTAGAATCCAAGGCTTTAGGGAAGTGGATGCTTGCCTGGGCAGGAGTTTCTTTTTATACCCCCGGTGCTGGGGCGGCGGTCGCCATCGGTTCTGTAATCTACTTCACCGGAGTTTTGACACCGGTCACCATGGTCCTCTCCGGCATAATGATGCTCATCGTAGCCTACAGCATGGCCCAGCTTACCAGGAAGCTCCCCTCTGCCGGATCTTTCTACACCTTTGCCATCAATGCTATTGGATTCAGAGTGGGCTGGGTTGTTGCCGGACTAAGCTTTACCATGTGGGCGTTTCTTTCGGCAGGGGCAACTGGTTTAGGGTACTGGTTCCTGTGGTGGCTCCTTGCCGAGTGCGGTATTCATGTCCCCTGGTGGATTATTTTTACAGTAGGTTTTGCTTTTGTGGCTTTTCTTGCTTGGATAGGAGTTGCGGCGAGTTTTAAGTTTTTATTTTACTCCGCTTTGTTCCAGATTGCTTGTGTGCTCGCCCTGGCGGCCTATGTTATGGCTAACGGACCCTTCCATGGCGGAGCGATGGAAGGAACCAGTCTCCTCCCTCTCATGGGAAAACTTGAAGGGTTGAAAGGGGTTAGCGGCGCTGCCTACGGATTGTTATGGGGCACAGTCGTTTTTGTCGGCTTTGAGGCTGTAGCCGCCATGGGTGAGGAAGCCAAGGATCCCCTGAAGGGGGT
>JACRCK010000339.1 GCA_016219065.1 Deltaproteobacteria bacterium
GCGGAACATCCCGCCGGATGATTTCACCTTGGCGTAAACTGGCGTAAATGGTCTTTTCGCTGCAGGTGGCCGTCAAGAGGGCGACCGTCTGGTTCGACGTTTCCCTCTGGAAGAAGGCCTCCAAGTCGACGCTGTCTCGGAAAAGTTTTCCTAATTGATCGGGGCTGACGAACAGCAGTTTTTCCAGCGAGTCCGGCCCCCCGGGTTCGACCGATAACGGACGGGGCCCGGGTATGACCTCCACCAGATCCGCGATGTATTTTTCAGCTTGCCTGACCGGCTCCCGCAGGCGTTTCCGGTATCCCCGGACATGGCGAATGGCCGGCGCCACTTCCTGGACCAGACGCTCGAGGGCTTCCGTCAGAGCGGCATCGTTTTTCCGGATCTCCTCGTCCGGAAACAAGGCAGCCTTGATC
Organism: Deltaproteobacteria bacterium; assembly: GCA_016219065.1. Classification (GTDB taxonomy): domain Bacteria; phylum Desulfobacterota; class RBG-13-43-22; order RBG-13-43-22; family RBG-13-43-22; genus JACRCK01. Next base: position 417 of record JACRCK010000339.1, read on the forward strand.
GAACCCCAAAGTTCCTTTAGCTCCATGTCCCTGGTTCCAGCGGCAAATGCCTGCCCGCCCGTTAACTCTTCTGGGCCTGAATGGCCGTGATGGCGATGGTATTGACAATGTCTGCCACCGTAGCCCCCCGGCTGAGGTCGTTGACCGGCTTATTCAAGCCCTGCAAAACGGGGCCGATGGCCAAAGCGCCGGTGGCCTGTTGCACCGCCTTGTAGGCGCTGTTGCCGGCGTTCAGGTCCGGGAAAATGAACACGGTGGCCCGGCCGGCCACTTCGCTCACCGGCATCTTGATCCGGGCCACTTCGGCATCGATGGCCGCATCGTACTGGATCGGCCCTTCCACCTTCAGCTCCGGCCGGAGCATACGGGCCAGGCGGGTGGCTTCCCGCACCTTGTCCACCTCCGGCCCCCGGCCGGATTCCCCGGTGGAATAAGAGAGCAGGGCCACCCGGGGTTCGATGCCGAAGGCGGAGGCGGTCATGGCCGAATCGACGGCAATGTCGGCCAGTTCCTCGGCTGTCGGTTCGGGGTTGACGGCGCAGTCCCCGTAGATCAGGACCCGGTCGGGCAGGCACATGAAAAAAATCCCGGAGACTACCCGGATGCCCGGACGGGTTTTCACAAACTCCAGGGCCGGCCGGATGGTGTGGGCCGTGGTATGCACGGCACCGGAGACCATTCCGTCCACCCGGCCCCGGTGTACCATCATGGTCCCGAAATAGCTGACATCGGCCAGGGTATCGTTGGCTATTTCCCGGGAGATCCCCTTGTGTTTACGGGCCTGAAAGTAGGCCGCGGCAAATTCCGGCCGCAAGTCCGAGGCGGCCGGATCGATGATCGGAACGCCTTCCAGGGTCAGTCCCAGAGCGGCGATCTTCTGTTGCACGGCCTCGACCTTGCCGAGCAGGGTCAGGCGGCAGACCTTGCGCAGCAATACGATTTCCGCCGCCCGCAGGATGCGCTCCTCCTCACCTTCGGGAAGCACGATGTGCCGGAGTTCCCGCCGGGCCCTTTCCAGTAATTCATGCTGAAACATCAAGGGCGTGACCCGGGCCGGCCGGGGCACGGCGAGCCGTTCCAGGAGGGCCGGGACATCGATAAAAGACTCGACGAGCCCGGCGGCGGCCGCCAGTTTGCGACGGTCATCGGTGACCAGGCCCGGTTCCACCCGGCTGGCCTCCAGGGCGGTGGTAAACGTATCGGTCTCCACAGTCATAACCGGCAGGTGGGCCATGGCCGGGTGGTCGATCAGCCGCAGGATTTGAGGCGCCGGTTTCAGTCCTCCGGTAAGCAGAAGCCCGGCGATCCGGGGAAAGGCCGGGGATTGGTCGGCGGCCAGCGTGCCCAGGATGATATCCGAGCGGTCGCCGGGGACGATGACCAGGCCGCCCTCTTCCAGACGGTCCAGGAAATGCGGCAGTTCCATGGCCGCCACTTTGAATTGGCGGACCAGCCCGTCGAAGGCCTCCGGTTCCCCGCTGATCCGCTCAGCCTTCAGGCACTGGGCGATGTCCCGGACCGTCGGCCTCTCCAGGAGCGGGTGCTGCGGGAGGAGGAACAGGGGCGGCGCGCCTCCCAAGGCCCGGCGAACACCGGCCTCGATCTCCTCCCGGCGATCGGGATCGACTCGGTTGACGATAAAAGCCAGCACTTCGCCGCGTTTTTCTTTGAGGGTTTCCGACAGGCCCTGAACGGCCGAAACGACCAGCTCCGGGGTTTTTCCAAAGCCATTCACTACCGGCACCATCGACAGGCCCAGGTGATTGGCCAAGTCGGCATTGAAATCGAACTCCAGTTGTGGCGTGGCGATCCGGTAACCGGTGCCCACGACCAGGATGAAGTCGCAGGCGGATTCCAGTTGCTTAAATTTTCCCAGGATGAGTCCGTGCAGTTCCTCCCTTTGATCCTGGCTGTTGATCAGGTTAAGGGCCAGGCGCTGGGTGACGCCGCAAAGGGCTTCATCGGGAAAAGGCAGGCCGTAGCGGCCCTGGGAAAAAGCAATCAGGGGGTCCCGGTCCGGGCCCGCCGGACCCACCGGCCGAAACAGGGCCGGTCGCTGAACCCTGGTGGAAAGGACCTCCAGCAGGCCGACGGCAACGAGGGTCCGCCCGCTGCGCGGTTCGTTGCTGAGCAGATAGATGCCCCGGCTCATTTTGGTGCTCGGTTATTCCTTAGTCTCGGGCGCCGGGTTGGAATTCAGATCCAGCGGCTGGCCGGTGGAGGCCACCACGCTGTTCCAGAGCCGCCCATGAGGATCGATCTTCTTCCGGGAAGAAACCGCCAGCGAAATCGGCACATGGGTAAAGGTGTTGTTCCAGAACCCCACCACCATATTGGTCCTTCCGGCCAGGCCGGCATGAACGGCGCTGTGGGCCAGCAGCAGGCAGAAGGCCGAATCCCGGGGATTGGCTGGCAGGCTACGGATGGTGTAGCTGGGATCGATGTATTTGAGGTTGATGTCCACCCGGTTCTCTTTGAAATACGCCTTGATCCGGTCCCTCAGAAAAAGTCCGATATCCCCGTGTTTCAGGTTACCCGAAGCGTCCCTTTCCCCGGTGCCCGCCAGTAAATCCTGGCCGGCTCCTTCGGCCACCACGATGACGGCATGCCCCCGCCGCTCCAAGCGTTGTTTTAAGGCCTGGAAAAAAACTTCCAGGTTGAAGGGCACCTCCGGCACCAGGCAGAAGTTGACCTGGTTGTCCACCAGGACTGAAAAAGCGGCGATGAAACCGGAGTCCCGGCCCATCAGCTTCACCAGGCCGATGCCGTTGCGGGCCCCGACGGCCTCGCTGTGGGCGCCGTTGGTGGACCGCTTGGCCTCGGCTACGGCGGTTTCGAAACCGAAAGTAGTCTGAATAAAAGAGATATCGTTGTCGATGGTTTTAGGGATGCCGATGACCGCCAGGTTCAGACCCCGTCGGGCGGCTTCCTGATGGATGGCCTGGGCCCCGCGCAGGGTTCCGTCGCCGCCGAGGGTAAATAAAAGGTTCACCTGGAACCGCTCCAGCGTATCCACCATGTCGGCCGGGTCCTGCGGACCCCGGGAAGAACCTAAAATCGTCCCCCCGAATTCGTGGATATCGTTGACGGCCGCCGGCGTCAATTCCAGCGGCCCGTGCCCGAAGCGCCGGCTGAGCCCCTCGTACCCGTACCGGAAGCCGTAGACGGTCGTTACCCCGTAATGATGATAGAGACTCAACACGATCGCCCGGATTACGTTGTTCAGACCCGGGCACAGCCCCCCGCAGGTGACGATACCGGCCTTGAGCCGGGAGGGGTCAAAAAAGATCCGTTCCCGCGGACCGGCCACCTCCATGACCGGAGGCGCCTTCCCGGCGGCCAGCAGCCCTTGAATTTCGGACCAGTTGTTGTGGTACAGGATGGCCTCCTCATCGGAGACAAATCCGCTCCCCGGCATGGGAGAAGGAACAAGGCAGTCACCCAGGCGGTCGATGGAAAAGTCCAGATCCATATTCATTTCAATTCCCTCTTGGTGGGGTTGATCCTTAAACTCGAAATCCGAAGCACGAAATCCGAAACAAATCCGAATGATCAAAATTAAAAATGTTCAAAACAACTACCCCCTCTTCCAGGGAGGAAAATCGCTTTAGGATGGATGAAGCACAGGAAGCTAAGTTTTCGAATTTTGGTATTTGGTCATTCGAATTTGTTTCGAATTTCGAATTTCGGGTTTCGAATTTGACTATTTATCAGCCGTCTACGCTTTAAACAGGGTGGTCCCCGTCCCCCTCAAATCCTCCACCGCCTTTTTCACCCTCTCGGCCATGGCGGCCTCCGCCTCGCCCAGGTATTGCCGGGGGTCGTAGGCTTTTTTGTTCCCCACCTCCCCGTCCACCTTCAACACCTCGTTGTAGTGGCGGAACAGGTGGTGGACGACGGCCCGGGTGAAGGCGTACTGGGTGTCGGTATCGACGTTCATCTTGACTACGCCGTAGTCGAGGGCTTCGTGGATGTCGGCCAGTTCCGATCCCGAACCGCCGTGGAAGACCAGGTAGAAACGGGCCGCCTCGCCGTATTGTCTCACCACCGCCTCCTGGCAGTCGCGCAGGATGGAGGGTTTCAATTTGACCGCCCCGGGTTTGTAAACCCCGTGCACGTTCCCGAAGGTGGCGGCCAGCAGGTAGCGGGCCCCCGAAACCGCGTTCAGACGGCGGGCCACCTCCAGCGTGTCTTCGGGAGTGGTGTAGAGCTTGGCCGCGGCTTCGGCCCGGACGCCGTCCTCTTCCCCCCCGACCACGCCGGTCTCGATTTCCAGGATCAAATCGTTGCGCTGGAACCGCTCCAGGAGCTTGACGGCCAGATCCAGGTTGTCTTTCAGAGGCAAGGCGCTGCCGTCGAACATGTGGCTGCTGAACAGGTTGGGCCGGCCGGCGGCCCGGCGCCGTTCGGTCTCCTCCACCAGCGGCAACACGTACTGCTCGAGCTTGTCCGCCTGGCAGTGGTCGGTATGGAGGGCCACGTATATCGGATAGCGTTCGGCCGCCCGGTGGACGTGTTCGGCAATGGAAATCGCTCCCAGGGCCATATCCTTGACCAGGGAACCGGAGGCGAAGGCCGCGCCCCCGGTGGAAACCTGAATGATGCCGTCGCTACGGCTTTCGGCCAACCCTTTTAAAACGGCGTTGGCCGTGGTCAGGGAGGTGACGTTGATGGCCGGATAGGCAAAACGCCCTTCCCGGGCCCGGTCCAGCATTTTACAATAAGTCTGATAATCGGCAACCGGCATGATTTTTCCTTTCTTAGGACCTCATTTTTCCTATGCGGATGATTTTTTCGCTGGCGGCTCGTTAAACTGGAAGACCGGGAGCCGTTCCCTGTCGGACGGTATCCGGGCCTCGGTCACCAGCTTATTCCGTTTCCTGCTTCCACCGTTCATACTGTTTCTGGATGATCTTGACCGCGTCTTCCTGACAGTCTACGCACTGGAGGATATCCATATCTACCGGGTCGGCCAGACGCCGGCCCGACTCCACCATATGCAACCGAGCCCAGTTAAGCAGGTCGGTCCACATTTTCCCCACCAGTAGAATCGGGGTGTCATAAAGTTTCCGGACCTGCAGGAGCTGCCAGACCATCATGAGCTCCAAGGTGGTCCCGATCCCCCCGGGGGTGACGATGTAGGCGTTGGAGCGTAGATAAAAATGATGGAGGCGGGAAAAAAAGGTTTTATGCTGATAAACTTCCCCGACATAATCGTTGGTCTCCTGTTCAAAAGGCAGGTCAACCCGAATCCCTACCGATCGCTCCGGATGATCCGGCGCCCCGAGCAGGGCGCCTTCGTTGGCCGCCCGCATCAGCCCCGGCCCGCCCCCGGTAATAATGTAACAACCCAAGGCGGTCAGTTTGGCGCTCAGTTCTTTCAGGGCTTCGTACTCCGGGGTGCCGGAAGCGATGCGGGCCGAGCCGAAAATCGTCACCTGATAAAATCGGGTTTTCTTGGGCCGCAGTTTGGTCAGCTCATCGACGGCATCCCAGAGTTTGAACAGTACGTTATTTAAAATGGGGGCGGCGGCTTCATAATCGGTGGGGCTGATAACCGTTATGGAAGGATCCGTTTCTATTTTAGGCGTCGTTCTTTCGCTACTGGAGGGCATCCATCATTCCTTTCCCCGGCCTGGTTTTTATCATCCTGTTGCCAGCGGAACCCGTCACAAAGGTTTCACCTTCCAGATCTTCTCGTTGTATTCCTGAATCGACCGGTCCGAGGAAAATTTCCCCATGCGGGCCGTGTTCAGGATGGACATGCGGTTCCAGCGGGCCGGTTCGAGGAAAGCCCGTCCCACTGCGTCCTGGCAGTCCAAGTAGGATTGGTAATCGGCCAGGAGCAGGTATTGATCGTCGAACATCAAGGAATCCACCAGGGGTCTGAAGAGCTCCCGGTCGCCGTGAGCAAAGAAGCCGGACCGGATCAGGTCCAAAACCTCCCGCAGGGCCTCATTGTTCCGGTAATAATCCTCCGGCCGATACCCTTGGGACTGGAGGCGCTGGACCTCCTCGGCGCTGAGACCGAAGAGAAAGAAATTTTCCGCACCCACTTCTTCCCGGATCTCGACGTTGGCCCCGTCCAGGGTGCCGATGGTCAGGGCGCCGTTCAGGGAAAATTTCATGTTCCCGGTCCCCGAGGCCTCCTTGCCGGCCGTGGAAATCTGCTCGGAAAGGTCCGCCGCCGGATAAATCGGATGGGCATGCTTGACGTTGAAGTCCGGATAGAATACCACCTTGAGGCGGTCTTTGAGGTCCGGGTCGCCGTTGACCACCTCGCCCACGGCATGGATGAGCTTGATGATCAGCTTGGCCATGAAGTAACCCGGGGCGGCTTTGCCCCCGAAGATCACCGTCCGCGGCGGAACGTCCGCCGCCCCGCCTAGTTTCAACCGCCGGTAGAGGGCAATCACATGCAGGACGTTCAGGTGCTGCCGCTTGTATTCATGGAGGCGTTTAACCTGGATATCGAACAGCGATTCGGGATCCACCGTAATCCCGGTTTGTCCCCGGATGAGCCCGGCCAGCCGCGCTTTGTTCTCCTGTTTGACCCGGCGCCAGCGCTGCTGGAATTCGGGGTCGTCCGCCAGGTTTTCCAGTTTTTTAAGTTCTTCGGGCTGGCTGATCCAATGTTCTCCGATTTTTTCGCTGATCAATTCGGTCAGCCGGGGGTTGCTTAAGGCCACCCAGCGCCGCAGCGTGACCCCGTTGGTCACGTTGAAAAATTTCTCAGGGTAAAGCTCATAAAAATCCCGCAGCACCGTCTGTTTGAGCAGTTCGCTGTGCAAATCGGCCACGCCGTTCACCGCCCGGCTGCCCAACGTGGCCAGGTGGGCCATTCGCACATATTTCGGGCCGGTTTCATCGATCAGGGAGAGGCGGGCCGCCCGTTCGTCATCCAAAGGATATTTCAGCCGGACCTCGTCCAGGAAGCGCTGGTTGATTTCAAAAATGATCTCCAGGTGGCGGGGGAGCAAATCCCCGAAAAGAGGGAGGGGCCATTTTTCCAGGGCTTCGGGCAGCAGGGTATGGTTGGTGTAAGCGAAGGTTTTTTGCGTGGTTTCCCAGGCCGCCTCCCAGCCCACCCGGTGCTCGTCGACCAGTAGCCGCATCAGTTCGGCCACGGCGACGGCCGGGTGGGTGTCGTTGAGCTGGACCGTAAAGGTCTCGTAAAACCGCTCAGCCGGCAGCCCTTTCATTTTATGAAGCCGGAACATGTCCTGCAGGGAGCAGCAAACGAAAAAATATTGTTGAATCAGGCGGAGCATCTTGCCGATTTCGGGTTCATCATTGGGATAGAGGACCTTGGAAATGGTTTCCGACTTCATCTTGTCCGAAACCGCTCCGTAATAGTCGCCCCGGTTGAAGGCCTCGAAATCAAAAGATTCCACGGCTTCGGATTTCCAGAGGCGGAGCATATTGACCATTTCCACCCGGTACCCGGGCACCGGGTAGTCATAGGCCATCCCCTTGACCATGGAATGCGGAATCCAGCGAACCCGGTAGCGGCCCTGATCATCCGTGTAGCCTTGCGTGGAGCCCCAGAAGCCCACGTTATAAACAAACTCCGGCCGGGGCAGCTCCCAGGGATTGCCGAAGCGCAGCCATTTGTCCGTCATCTCGGTCTGCCAGCCGTCTTGGATCACCTGGTCGAAGATGCCGAATTCATAACGGATCCCGTAGCCGACGGATAGAATCCCCAGGGTCGAAAGGGAATCCATGAAGCAGGCGGCCAGCCGGCCCAGGCCGCCGTTGCCCAGGCCCGGTTCCTCTTCCTGCTCCAGGAGCTGATCCAGGTCCAGCCCCAGCTCCGCCACCGCTTGGCGCACCGCGTCCGTCAGGCCGAGACAGAGCAGGGTATTGCCCAATTGGGGGCCGATGAGGAACTCCGCTGAAAGGTAGCTGACCGCGCGCATTTCCCCGGCTTCTCCAGCCAACAACCGCATGGATTTTACCCAATTGCCCAGCAGCCGGTCGCGAACGGTCGCGGCCACGGCGGCATACCAGTCGTGCGGTGTGGCCAGGGGCGGCACCCGGCCCAGTTGAAAATAGAGGTTCTCGAGAATAGCCTGACGGAAGATTTCCGGAGTAGTGCCGGTCCGGACGTCCCCGGAGGAATTCGGGCCGGCTGAAGACAGCGGTTCATTGTTTTCTATGATCATGAAGAATCTCCTGGAAAAATCTCGTTATGGGAGTCGACCGGATCGGGTATGTGGATTATACCACATTTGCGCGTCGATGTTCTCCTGTTTAAGGGACTGCTTCCGATTTATGAAAACCTGATTCTACAAAGAACATGGCTGACAGGAATACTGGTAAAATTACGAGGTTTCGAGGTGAAAAATTACTTACAACGAATTTTTTCTGGACAGATACCGGCCATAAATCCCGGCCAGCGGAAC
>JACRCK010000337.1 GCA_016219065.1 Deltaproteobacteria bacterium
ACCATTCCCGGGGTTCCGGGGCGGCTTCGAAAAGACGCCGGCCGAGAGCGATCGGGACGATCGCGTCCCGGTCGCCGTGGATCACCAGCACCGGCATTTTGACCTGCTGCAAACGGGACAAGGCATCATAACGGCCGGACAGTAAGCGCTCGCTAAAGACAAAGGGGTAATGGACCCGGGCCATGGCCCCCAGGTGGGGAAAACCGGATTCCAGGATCAGACCGGCGGCCGGCACTTTCACGGCCAGGTCCGCGGCCATGGCGCAACCCAGGGAACGACCGAAAAGGACCACCCGCCCCGGAGGCACCGGGCCCTCCCGGAGCAGGGTCTCCCAGGCCGCTTCTCCATCCCGATAAAAGCCCTCCTCGGACAGAGCGCCTGCGCTTTTCCCGTAACCTCGATAATCGTAAATAAAAACATTGATGCCGACCCCTTGCAGCCGGGAGATATTATCCAACCGGTGGCTGATGTTGCCGGCATTGCCGTGGCACCAGAGCAGAAACGGGGCCTGGGGGTCCCGGACAAACAACCAGCCGTGGAGCTTCACCCGGTCCCTGGTTTCAAAATAAAGGTCCCGGGCCCGGAGGCCGTAATCCTCCGGGCGGCCGTCGTGGACCTTTTCCGGGAAACAGACGAAGGTTCTCTCGAGGAATCCCTGGCAGCCCACGTTGAAGATCAAAAAGCCCATAAGAAGGAGAGGAAGGATGATCCGCATTGTCGGCATACGAAGCGCCTGTGGCTAAAGGGGGCCAAGCGCCCAACGTCCAACACTGAACGCCGAACGGTTTTTCATATTAAACTGCCCGGAGGGGCACCCGCGAAGCCTGTAAATAGCAATTCGTGAGGGCACAGCCGAGGGCGGCCGTGCTACATATTTCGAAATTCGATGTTCAGTGTTCGATGTTCGCTTTTTTATCTTCGTTCTAATGTATCTGCGACTTGGGCCTTTCTTCCTCCTGCTCCGGCAGACCGCGCCGCCGGGCCTGCATCTGCAGATAGCCCTCGCTGAAGGGATAGGGGCCGCCTTGGAAATGGGGGCAGGGAAATTTGTCGCAGTCGCGCAGGCAGTATTCCACCCGCCGCTCCACGGCGCAATTGAGGATGGGGCAGACCCCGCCGAGCAAACGCAACTGGGCCACCAGCTTGCGGTTGGCCTGCTCTGACAGCCCGGAGCCGCAGGGGCTGCATTGGCCTTCCGTGAACAGCCGGCAGGTCAGGCAATTGATGCCGCAGGCGCCGGTTCCTTCCATAGGCTTCCTCCAGGTTGTTGATCGGACCGATCCGTCGGATCCGACTGATCGGTCCGATCAAAAGCTAAGCGGTGCAGACCGCTCGCACAAAATAATGACAGGTAAAATCCTGCCAGAAAACAAACCCCAAGTCAATGCTGACAAACCAGGCGGCGGTGAAGGAACGGCGATCGGCGCTCCATAGACATTTTTTTTCAAGGTCGAAGGGCGGGGCCAGGCAGTAGGAGAGGATCCGGGGGGTTCCGGTGATCAGGGATAACAACTCGGCCACGGTCGGCAGGCGCCAGTCCGATCGTCCAGCAAAACGATCCCGGTTGAGATCCCGTATATAATCCCCGGCTTCCGGCCAGGTCAGCGGGTATTCGGAACCGGCCTGCTCCCAGATCAGCCCCTGGGTGGCAGCCAGCACCGACCCATCCCCCCGCTCCTTAAGCCGGGCGGGAGGATACCCGCGCGGCCGCCACAGTTCATCCAGGTCAAACAGATCCCGGGCTTCGGCCGGGCGGACCTTGACCGGCCGGCGGCGCAGGGAGGTGCAAGGAACGGCGGGGGGAGTTTCTGGCGGCAGGTCGGCCCCCTGACATAGGTCGGTTCCCCCCGGCTGTGGCAACGCCTCCATTTCCAGAAGCATTTCTTTCGCCGAAGCAAAACGGTCTTTTTTATCCGGGGCCGTGCCTTGCCGTAAAAAACCCTCCCAGCGCGGGTCCAGCTCCGGAGGGAAGCGGCTCGGCAGCTTCCCTGCATCCTGGGGAAGGGTGCCGGTCGCTAGCCGGTGCAGGGTTACCCCGACGGAGTAGAGATCAGCCCGAACATCCACTCGGTCCGGATCCTGCTCCTGTTCCGGAGCGGCATAGTAAGGGGAGCCTACTTTCAGGTTGTCCGGGGCTGGCAGGGTCTCTCCCCGCAGCAGAGACAGACCGAAATCGCCTATCTTGATGGTGTCCTCTTCGGTAATCAGGAAATTAAAAGGTTTCAAGTCCCGGTGAATGATGCCGGCCCGGTGCAGGCGGGCCACACCGTTCAAGACCTGCCGGCCGTAGTGCACCACCCGGTCCGGCGCCAGGCGCCGGGTCGGCTGCTCCACCTCCGCGGACTCGCCGATCAGGGTCCCCAGGTTGTTGCAATAGTACTCCGTGACGAAAAAGGGGAGCCCGTCCGCCTGATCATAATCCCAGACCGCCAGAAGGTTAGGATGGCGCAGTTGGGCCATGATGACGGCCTCGTTCACGAAACGTCTTTTCAGCTCTTCCGCGCCCAGGAGGCCGAGCAGGATCGGATGGGGGTGAAACCGTTTCAAGGCCATGATTTTATCAATGACCGGCAGCCGGACCTTGTAGACCAGGCTCATGCCCCCGCGACCCAGGAGGCCGAGAATTTCGTATCGTCCGATCCGGCGCATGAGTCGGATTACCAGAGACGCTCGGCGTTATAGGCCGGAAAGCCCAGGGACAGGATTTTTTCGGCCGTCCTGGCGATATCGTAGGCCACGAAACGGATCTCCAGGGTCGAGGCCTCGTCGTCCCAGATGACGTATTTGGCGTGGTTGGTCCCGTCCCGGGGCTGGCCGACGCTGCCGCTGTTGATCAGGTATTTTTTATCTGCTTCGAGAAAGACGATGCCCCGGGACGCAGGCCGGTATTCGATGCCGCCCGCCTGGACGGCAATCAGGTGCAGATCATGGGTGTGGCCGATAAAACAGATCCTTTCCGGGAGGGCGGTCAGGAGGCGCTGAATTTCCGCCTCCGGCACTTCGTATAGATAGGTGGTGACGGAATCCGGCGGGAAACCATGCACATAGCGGCAGTTCCGGTGAACCGCAAAGGGCGGCAATTCTTTAAAATAGTTCAAGGAAGCGGCGGACAGGAGCTTCCGGGTGAGGCGCAGGGAAGTGCGGGTCGGCGGATTGAACCATTTACGGTAGCTGGGGTCGAGCAGACCCAACTCATGGTTTCCCAGGATACAGGGGATGGCTCGGGAGCGCAGGGCCTGGACGACTTCTTCCGGTTCCGGTCCGTAGCCGATGCAGTCGCCCAGGCAGATCAGGAAATCGATCTGAGCCTGGGCGATGTCTTCTAAAACCTGGTTCAAGGCTTCCAGGTTGCCATGGATATCGGAAATTACGGCCGTTCTCATAAGGAAGGTTCGTTTTTTAGATTCTTACAGCCATTGTTCTGAGAATTTGTCTCTAACAAAAAAAATTTCAAATTTTGTTGGTTAGAGTCTTTGTTGGATATTAGCCCATCCCGGCAGGCAATGTAAATAGATTCGAGTGGTTCGCCTGCCCGGGCCGGTCAACTTTTAAGAAGTCTTCCCTTTCGACCGAAGAAAGACTTGGCAGGGATCAAGGCATTCAGTATATTGGTAGCGGGGTCCCAGGATCTTATGTTTTATTTTGGAAAGGATCGTTCCATGGAAAAATTAAGACCTATTTTTTATCCCCCGCCTTACCAGGATTCGGCCGATTACGGACGCCTGATCTTGCGGGACGGCTCCTCCGCCACCGTCTATCTGGCTGGTCAGAAAGACCAGGAGGCCTTCCTGGCTTTTATCAATCGACTTTCTCCCGAATCCCGTTATCAACGGTTTTTCTCCATGCGCCTGCCGGACGAGAAGTTTATCCGGGGGCTGTGCGACTCCTCCAATCCCCGCGAGCGACTGACCCTGATCGTCACCCGGGTCATTGAAGGCGCCCCCCGCGTTATCGCCACCGGATCGTATGTGGTCGTAGAGCCGCAAAAAGCGGAAGTGGCCGTGATGGTGGACGACGCTTTTCAAGGCAAAGGTCTGGCGACCCTGCTGCTGGAGCGGCTGTCCCTGCTGGCGGTTCGTAACGGGATCCTCTGTTTTCAGGCGGTGACCCATGCCGATAACCGCCGGATGTTGGAAATTTTTCAACATTCCGGATTCCAGCTCCACCAGCAAACCAGCCAGGGGGTGGTCGATATCGAGTTGTCGGTGCTGCCCGGAGAGGACAGCGTGACGCGCTCGGAATTACGGGACCGGGTTTACACCACCGCTTCCCTGCTCCCTTTTTTTCGACCCAATGCGGTAGCGGTGATCGGGGCCTCCCGCAAGGAATCCAGCCTGGGTTTTCTGGTGGTAAAATCCCTGATGACCAACCGGTTTCAAGGCCCGGTGTATCCGGTTAACCCCAAGGCCGAAGTGATCTACTCCATTCGCGCCTCCCATTCGGTCCGCGAACTGCCCGAACAGGTGGATTTGGCCATCGTCATCGTCCCCAAGGAGGCGGTCCCTCAAGTGGTCGACGATTGCGCCGCCCTCGGGGTGCGGGCTTTAATCGTGATCTCGGCCGGCTATGCCGAGGAGGGCGTTGCCGGGCTCCGGCTGCAGGAGGCCTTGGTGGAAAAAGTTCGGGGCTACGGCATGCGCCTGGTAGGACCCAACTGCCTGGGTCTGATGAACACCGATCCCGAATTTCGGTTGAACGCCTCTTTCTCCCCGGTCTTTCCTCCAGCCGGGAGAATCGCCCTGTCCTCCCAGAGCGGGGCCCTGGGGCTGGCCATCCTGGGCTTTACCCAGCAATTGGAACTGGGGCTTTCCAAGTTCATCAGTATCGGGAATAAGGCCGATGTTACCGGGAACGACCTCCTGCAATACTGGGAAGGGGACCCGCATACCGATGTGATCCTGTTGTATCTGGAATCGTTCGGCAATCCCCGCCGTTTTGCCCGTATTGCCCGCCGGGTCAGCCGGGCGAAGCCGATTGTGGCCGTGAAAAGCGGGCGGACAACCGCCGGGAAACGGGCCGCCGGTTCCCACACCGCGGCCCTGGCCGCCAGCGACGTAGCCGTCGACGCCCTTTTTCACCAGACCGGGGTGATTCGGGCCGAGACGCTGGAAGAGATGTTTGACCTGGCGGCCGTGTTGAGCAGCCAACCGCTGCCTCCCGGCCGGCGGGTAGCCATTGTCACCAATGCCGGAGGACCGGGGATCCTTTGCGCCGATACCTGCGAAGCGGAAGGCCTGACGGTTCCGGAACTTTCCGGCAAGATCCAGGCTGACCTGCGGGCGGTTATCCCCAGGGCCGCCAGCCTGGGAAATCCCGTGGACATGATCGCTTCGGCGACTCCCGAAGAATATCGGCAGGCGATTGAAATCCTGCTGTCGTCCGAGGAAATAGATGCCTTGATCGTTATTTATATCCCGGTCATCGCCGAGACGGAAATCGTTTCCCAGGCCATTCATCAAGGGGTTCTGGCGGCCCGGGCCGCCGGCGCCGCCTCTAAACCGGTGCTGGCCTGCATGATGGTCGGGGAGGGACTGACCGGTTCTTTGAAGTTTGCAGAGGAGATCATCCCGACCTTTGCCTTCCCGGAATCGGTCGCCCGGGTCTTAAGCCGGGTGGCGGAATATGCCGAATGGCGCCGTCTCCCTCCAGGCATGTACCCGGATTTTGAAGACCTGGAAATTGAACCGGTCCGGGAGATCTGCCACCGGGTCCTCCGAGAACGGGGAGCCGGCTGGCTGACAGCCGAAGAAGTTCAAAAGATCTTGAAAGCGGTCGGGTTGCCCCAGGCCGCGGGAGGCTTGGCCCGCACGGTCGAGGAAGCCGTGGAGCTGGCCGTAAAAATCGGTTTCCCGGTGGCCGCCAAGGTGTCTTCCCCGCAAATTGTCCATAAAACCGAAGTCGGGGGGGTGCGTTTAAACCTGGCCGATGAAGCCGCCGTCCGGGAGGCCTTTTCCGTCCTGCAGTCGGCCCTGAAGAATGCCGAAAACCTTCAGGACCCGGGAGGGATCTGGATTCAACCCATGATCTCCGGCGGGGTGGAGATCATGGTGGGCGTCACCGAAGACCCGGTCTTCGGGCCTCTGGTGGCCTTCGGTTTGGGGGGCATTCATGTGGAAGTCATGGGGGATGTGCGCTTCCGGGTTACCCCCCTGACCGATCGGGACGCCCGGGAACTGGTCAGGGAAATCCGCGGCTTCCGGCTATTGACCGGCTTCCGGGGTAATCCGCCGGCGGATATCGAGGCCTTGGAGGAGGTGTTGCTCCGGGTGTCGCGCCTGGTGGAGGAAGTCCCGGAAATAACGGATTTGGACCTGAACCCCATCATGACCCGACCTCCCGGACAGGGGTACGTCATTGTGGACGCCCGGATCCGGGTGGACGAGCCCGGGAAAAAGACCTAAGAAAAATAACGGAATTCCCAGGCTAAACTCGAAATTCGAAACTCGAAACTCGAAACAAATTCAAATGACCAAAATTCAAATGACCGTCCTGATTTTTTGCTGGATGGGGCTTTCGACCTCGGCGCTTCCCGCCGCTGCCCTGGAACCGGCAACCTTTATCCCTCAATGGATTCCCCAGGCCCAGTTCGCCGGCTACTATGTGGCCTACGAGAAGGGATTTTACCGGCGCCAGGGGATCGACCTGCGGATCCTGCCGGGCGGACCCGACCGGCCGGCTTCCGAGTGGCTGAAAAAAGGAATGGCCGATTACGGATCCCTGATGCTGGCCCAAGCCATCAAAATGCGGGCCGCAGGTCTGAAACTGGTCCATATCGGGCAGGTGGTCCAACAGTCGGCCCTGCTGCTGGTGGCGAAAAAGTCCCGGGGGATCCGGGACCCCCAGGACCTTCAGGGCAAGAAGGTTGGGCTCTGGGGGGACGAATTCCGGATTCAGCCCCAGGCCTTTTTCCAAAAGCACCGTCTCCGGGTCCGGCCTGTGGCCCAGTCGGAAACCGTGAACCTGTTCCTCCGCGGGGGCGTGGATGCGGCTTCGGCCACTATTTACAATGAGTATCATCTGCTGTTGAATGCCGGGCTGGACCCCGGGGAACTGACGACCTTTCACTATGCGGACTACGGATTGAATTTCCCGGAGGACGGGCTTTACTGCCTGGAAAGTACCTTTGAAAAAAAACCCGACCTGGCCTGCCGCTTTGTCCAGGCCGCTCTGGAGGGCTGGCAGTACGCCTTCGACCACCCGGAGGAGGCCCTCGATATAGTCATGCAATACGCGCTGGCCGCCCAAACGGGCACCAACCGCAGCCATCAACGCTGGATGCTTAAAAAGATGAGGGAACTGGTTGGTCCGCCGGGGTCCGGCCGTCCTCCGGGACAACTGGCGGTGGCGGATTATGAGCGGGTGGGACAGACCATGCTCCGCCAGGGGATTATCGCGACGCTCCCGCCCTTCGAGGTCTTCCGGCGGTCCTGTCTGCCCCATGAGAAATAGAAGCCTATCCTTTAAACTGACCGTTTTTATCCTCTTCAGCGTGGGGCTGATCTTTCTGGCCGCCTTCGCCTATAATTATTATTTTTCCCGGGAGGCCGTCTTGGGCTACGTGAAGGAAAACGCCGGCAACTTGACTCAGGCGACGGTCAGCCGGATGGAAAGCGTCCTGAGCGGCGTTCAAAAGGCCCCCCGGCAACTGGCGCTCTGGCTGGAACTGAACCCTTACCGGGAGGACGATCTTTTGAAAAACATCCGGGCCCTCCTGCTCGGTAGCCCGGAAATTTTCGGCTCGACCATTGCTTTTGAACCGGGGGCCTTTCAGCGCCGGAAATTTTTTTATGCCCCCTACAGTTACCGGGAAAAGGACCAGACCATCAAGACCATCTTCCTGGGAGATGGGGAGTACCAATATTTTTTCCGGGACTGGTATCAAGTCCCCCGGGAATTGAACCAGGCCGTCTGGAGCGAGCCCTATTACGATGAAGGGGGCGGAAATATCGTCATGGCCACCTATTCCGTCCCTTTCAACCGGATGGAAAAGGGGGCGAAGGTTTTCGGGGGGGTGGTCACCGCCGATCTTTCCCTGGCCTGGCTCCAGGAGATCGTGGGAGCGGTAAAGATTTATAAGACCGGGTATGCCTTTTTAATCTCTCAAAACGGGGTCTTTGTCACCCATCCCCGCAAGGATTTGATCCTGCGGGAGAGCCTCTTCAGTCTGGCCGAAGAGCGGGGCGACAAAAACCTCCGGGAAATCGGCCGGGCCATGATCCGCGGCGAACAGGGCTTCGTCCCAACCCGGGAGATGGTCTCCGGGAAAAAATCCTGGCTGGCCTATGCCCCTCTGGCCGCTTCGGGCTGGTCCCTGGGGGTCGTTATTCCGGAGGAGGAATTGCTGGCCGGGATCCAGCAGCTCAACCGGGAGGTGCTGCTGATCGGACTTCTGGGCGGTATCCTGCTGGTCATAGCCATCAGCCTGGTGTCCGGGACCATCACCAAACCGTTGCGCTTTCTCGCCTTGAAAACCAAGGAAATCGCCCAGGGGAACCTGGACAGCGACCTGCCGGAATCCGGGAGTCGGGACGAGATCGGACAGTTAACCCGTTCCTTTGGTGAAATGCGCCTGGCCCTTAAAATGTATATCCGGCACCTGGCCGAGGTCACGGCCGTCAAGGAGCGGATCGAGAGTGAATTGAAAATCGCCAGCACGATTCAGCAGAGTTTTTTATCCCGGCACTTCCCCTCGCCGGGGGCGGACAGTCCCTTCGACCTCCACGCCCTTCTCGAACCGGCCAAAGAAGTGGGGGGAGATTTTTACGATTTTTCCCTTTTGGACGACGATCATCTCTACCTGGCCGTGGGGGACGTCTCGGACAAAGGGGTCCCGGCGGCCCTGCTCATGGCGGTCACCAAAACACTGTTAAAAAGCCTGGCCGGACCGGGAATCGATCCGGCGGACATTTTGAAAAGGGTCAATCAGGAGATCACCCGGGAAAACGCCGCCAACATGTTCGTTACGGTTTTCCTGGGCATCCTGAATACCTCCAACGGACGGTTGGTCTACTCCAATGCCGGACACCTGCCCCCGGTTCGGATCCGGTCAGGCCGGGAACCCGAATGGCTCCCTCTTCCCAAGGGGTTTGTGTTGGGCGGCCTGGAAAACGCCCGCTACCGGCCTGAAACGGTCATCCTGGAACCCGGCGACCGCCTGGTATTGTATACCGACGGCGTAACCGAGGCCATGAATGGCGAGGGCGCCCTTTATGCCGGCAGCCGGCTGCTGGCGGCCGTCCGGGAATCGGCCTCCGGCTCGGCTGCAGAGTTGGTGGGCGCAGTGAAGGATTCGGTCCAATCCTTTGTTCAAGATAACCCCCAAGCGGACGATATTACCTTGATGGGGGTGTTGTACCGGGGGAAAAGGAAAGGGAGCGAAATAATTAATAATTAATTGTTGATTATTAATTATTGTCTGGCCAGGCGAGAAAGCCGTTTGCAAAATAATCCATTTTTTCAGGATGAAAGCATGAATACCAAAGCCGAAATAAAACTGACCTTGACGGCCGATCGGGCCTATATCCCCCTGGTGACGGGTTTTATGGAGCAGGCCGCTCAGGCCCTGGGGCTGGCCCGCAAAGAGGCCCTGGCCCTGACCCTGGCCGCCGAGGAATTGTGTACCTACCTGATCCGGCTGATCGGGCCGGATCAGAACCTGGAGATCCGCTGCCTGTCGGGCGGTTATTATGTGCGGGCCGACTTCACCTTTACGGCTCAGGAACTCAACCTGCGGGCCTTCAACCTGACCAGTTCGGTTTCCCTGGAAGACGAGGCCTCCCTGGAGGAAATGGGTCTGCTGATCGCTTCCCGTTCGGTGGATTATTTCCAATTGCATCGGGATCACCAACGGCTGGTGCTGAGCCTGATCAAGGAAAAAACCTATCCCCCTTATGAAAAAAAGGAAAACCCTCCTCCTCCCCCGGCGCAGGACCACCGTCTGAAAACCCCCGGGCCCGGGGAAGTGAAATGGCTGGCCGAGTTGATCGGTGAATACTTTTCGCCATTGGAGGTTCCGGGGGCGCTGCTGTATCCCGGAAAACTGGTTGACATGGTGGAAAGCGGGGAGTTCCAAGCCGCCCTGGCCGTCGGACCGGCCGGGGAGGTCGCCGGCGGAATTCTCTGGCACTGGATCGGGGAAAAAACCGTGGAATTTTTGGGACCCTACGTCTTTCCCCCCGGTTCCAACCCCGAACGGGTCCAGGCCCTGATCGATTTCTGCCTGGCCGCCCTGGCCCGGACCCGGGCCGTGGGCCTGATCAACCGCTGGTCGACCTCCGATCTCCCCTGGCTGTTCTTTGAAACCCTGGGGTCGCTGACCTTCAGCGAACCGGACGGGAAAAAGAAAGAGGCGGTCCATTATTTCCGTCAGGTGGGGGAGGATCCGGGGAGTACCGTCTGGGTCGTTCCGGAACTCGAAACCTTCCTGCGGGGGGAATACCGGCGTTTGGTGCTCCCCCGGAGCTTTCACCTGTCGCGCTATTTCGGGGAAGCCCGGCCGGATTTCTCCGTTTTAGCGGCGGACCTGGACCGGCGACGGAAGACCGTTACCCTACGGCCGGTCGTAAGCGGAAAGGATATCGAAAACAATATCCGGCAGCACCTCCGGTTGTTTCAACGGGAACAGATCAAAAACATCTTCTGCGAACTGGACCTGGGCCGGAGCGGACAGGCCGATTTCGCCGTCCCCCTCCTGAGCAACGGGTTTTCCCCCCGCATCATTATCCCCTACGGCGGCACGGGGGACCTGCTGGTCTTTCAGGGCAAGGCCGTCTGAGATGACCTTTCCCCCCCTGGACCAACTGGTCCCCGAGTACGTCCGGCGCTTCGAGGCCTACATCCCGAGCAAGCCCGATGAGGAGTTGCGGCGGCTGTACGGCTGCGATCGTCTCCTGCGGCTGAATAATAACGAAAACCCGCTGGGTCCCCCTCCGGAGGCCCAGGAAATCATCCGCCGCTTTCCCCCGCCCCGGGCGGCGGTCTACCCCAGCGGCGACGCCTACTATCTGCGGGAAAAGCTGGCGGAAAAATTTGGCCTCCAGCCCGATCAATTCATCGTGGGCAACGGGGCCAATGAAGTGATCACCTTCGTCATCAAGGCCTTCTGCCAGGAAGGGGACAACATCGTCACGGCCGATAAGACCTTTGCCGTGTATGAATGGGTGGCCGAGTTCTCCGGGTTCGAAGCCCGTCTGGTTCCGCTCCGCGATTTTGGTTTCGACGACGAGGGCCTGCTGGAGCGGATCGATGAACGGACGAAGATCGTGTTCGTCTGCAATCCCAACAATCCCACCGGGACCTACTGGAACGAAGGGCGCCTGCGACGCTTCCTGGACCGGATCGACGGGCGCCGGATCGTGGTGCTGGACGAAGCCTATTGCGAGTTCGTGGAAAAAAAGGATTTTCCGGACGGGATACGCCTGCTGCGGGATTATCCCAACCTGGTGGTCTTCCGGACCTTTTCCAAGATGTACGCCCTGGCCGGCCTGCGGATCGGGTATCTGGCGGGCGACCTGGAAGTAGTGAACGTCATCCGCCGCACCGGTGTCGTCTATTCGGTCAACGTCCTGGCCCAGGAGGCGGCCCTGGCGGCCCTGAACGACGACGAACACATCCGCCGGACCCGGGCCCTGGTGGGCGCCGGCAAGGCCTTTTTGTCCCGCGAACTCGACCGGCTGGGCCTGCCTTATATCTGCGGTGAAGGCAACTTCGTCATGATCCGGTTACCCCTCAGCGACACCCTGGCCTACCGGAAACTCATGGCCCGGGGGGTGATGGTGCGGACCATGACCGGTTTTCGTTTTCCCAATTATATCCGGGTCACTATATCCGCCAGGGAGGCCCTGGAGGCGCTGGTGAGGGCGCTGGAAGAAATATTAAAAGATAGAGGTCAGAGGACAGAAATCAGAGATCAGAAATCAGAGGACGGAGGTCAGAGGACGGAGGGATGTCATCCCGGCGGATAGTTATTAACTATCTCATTAATTGAATCGACATCCGAGGCCTATCCCGCCGCAGGCGGGACGGCTTTCGCCGGCATAACGGAAAAATCTTAACTCCTTTTCCGAAATACGAATTGCAGAATGCAAGATATTAAGGCGGAACAGAAAATAGAAAAAGACGATTTCTCCTGTCGTTTCGACGCCCCGGGAAAGGTTACCGGGGCGGAAAAATATGCGGCCGATCTGTACGGGCCGGAGTTGGTCTGGGCCGGGGTGAAACGGGCCGGGGCGGTCCATGCCCGGTTGAGGGGCATCGATTGCCGGGAGGCCGAAAAGCTCTTCGGCATCCTGAAGATTTTGACCCATCAAGACATCCGGGGCGCCAATCGGCAGGGGGTGGTCCAAAAAGATCAGCCGGTCCTGGTGGATGATAAGGTCCGCTACCCCGGGGACGCCGTGGCCCTGGTCCTGGCCGAAAACCGGGAGGCCCTGGGCCGGGCCCTGGAATTGATCCGGATCGACCTGGATCCGCTGCCCGGAATTTTTGATCTGGAAGCCGCCCTGGCTCCAGGGGCCCCCCGGATCCACGAGAGCCATCCGGAAGGAAATGTGCTTTTAAAAGGGCAGCTCGTGCGCGGGGCGGTGCGGGATTCCTTTTCCAGGTGCGCGGCGGTGGCGGAGTTTTGTTTTCAAACCCCCTATCAGGAGCATGCCTACCTGGAAACCGAGGCCGGTTGGGCCCAAGGGAATCCGGACGGGTCTCTGACCCTGGCGGTATCCACCCAGACTCCTTTCCGGGACTGCTGGGAAATCGCCGAAGCCCTGGGACTGGACCGGGAGGCCATCCGGCTGATCGTACCCCCCTGCGGGGGGGCTTTCGGCGGCAAGGACGGAATTACCGTGCAGAGCCTGCTGGCCCTGGGGGCCCTCCACTCTCGCGGACGGCCGGTGAAGATGTGGTGGGAACGGGAGGAAAGTTTTTGGGCCGGCTGCAAGCGGCACCCCACCCGGCTCCAGTACCGTCTGGGGGCCGATGCCGCAGGCCGTTTCCAGGCGCTGGAAGCCCGGTTATATTACGATACCGGGCCTTACGATCATCTGGGCGGCGCCGTCATGGCCCTGGGACTGGAGCATGCCGGAGGCCCCTACCGCATCCCGAATATCGATCTTCAGGCCTGGGCGGTTTACACCAACAATCCGCTCAGCGGACCCTTTCGCGGCTTCGGGGTGCCCCAGGTCAATGCGGCCCTGGAGCAGACGATCGATATTTTGGCCCGCGAGCTGCACCTTTCCCCTTTGGAAATCCGGCGGCGAAACGCCGTGGCCGCGGGAGACCAGAACGCCGCCGGGGTCACGTTGACCGCCTCGACCCGGCTTCAGGAGTGTCTGGCCGCACTGCAGGCCCAGCCCCTTTGGACCGGCAGAGAGGCTTGGAAGGCCGCCGCGGGTCCCTTCAAGCAGCGGGGGATAGGATTGACCTGTGTCATGCACGGCCAGGGCTACGGACCGGTAATTCCCGACGTCGCCGCGGCTAAAATTGAATTGACCGGGCTGGGACGTTTCCGCATCTACTGCGGGGTGGTGGATATGGGCCAGGGGAACCACCATACTTTTCTCCAGATAGCCGGCGAAATCTTAAATCAGCCCCCGGCGAAGCTGGAATTCGTTCGCCCCGATACCCGGGAAACCCTGCCCGGCGGCTCCGCCTCCGCCAGCCGGACGACGTACACCTTCGGCCGGGCCCTGATCGACGCCGCCCGGGAGCTGAAACAAAATATCATCGAAAAGGCGGCGGAACTTTTCGGGGCCCTGGAGCTCGAAGAAGTTATCCTGACGCCGGGGGCGGTCCGTCACGTTCCGACCGGGTGGAAGATCCCTCTCGCCCGGATGGCCGCCGAACTGGCGCCGGAGGATGGCCGGGCCGTTTGTTCCTTTCAAGCCCCCACCGCTCCGGATAGGCCGACCGCGGATCCCGCCCTGCAGTTGCACGGTATTCCCCACCTGATTTTTTCCTACGGGGTCCACTTGGCGGCCGTGGAAGTGGACACCTTGACCGGGGCGGTCGAAGTCCGGAAATACCTGGCCGTGAGCGACTGCGGCCGCATCGTCAACCCCGGGATCTTTGAACAGCAGATCCAGGGCGCCGTCGTCCAGGGGCTGGGGTTTGCCCTGACCGAGGAATTCCGTGCGGAAAAAGGAAAAATTCTGACCGGAGATCTGGCGACTTATATCCTGCCAACCGCCCTGGACCTGCCGGACATGGAATCGCTGCCGGTGGATTCTCATGAACCCAGCGGCCCCCTGGGCTTGAAGGGCGGAGGCGAAATCGGAATAGACGGTCCGTTACCGGCCGTAGCCAACGCCCTGATGGACGCCTGCGGAATCCGGCTGCCGCAAAATCCCTTTACCGCGGAGCGGGTTTTGCGGGCCCTACGTGAAAAAGAAGGCTAGGTAGGGCGCGATCGCCGAGCGCGCCGCCAAGCCTGCGCTGGGAGGAAGATGGAAGCGGGAAGATGGAAGATGGAAGCGGAGACAGGTAGGGCGCGATCGCCGAGCGCGCCGTCGCCGTTGAGCGAAACGATGGTCAACTTCTCAGATAAGAGCGAAATATGAAAATCAACATTTCCTTTATATTGAACGGAAAGCCCACTCAACTGGAAACGGACAGCGACCGGAGGGTGGTGGATCTGTTACGGGAGGATTTGGGGCTGACCGGCACCAAGGAGGCCTGCGGGGCCGGTGAATGCGGGGCCTGCACCATTCTGGTAAACGGGGAGAGCCGCCTTTCCTGCCTGATGCGGGCCGGCCAACTGGCCGGGCAGACCATCCTGACCATCGAGGGCCTGGCGGGCGGCCAGGGGCTGCATCCGGTTCAGCGGGCTTTTGTTACGCAGGGGGCCGTACAATGCGGTTTTTGCACCCCCGGCCTGATCCTGGGGTCGATCGATCTGCTCCGCCGTAATCCCCGGCCCAACCGGGAGGAGATTCGGGAAGGTCTGTCCGGAAATCTGTGCCGTTGTACGGGTTACCAGAAGATCGTGGATGCCGTGGAAACGGTCGCGGCTTCACCGAGGGGGGAGGAGTGATCCGTGCCGCGGTGGCTGCTGCCTGAACGTCTGGAAATCTTATGGCCCGCCCTGGAAGAACCGGATACCACGGTGTATGCCGGGGGTACAGATGTTCTGGTGAAGCTCCGGGCCGGTTCGAAAAGTCCGCGGCAGTTGATCTGCCTGGAACGGATTCCCGAACTGCAGGGGATCGAAGACCGGGTAGATGGGGTGCTGATCAAAGCCGGGACCACCCATGCCCGGATTGCCGCCGATCCGCTGATTCAAGCCCGCTTTCCGATTCTCGTCCAGGCCCTGAATGTCCTGGGGTCCCCCCCCATCCGAAACATGGGGACCATCGGTGGGAATATCTGCTCGGCCTCGCCGGCCGGGGACAGCCTGCCGCCGCTTTACGTGCTGGAGGCCGAAGTGGAGCTGTGCAGCCGCACCGCCGCCCGCCGACTGCCCATCCGGGATTTTATCCAGGGGCCCGGCCAAACGGCCCTGGGGCCCGGCGAGATCCTGATCGGCGTCTGGATCTCTAAAAATCAGCGGTTTTCCAGGCAGTATTATGAGAAGGTGGGACAGCGGAAGGCCCTGGCCATTGCGATCGTCAGCTTGGCGGCTTTGCTCGACCTGGATTCAGAAGGGCTGGTAGCGGATATCCGCCTGGCCTGGGGCAGCGTGGGGCCCACGGTGGTGACGGCCCCCGCCGTGGAAGCGGGTTTGCGCGGGCGGCCCTTGACGCTCGCGGCCCTGCAAAAAGCAGCCGCCGAGGCCCGCCGGGCGGTTGCCCCCATCGATGACGTCCGGGCCACCGCCGAGTACCGGAGGGAAGTCGCCGGCAATCTTCTTCATCGATTAAGCCTTCTGGCTGAAAACGGAAGGAGACCCTGATCGTTTGGCCAGGTCAACCGAAACGCCCCTCTGGACCCGGGAATTTATTTTTTTTAATGTCGCCGTCTTCCTGGCCTTCATCAACATCGCCGTCTTCTTTTCGTTTGAAGAATATCTGCGGACCCTGCCCATCGACCCGCAATGGTTCGGGTTGCTGATCGGCCTCTTCTCGGCCGTAGCCCTGGTCCTGCGTCCCTTCATCAGCCCTTTTTCCCACCCGGAAAACGCCCGGGGCTGGATCTCCCTGGGAACCCTGGGCGTCATGGCCGCCCTGGCCGCCTACGGTTGGGCCGCTACCTTGGGGTCGATGATGGCGCTACGGCTGTTTCACGGGGCGGCCCACGTGTTTCTGGCCACGGCCCTGATGACGGTGATCGTTCAACGCATCCCTCCCGGGCGGAGCGGCCAGGCCTTCGGGCTCCTGTCCATCATCACCCTGCTGCCCTATGCGGTCATTCCGCCTATTTTAAAGGTCCTGATGGCCCGTCTGGGCGGCTATCCCCAGGTCCTGGCTTTTTTTGCCGGCACCATGATCTTGATTTTTCCCCTGATTTTTTTGAAAGGGCCGGGGCCGGGACCGGGAGACGGGACCCGGCCCGGCCGATTGTCCCGGGCGGAGATTTGGCGTAATCTGCGGGAAAGGCAAATTTTATTGATTCTGACGGCCATGTTGTTGTTTTATAGTGGGTACGCCCTGATCTTTTTTTTCCTGGCCGGGTACGCCCGGAACCGGGGGGTGGCCAATCCCGGTTTGTTTTTTACCCTGTCCACCGTCGGGGAGATCGGGATTCGGCTGATCGCTGCCCGGTTTTTTGACCGCCTGAACAAAAAAGTCGCCGCCGGCCTGACCCTGCTGGCACTCGCTGCCGGCTATCTGTTCCTGGCCCGGGTGGAGGGGGCCTTCGAGTTTTTCGCTCTGGGGGCCTTGCTGGGTCTGGGCTGGGGCGTGGTGATGCCGATTTTGAGTGCCCTGCTGTATGACCGCTCCCAGCCGAAGCTGCGGGCCTTCAACACCAACCTGGGCCTGCAGATGTTTCAAGGGGGCTTTTTCATCGGCCCGCTGGCGGGGGCCTTGGCGTTGCACCGGGGAGGATACGATGTGCTCTATTTGTTTTGCGCCCTGCTGGTCCTGGCCGCCGGCGGAATGATTTTTCTGATCCCCATCTCCAAGGAGGATGCCAGTGTCTGAAAATCCGATTGCACCCGATCAAACCTGGGAGGTGGACCTGTTCCGCCCCGAGGACGCCGCAGGGGTGGCCCGGCTGTTTCTCCAGGTCTACGGGGAAGGGTACCCCATCAAAACCTTTATCGAACCGGCCCGGTTGGTCGAGGAGAACCGGACCCTGCGGACCATCTCCATCGTGGCCCGGACCCCGCGGGGAGATATCGTCGGGCATAACGCTATGTTTAATTCGGCGCCCTTCAAAGGCCTCTACGAATCCGGCGCGGGCGTGGTCCATCCCCTTTACCGGGGCGGGGCCGGGATCTTTGCCCGGATGAACGCCCACCTACTGGAGCTGGGAAAAAACAGGTTCAAGATAGCCGCCCTGTTCGGTGAATCGGTCTGCAACCATGTCTTTTCCCAGCGGATGTGCGCCAAACTGGGGGCGGTGACCATGGCGGTGGAGCTGGACCTGATGCCGGCGGCGGCCTATTCACAAGAGCAAAGCGCCCGGGGGCGGGTTTCGTCATTGCTGGATTTTATTCATATTCAACCCCAGACGCAGACGGTTTATATTCCGCGAGTTTTTGACGACGCCCTCGATTTTATGTACAGCGGCTGGCCTGACGAACGGACCCGGCGGCCGTCAACGGCCTCCATCCCGGCCGATGGCGAAACCGAGTTGGAAACGCAGATCTTCGATTTCGCCCAGGTGGCGCGGCTGGCGGTAAAACGGGCGGGCCGGGATTTCGACCAAGCCCTGACCGGGTTGGAGGATAAATTTAAGGCCCGGGGCATTGTCGTAATCCAGGTCTGGTTGAATCTGGCCTGGCCCTGGGTGGGTGAGGTGGTGGACACCTTGCGGGCCCGGGGTTATTTTTTGGGAGGGCTGCTGCCCCGCTGGTTCGATGCCGACGGGCTGCTCCTGCAAAAAACAGCCGCCCGCCCCGGCTGGGAAGATATGCAAATTTATTTTGAGCGGGCGCAAAAGATCGCGGCTTTCGCCCGGGCCGATTGGGAAACAAGCAAGGAGACGGAACGATGAACGTGCAAGCGCAGCAGGAAGAAGGTATCTTAACGGTAGCGGTGGAAGGCAAAGTTGACGGGGCTACGGCGCCTGAACTGGAAAGCCGGTTGGTGGAATGGCTGGATCAGGGAGAGACGAAGATCATCCTGGACCTGCAGGAAGTCTATTACATCAGCAGCGCCGGTCTGCGGGTGGTCCTGATGGGGGCCAAGCGACTGCAGAACAAAGGCCGCCTGGTATTGGCCGGCCTGAAACCCGAGGTCAAGGAAATCTTTGAGATGGCCGGATTTGACACCATCCTCGATTTCTATGATCAGCCGGGGGCGGCCCGGGATGCCCTGTTGCCGGGGTAGCCGGGGCCGGACATGAAAAAAACCTGGCCGGCGGTTTCCGATTCGGTGCCCGCTATCTGCCTCTGGGTCTTCGAGGCCGCCCGGGAGGCGGGTTTTTCGGAAAGGGAAGCGGAGCGGTGGGTGCTGGCCGTGGAAGAGGTGGCGATCAATATCGTTCATTACGCCTATCCGGACGGCACGGCGGGTACGATCGCCGTGGAAATCGACCTCTCCGCCTCGGCAATGACCGTTCGGATTGCGGACTCCGGTCGGCCCTTCAACCCGCTGGCGGCCCCGGAACCCGATATCGAGGCCTCCCTGGCAGCGAGGGAAATCGGGGGACTGGGCATCTACTTGGCCCGGAAGGTGGTGGATCATATCCACTACGAGCGGCGGGACGAAGAAAATATCCTCGCCCTGAGCAAGCAGCTTCCTAAAAACGTTAATAATCAATAATCAATTATTAATTATTAATGAAAAAACGGCCAACCCCCGTTTCCTGTTTCCGGATTCATCACCTGAAAACCGGGTATCCCACCATGTCTAAAAATCAAATCCCGGAAGTCTACGGCCTCGGCCAGTGTTCCCTGGATTATTTCGGCCTCATAAAAAACTATCCACCGGCGGACAGCAAATGTGAATTCACCGGATTGGCGGTTCAGGGAGGGGGACCGGTGGCCACCGCCTTGGCCGCCCTGTCCCGCTGGGGGGTACACTGCGCCTTTGCCGGAGTGATCGGGGATGATGCTTTCGGCAGACAGATCCAGGCCAGCCTGGAAATGGAAGGAATCGATCTCCGGGGGTTATTGGTCCGCCAAGGATTCGAATCGCAGTTCGCCTTTATCGCCGTCGAACCCGGGCCGGGAAGACGGACGATTTTCTGGCAGCGGCCGACCGGGCCGCCGCCGCGGCCGGAAGAACTGGATCTGGATTTAATCCGCCGGGCAAAGGTCTTCCACACGGACGGCCTCTTTCCGGAGGCGGCTCTGGCCGGAGCCCGGGCAGCCCGCGCGGTCGGGGTCCCGGTGGTCGTGGACGCCGGATCGCTGCGGGACGGGATGCTGGACCTGGCCCGCCTGAGCGATTATTTTATCGCCTCCGCATCTTTCGCCCGTTCACTGGTCGGGAAGGACGACCCGCTGGCGGCCTGCCGGGAAATGGCCGCCCTGGGGCCCGGATTGGTGGGGGTCACTTTGGGGAAAGAGGGCTACGTGGCCCTCGATCGGGGCCGGCTGATCCGCCGTCCGGCCTACCCGGTGGCGGCGGTGGACACCACCGGCTGCGGCGACGTGTTCCACGCCGGCTTTATCTACGGTCTGCTCCAAGGTTGGACAATGGACCGGAGCCTCGACTGGGGGGCCTGGGCCGCCTCCCGGGTCGCCCTGCAGCTCGGCGGCCGGACCGGGATCCCGCCGCTGCCGGAGTGGTTGAAGGGCTAATCAAAATATTTGAAGTTGAGGACAAGGGAAAAATTCAACTTGAATCCCGGCAACGGAATATAATGAAGGAGATTTAAAGGGCAATGTACCAGAACCTTTCTGACAACGAGTTGCTCGAGTTGATTTTTACGGAAGCGGATCGGCTGGGAATGGAATTTGTGCGGGAAGTGGAAAAACGCCGCGCTGCGGCCGTTCCTTTCCTCTCCCACGTGCTGATCACGGTACCGAATTACAAATTTGAAGACGATCGCTTTTGGGGGGTGATCCATGCCGTATATCTTCTCGGCATATTGGGGGATCCCGAGGCGCTCCCGGCTTTGTTGGCCGCGGGGGACCTGGCCGAGGAATATGATATCGACTGGATTCTGGAGGCCCTGCCGGAATGCTATCGGCGGTTGGGAAAACCTGCTATTCCGGCTCTGATTAAATACATCGATGGCTTCAAGGCGGATAGGGATTTCCTTGAATTGGGGTATACCATCGACGGGCTCTGGAACCTGCGGGAAGATTTTCAGGATGAGCGGGAAAGAATCGACTCTTTCTTCCTTTCCGTGTTGCGGGACTCGGCCACCGACCCCGGCGTTCGAGGTTGTTTGATCGGCGGTTTCGCCCAGATAGGACGTTCGGATCTGAAACCGGAATTTGACGATTTCTTCAATCGGGGAGAGGTGGACCTTACCCTGATTTCACGGGAAAATGTGGACCAGTTGCTGGAAGGGGATCACGGGCCGCCGGGATTCAGACAGGACCTGGAGAAGTTTTACCGCGCCGATGAAATCGAGGCTCGGCAGCGGCGCTGGGCGGAGGAAGAACGGGAAAGATCGGAGCCGACCCTCGAGGAGTTTCTGCTGGAAAACTCTGATCGCCTTTCCCGAAACGAGCCCTGCCCCTGCGGTTCCGGAAAGAAATTCAAAAAATGCCACCTGGCCTGGGTGGAAACCGAGCGGGAGCGGTTGCGGGAAGAAGAGCATAGGAGGAAAGACCTGGATGAAGCGATCGGGGCCGTCATGCTGGAACGGGAAGCCGAGACGGAAATCCGCCGCTTTCTGGCCCGCAAAGGGCTGGCTTTCTTGTTCGATGAACTGAAGGCCCGGGTCCTGGAGGCGCAGAAGGCCCCGCAAAAGGAATTTGAACGCAGGGGCTTTCACGGTTATTTTGGGCCGCTGATTTCCAGGATACCGTTCCGGGACAGAGAAGAAACCAAAGAATTCATGGGATTTTTCATGAATTATTTCAATGCCCTGACGACACAGCTTGCCGGCCACCCGAGAACGGATGATAAGATAAACTGAAAAAGTGGGGATTAACATTATTTTGACAATAGGCTGTTTGTAACTTAAAATAGCTATTTAAAAAAACAACTGGAGTTCTCATGGAAGATTTTCAAAAGATATTGCCGGTTTCCAAGGCTAAAAGGGATTTTTTGGATCTCCTGAAACAAATGGAGCAGGAGGGAAGTACCATCGCCTTAACCCGGGATGGAGAGGCGGTGGGAGTGATGATGCCTCTGTCCCGGTATGAAGCCATGCAGGAGACCATAGAGATCCTGGGGGACAAAGAGATTATCCGCTCCCTGAAGGCCTCCCAGAAAGACTTCCAGACCGGAAAGACCGTTCCCCATGAAAAGGTTTGGAGCGATTGATGCCCTATCGGATCGTTTATTCCGAAACCGCTGTTAAAATCATTCGCAGGCTTCACCCGTCGCTGAAACCGCTGATCAGAAAGAAAATCGAAGTCCTGCAGGATAACCCTTTTCTGGGAAAAGCCCTGGAACGGGAACTGCCCGGGTACTACTCTATGAAAAGCAAAAAATACCGGGTGATTTACCGATTGGATCATCCGGGAAAGACCATCCAAATTCATTATGTGGGATATCGGCGCGACATTTACGATCTATATAAAAAATTGATTACGGAGGCAGACCGATGAAAAAAAGAATGCGGAAAAAATTATACCTGGGGGAATTCCAGGAGTTCGGCTTTGAAGTCCAGTTTCGTCTCCCGTCCGACCTGAGCGAAGCGGACCAGGAGGCCTTCTTCGACGCCTTCATGGCCGAGGCTATCGATCGCCACGGTCTGCTGGCCGGCGGCGGCTGCGGTACGGAATGGGATATCTTCGTCACCCTGGCCGATCGGGGTTCGGCCGAAGAGAAACATCGGAAACTGGTGGAGGACTGGCTGCGAAATTCTCCCCAGGTAGCGGATATACGCATTGGACCCCTGGTCGATGCTTGGAATTAGGAGGAGATCGACGCACCCCTGATCCGGTTTTTAAAAATGGATAAATATTATTTTTTCTCCCGTTTCACATTTTTTAAAAAACTGCATAAGCCCTGGATATCGGCCGAATGATTTTGGATCGATAGAAGCGTCAAGGTTGGGGGGCAAGGGTGATTGATCGCCTTTCTGTAGATCTGCGAGAGGCTTACCCAGACATGAGTGGCTTATCATCACGTAACCTCAAATACATGCGCGCTTTTGCGGCGGCCTGGCCGGATCGCGAAATTGTGCAGCCGGTTGCTGCACAATTTCCTTGGTTCCATACTGAGATGTTACGTCGTGGTGGAACTGAAGGCCGTCCCTTTTAACCCGGGCTTTGTCGGCACCATGAACATGTATCTCTCCGCGGTGGACGACCTGTTACGACACACTGACGATAAACCCTCCATCGGACTAATTCTATGCCGTTCGAAAAATAAACTTAAGGAATTGAAAGGGAGCCTCCCTACAGTAGAAGAGATTGAAGGAGAATTGACATGGGACAGACGATCGAAATGATCAATATGGAGACCTGATGGCGAAAATTCAGGAGGAGTTTCATATTTATGCAGATTTAAAGCCGGACCCTATGGGTGCGGATCGTTTGCTGGTTACCGGTTTGAAGGGATGGATAACTCCGAATATTTCGAAAAACAACTGAATGAGGCCCTAAACGAATGCGCTCGGCTGAAGGCTGAAAACGACCGTTTGCGTCAGATGCTCGGTCAGATCCCGGAAGAGGAAACTTCAACCCCTAAAAATATCCTGGCGGAACCCAGTTTTTCCTTTGCCCCCAATAAAGTTACCAACGGTTCCCCCTCAAAAGAAAAAATAGTTCTGTTCAGAAGCCTGTTTCGTGGCAGGGGAGATGTTTATCCGCTACGCTGGGAGCGGAAAGACGGCCGATCCGGATATTCTCCGGCTTGTGCCCTGGAATGGAAGAGGCCTTTCTGCGGTAAACCCCAGGTGAAGTGCGGGGAATGCGAAAACAGAAAATTGCTGCCGGTGACTGACGAAGTTGTCCATAATCATTTAACCGGTAAAGCTACCATCGGGGTGTATCCCCTGGCGGCCGATGAAACCTGCTGGTTCCTGGCGGCCGATTTTGATAAAAAGACCTGGCAGGAGGACGCCGCCGCCTTTCTGGAAACCTGTCGACGCCTGGGAATTCCGGCCGCCCTGGAGCGTTCCAGGTCCGGGAAGGGCGGCCACGTATGGATATTCTTTGATCGTCCCATTTCGGCGGCCTTGGTCCGAAAGCTGGGGTGTGCTGTCCTAACCAGAACGTTGGAGGGAAGATACCAACTGGGTCTGGAATCTTATGACCGATTTTTCCCCAGTCAGGACACGCTGCCCAAAGGAGGTTTTGGAAACCTCATTGCCTTGCCTCTTCAATGGGGCCCCCGGGAAGAGGGGAACAGCTTGTTTTTAGATGAACATTTTATTCCCTATCCCGACCAATGGCGATACCTGTCCAGCCTGCAGCGGGTTTCGCTGCCAGAGGTGGAATCCCGGGTTCGAGAGGCATTCCGGTCGGGAACGATCATCAACATCCGCCTGAGTCCGGTGGAGGCGCCTCCTGAAGACGACCCCTGGGTTTCACCCTCCAGGACACCGAAGAAAAAGATCGTTTCCGGGCACCTTCCCGAGACAGTCCAACTGGTGCTGAGCAACCAGATCTATATCGAGAAGGATGGTTTGCCATCCGAATTGATCGGTATCTTTGTCCGGTTGGCGGCTTTTCAAAACCCCGAATTCTACCGGACCCAGGCCCTGCGCCTACCGACCTTTAATAAGCCTCGCATCATCAGTTGTTCAGACGACTTTCCCCGCCATTTGGGCCTCCCACGAGGATGTTTAGAAGAAGTTCTCGATGTGTTAAGGGAAAATCAGATAGCGGTACAGTTGAAGGATGAACGGTATCACGGGGATCCGGTTGACGTGCATTTTCGAGGCCGGTTACGTCCCTATCAAATCGGGATGGTCGAAGCGGTTTTAGCCGCTGATCTGGGGGTCCTTTCCGCTCCGACCGCCTCGGGCAAAACCGTTATGGCCGCCTGGATTGTTGCGGCCCGGAAAGTCAATACCCTGGTGCTGGTTCATCGGAGGCAGTTGCTGGATCAATGGCGGGACCGTTTGGCGACCTTTTTGGATTTGCCGCTTCAGGAAATCGGACAGATTGGCGGAGGCAAAGACTCTCGAACCGGCCGGATCGACGTGGGGATAATACAGAGTCTGGTTCGAAAAGGGGCGGTCAAGGATCTGGTTTCAGTATACGGCCAGGTGATTGTGGATGAATGCCATCACCTTCCCGCTTTTTCCTTTGAACAAGTGCTGAAGAAAGCCAAAGCAAAATTTGTCCTCGGGTTGACGGCTACTCCCATCCGGAAAGACGGCCATCATCCGATTATTTTGATGCAGTGCGGGCCGCTTCGTTTTAAGGATAGGGCAAGAAGAACCGCCGATTCACTGCCTTTTGAACATGTCGTTTTTGAGCGGGAAACGCGATTTAAATTGCCGGGAAATTTTCAAGACCCCGGAATTCAAGATATATACCAGGCCATGGCGCTGGATGAAGAGCGCAATGAACTAATTTTTAATGACATTTTGTCTGCCCTGGAAGAAAAAAGGTCTCCCCTGGTATTGACGGAACGGAAGGAACACCTCGAACATCTTCAGGGGCGGCTTAAAAATTTTGCCCGCAATATTATAGTCCTTCAAGGTGGTTTGGGGAAAAAGCAAAGATTAAAAATATCTGAACAGCTAAAGACCATTCCGGATGGGGAGGAGCGCCTCATCCTGGCTACAGGCCGTTATATCGGCGAAGGCTTTGACGATGCTCGGCTGGATACGTTATTTCTGGTGATGCCTATTTCCTGGCGGGGCACCCTTCAGCAGTACGTTGGCCGGCTCCATCGCCTTCATGACAACAAAAGGGTGGTGCAGGTTTATGATTATGTGGATAAAAAGGTTCCGATGCTGATGCGGATGTACAATAAACGGCTGGTCGGTTATCACGTGCTCGGTTACAGAATAAAGGATATTTCTGGTAGTAAAAGTTAAATAATATTATAATCAATATGGTTAGATTTATGGAGGGAATCCGTTTCAATCCGAAAATTAAATGCATTTCCCAGACAAACCATAGCTCAAGAAAATGAATTATCTAAAAGCAGCATTTTGGGATTATCCCCAATTTACCAAAGAAGAAACACTCCGTTCTTGTCTGCAGGAACAGAAAGGAACCTCTATACTGGCGGAACGGCGCTCTCTGTATTTTATCTAGGCCATCGGATTTCGGATGATATCGACTTGTTTTCTACGGAATCGATTGCTTTGCCGGAGATCGATTTCTGGATCAAAATCCAATGGATAAAATGGGACCCTTACCGACCTTAAATCTGGCCCCCGCACCATCCTGCTGACCCACCAAGGCCCCGGCTCAGGTGAGCCCGCCGCGGATGGATCAGCCTTTTGTAACAGGCCGGATCGAGAATCCCCTGGGGGAGGTGCCGCAGGTTTCCTCCGAACTGACCGGGGTTGACCGCTGGGGGGCCATCAAGGCCCGCTGGGGGGTGGGGCGCATGGATTTTACCGTCGATCCCGGGCTGTACGCCCTGGGCCACCCCGACGAGGGATCCCCGGTCCTGGCGACCGCCAATTACAAGCTGAGCTTCGATGCCCTGCGACGGGCTTTGCCCGGTCAGGCGGCCTGGATCCTGGTGCTGGACACGAGGGGGATCAACGTCTGGTGCGCCGCCGGCAAGGGTACTTTCGGGACCGAAGAGCTGATCGGAAGGATTCAGAGCAGCGGCCTGGAGCGGGCCGTTAAACATCGGAAAATCATTCTGCCCCAGCTATCCGGCCCGGGTGTCGCCGCGCATCAGGTAAAAAAGCTTTCCGGATTCCAGGCGGTCTACGGGCCTGTTCGAGCCCGGGACCTGCCCGCCTACCTTTCCGCCGGCTGCCGGGCCACACCGGAGATGCGTCGCAAGACCTTTACCCTCCGGGAAAGGGCCGTCTTGATTCCCGTGGAACTGGTTCAAGCCCTGAAGCCGGCCTTGGCGGTCATGGCGGCTTTTTTCCTTTTAAGCGGTTTCGGCGGGGCGGCCGGATACTGGGCCAATCTCAGGGACCAGGGCCCCTGGTCGATCCTGGCTATTCTTTCAGCCCTGTTGGCCGGCGCCGTCTTGACCCCCCTGCTGTTGCCTTGGGTACCTGGGCGGGCTTTTTCTTTTAAAGGCTGGATCCTGGGCCTGGTTTCAGTCTGGGGCATCATACTGGGGAAGGGCTATTTTTCCGACCAGGGATTTAAGCCGCTGGAAGGCCTGGCCTGGCTGCTCTTGATGCCGGCGATTTCGGCCTACCTGGCCATGAATTTCACCGGGGCCTCGACCTATACCTCCCTTTCCGGCGTCAAGAAGGAAATGCGCTGGGCCGTCCCCCTGGAAATCGCCCTGGGGGCGGCCGGCTTGATCTTGTGGATTGGGACCCGGTTTACTATCTAAGCTCCTCCGAAGGGCGACCGCTAAATATTAAAATATTTGATTGGCTGATTACAGAGTCGTCATCCCGATGAAAACCGGGATCCAGGGCCTTTAAGCTGCGGGGTTCCTGGATACCGGATCGAGTCCGGTATGACGGCGAAAAAATGGCCCCACTTTCAATAAATAGAGGTGTTATGGCAGAATTGATCTATCTGAAGAACGTAGTAACCCTGCAACTGGATCCTGAAAAATGTACCGGCTGCGGGACCTGTCTGGAAGTCTGCCCCCGACAAGTATTGAACCTGAATGGCAAGAAGGTCCGGATTGCCAACCGGGATGCCTGTATAGAATGCGGGGCCTGTGCCCTGAACTGCTCTTTCGAGCCCTTGTCGGTCGAAGTCGGTGTGGGGTGCGCGGCGGCCGTGATCAATGCCGCCCTGGGAAGGACCGACGATTCCTGCTGCTGTGTCATTGAAACCAAAAAACCCGGATCAGCGGCCGAGCCGGGGGACCAAAAAACTTCCTGTTGTTGAAACCCGCCCTTGCCAAAATCGGTAAAAGGCCTCTATGATATTTATCAGCAGTTATTATGGTCTCCGATCTCTGACTTCTGACTTCTGATCTCTGAATCATGAGCATCTACAACCTCGATAAAATTTTTCAGCCTGCTTCGGTGGCGGTGATCGGGGCCAGCCCCCGGGAAGGGACCATCGGTTCGGCTTTGGTTAAGAATATCCTTGCCGGAGGATACGGCGGCAAGATCTATTTGGTCAATCCGCAGTACCCGGAGATTTCCGGGCTGCCCGTTTCACCGACCTTGTCCCAGGTCAAAGAGCCCATCGATCTGGCGGTTTTGGCCACGCCCATCCAAGCGGCCCCGCAAATTATGGAGGAGTGCGTCCGGCAAGGGGTAAAGGCGGCGGTGATCATCTCTGCCGGAGGCAAGGAGATCGGCGAGGCCGGTCTCCAAGTGGAAGCGCAGATCAAGGAGACGGCCCAGCGCGGCGGTATTCGGGTTATCGGTCCCAATTGCCTGGGGGTGGTCTGCTCGGAGACCCGCCTCAATGCCACCTTTGCCAGCCATATGCCGCTGCCCGGGAAGATGGCCTTTGTCTCCCAGAGCGGCGCCATCTGCACGGCCATCCTGGACCTGTCCCTCAAGGAGCAGATCGGTTTCAGCCATTTTGTCAGCGTGGGTTCCATGCTGGACGTGGATTTCGGCGACCTGATTGATTTCCTGGGCAATGATTCCCGGGTGAGCAGTATCATCCTCTATATCGAAAGCCT
This sequence comes from Deltaproteobacteria bacterium, assembly GCA_016219065.1. Taxonomy (GTDB): domain Bacteria; phylum Desulfobacterota; class RBG-13-43-22; order RBG-13-43-22; family RBG-13-43-22; genus JACRCK01. The sequence goes on from JACRCK010000337.1 coordinate 27,876, forward strand.
GACGAACTTCCGCAAGTTCATGAGTGCTGCCCGGGCGGTTTCCCGGGTCAAACCGATCATCGTCTTAAAGTCCGGCCGCAGTCCGGCCGGGGCCAAAGCGGCTTCCTCCCATACCGGGTCCCTGGCCGGAGAAGACGCCGTTTATGAGGCGGCCTTCCAGAGGGCCGGCATCAAGCGGGTCCACACCGTGGCCGAACTGTTCGACTGCGCCGAACTCCTGGCTAAACAACCCCGCCCCGGCGGTCCCGGTCTGATCATCATCACCAATGCGGGCGGGCCGGGGGTCATGGCCGCCGATGCCCTGGCCGAATACGGCCTGGAGCCGCTGGCGCTTCATCCGAAAACCCTGGAACGGCTGAATGAAATGTTGCCCTCCTTTTGGAGCCGGGGCAATCCCGTGGATATCCTGGGGGATGCCGACGTGGACCGCTTCCGCCGGACCGTGGAAATTTGCCTTCAGGACCCCGGGATCAACGGGCTGCTGGTGATGACCGCCCCGCAGGCCATGACCGACCCGACCGGCATTGCCGAGGCCTTGATCCAAATGTTTTCCGGAAAGCGCGTTCCCGTATTTATGGTCTGGATGGGCGGGCGGGACGTGGAAAGGGGCCGGGAGATCTTCAACCGGGCCGGGATCCCCACCTATGAAACGCCGGAACAGGCCGTCCGGGCCTTCTGGCACCTGGTGTCCTATAAACAGAACCTGGAATTGCTGCAGGAGATACCTCCCAAACTGCCCCTTATTCCCCAATACGACCAGGATCAGGCCAGGGAAATTATAAGCCGGGTTCTGCAGGAGGGAATGACCGCCCTGACCGAAGTGGAAGCCAAAGCCTTGCTTGCGGCTTACGGGATACCCGTAAACCGGACCGCAGGAGCTGCGGGGGCCGAAGAGGCCGTGCGACTGGCCGAAGAGATGGGGTATCCGGTGGTCCTGAAAATCCTATCCCGGGATATCCTGCACAAAACCGACGCCCACGGGGTGGAACTCAACCTGCAGGGAGCCGAAGATGTCCGCCAGGCCTTTGAACGCCTCCAGTCCCGGGCCCGGGCCTATAATCCCCAGGCCCGGCTGGAAGGGGTGACCGTCCAGCCCCAGATGCGGCGTTCGGATTATGAGCTGATCCTGGGCAGTAAAAAAGATCCGGACTTCGGCCCGGTTATTCTTTTCGGCCTGGGCGGGATCATGACCGAGGTGCTGAAAGATCATGCCGTGGCCCTGCCGCCCTTAAACCGGGCGCTCGCCCGCCACCTGATCGAAAACACCCGGGTCTATAAGCTGCTGAAGGGTTACCGCAATCGGCCGCCGGCCGACTTGGTGCTGCTGGAAGAAATCCTGATCCGCCTGTCCCAACTGGTCACGGATTTCCCTGAAATCACGGAGCTGGATATCAATCCCCTGATTCTGGATGCGGACGGGGCCTGGGCCGTTGATTGCCGGGTGTTGGTCCAGCCTGCCGTCTGCCCCTCCCCTCAACACCTGGTTATCAGTCCTTATCCCAATCAGTATGAAAAGACCCTGGTCTGTCGGGGGGGGCTAGCCATCCTGGCCCGGCCTGTTAAACCCGAAGACGCCCCTTTGCTGGAGGACCTTTTCCGGGTATTGTCGGCCCGGAGCATCTATTACCGGTTCTTCCGGCCCCTCAAGGAGATCCCTCCGGAATTGCTGGCCCGCTTTACCCAGATCGATTACGACCGGGACATCGTCCTGGTGGCCGTCGACCAAAGCGGAACCGGGGAGCGGGCTCTGGGGGTTTCCCGGCTGATGGGCGATCCCGATGGGATCGAAGCGGAATTCGCCATAACGGTGGGGGATCCCTGGCAGGGGAAAGGGGTGGGGGCGGCCCTGCTGGAGAGCTGCCTGGCCATTGCCCGGGAAAAGGGCTTTAAGTCCGTCTGGGGTATCACCCTGGCGGAAAACACCCAGATGCTGCAATTAGCAAAAAAATTGGGCTTCGATATGCAATACGAGACGGGAACCGGCGAATATCGTTTGCAGTTGGATTTGAGTAAAGTGCATTACGATCAAGGTGAAATTCGGTGTTGACCGTAGCCCTGTTGCTTGTCGACACCGGGTTTTTGCTGCTGGCCCTGTTGTTTACCCTGGAAAGCTTGCGGGAAAAGGAACCGCGGGCGCCCAAGATCGGGCTGATCGGAATCTTATTTCACCTGTTTTTGGCCGGCCTCATTCTGGCCGTCCCGCCCAGCCGGCCGTGGGTGGCCGTCTTTTTCGGGGCGCTGCTGATCATTTTGCTCCTTTTCCTCATTCCGGGAAAACCCAACCCCCGGGCCTTGAAGGGGGCGGAAGGCCATGTCGTCGGGACGGTGAGCCGTTTTGACGAACGGGACATCGTCTTTGCCCGCAACCGCTCCCTGCCGCCGGGGTCCGAACAATACCGGCAATATTACGAGCGGCACCCGGACCGGGAGGCCACCGATGCCCGCAGAAGGGAACGGGGCGGGCCCATCGGACGACCGGGAGCCATCGACCAGGGTTATCCTCCCAATGTCTCCATGATCCTGTCCTCCTTCGCGCTGCCGGGCTTTCTGGCCGGCCAGGCCCGGGTGACGCCCGATCCGGCCCAAGCTCCAGTGGCGCTGAATCCTCAGGAAGCCTCGGAAATCGTCAGGGGTTTTGCCCATCACCTGGGGGCCGCCCTGGTCGGGATCTGCCGGGTGAATCCCCGCTGGGCCTATTCCCACCGGGGAGAAATTTTTGACGGGAACTGGGAGGATTGGGGCCAAGAAATCGCAGAGCCCTTACCTTACGCGGTAGTCATCGCCACGGAAATGGACCTGGAAAACGTCGGCGCCGGCCCGCACACCCCGGCTCTGGTGGAGAGTTCGGCCAATTATGCCCGGGGGGCCTATATCACCACCATCCTGGCCCAGTGGTTCGGCGGCCTAGGCTACCGGGCCGTGGCCCAGCATAACCGCCATTACGATCTTTTACTGGTGCCGCTGGCCATCGATGCCGGTCTAGGGGAACTGGGCCGGCACGGCTATCTGGTGGCGGATCGATTCGGCCCCCGGGTACGGCTCTTTGCGGTTACCACCGATATGCCTCTTCAACCGGACCGCCCCGTCGATAAAGGGGTCGAGGCCTTCTGCCGCTATTGTAAGAAGTGCGCCACCGCCTGCCCGTCCCGGTCGGTGCCCCCGGAGGGGATGACCGTTCAAAACGGGCTGGAGCGCTGGAAGCTGAATGAGGAGACCTGCTTCGACTACTGGGGCAAGGTGGGCACCGACTGCTCGGTCTGTATGGGGATCTGCCCCTTCTCCCGTCCCGACCGTTCCGTCCATAAAATCGTCAAATGGCTGCTGCCCCGCTCCCGGCTGGCCCAGCGGCTGCTGCCGCATCTGGACAATTGGGTCTACGGCCAAAAATGGAAGCCCAGGAAGGTAGCGGACTGGGTGAAATATTCATAGTCCAGGATCAAGACAGCCCTATTTGGGGACCCCAGCGCTCTAAAAATTCCAGTGGAGTGACTATCTTTACTTCCCGGTAGGCCCCCTTGGGGAAATGTTTTTTATCGCCGGTTACCAGGGCCTTCGCCCCGGCGGCTAAGGCGACTTCCAAAAAAGGCTGGTCGTCGGGGTCCGGAATTCTAATTGTCAAAGGTCCGGCAACCACCGGGAGTCCTTCCTCTTCCATCTGGGTTAGAAAGGCTTTAACTTGGTTCTCCGAAAATCCAAACTTGGGACGGGTTAAAACATCCCGATATTCGGCCATGATCCGTAGATCGTAAGCGCACTGAAGCCGGCCGGCCGCAACCAGTCGGAGGATCATGGCTGGTTTGCCGAAGGGTTGTAAAATCCCGGAAACGACCACGTTGGAATCCAAGACGATGATCACCGTTTTCGGCCCCGGCGGGCGGCCTTGATTTCCGTCTCCATGTCCTTATCCGTGAGACGGTCCAGACCCCGGTCCAACGCCTGTTGCTGCATTTCTTCCAGGGCCAGCAGGCCTTGACTGCGGCGTATAATTTTCAGGGTCTTTTCCAGCGTTGCTTCGGTTACCCCCGAAAGGATAGCTACCGGTTTCCCATTGGAAGTGATGACGACCTCTTCCTTTTTGATTTTCTCCCAAACACCTTTGGGTTTTGTACTTAATTCCCGTACAGTGATAAACTGCATAAGACACCTCTCGGATAATTATTATATAAAATATAATTTAATTATCTTATAATTGTCAAACATATGTTGGCAATTAGAGGGCGAATTAAGCAAGGCTCGCCGCGAACTGTCGCCCCGGTCTCAAAATCCGTCACCGGTATCGGCCGCTAATCCTTTCCCGCTCGTCCGCGGGCAGGGATTTCAGATAGGATTTCCAGCCCGGACACCAGCGGGTGTGCCATTTCCAAAATCTGCCCAACAGGGATTTGGGTTGGGCGTCGTACCGGGCGCGGAACCGGCAGGTTTCGCAGGAGCTCATCGGTCCTCCAGGTTTAAGGTTTGGTGAACAGGGATGGGTAATAGGAAAATTTTGAGGCTTCACCCACCCCCCGGTTCTCCGGAGCCGGTCCCGACGCCGGCGGGATCGAGGGAGGGGGAGAAGTCTCGGTGATTTGAATTTTGGTTATATGAATTTGTTTCGAGTTTCGGATTTCGAATTTGCTTTCTCAGGGATTTTTCTTCAGCCAGTCCTGGCAGAATTTCAGGGCCTCGTCGCCCGGCAGGCCCTTGGCCTTCATGCTCTGGACGTATTCGTTCAGGATCGGCTGGACCAGCTTGGCCCACCGTTCATCTTCCCCTTTGGACAGGGCAATGATCTGATTGCCTTTGGCCTTGGTGGCCTCCGTTCCGGCCATATCGAAATCATCCCAGGCCTTGCCGGTCTTTTCGATCCACTCCTGGTTGATCTTCTGGATGACGGCCTGGGTCTCTTTCGGCAGGGCATTCCATTTTTGTTTGTTCATGATCACGGCGAAGGCGATGGAATAGGCCGAGCCGTAATTCAGCGTGGTGGACTTGATGACTTCGGCGAACTTCCAGCCCTTCAGAGCCTCGATAGGGGCCATGATGCCTTCGGTCACGCCTTTCTGCAGGGAGTCGTAGGCTTCGGGCATGGGGATGGCCACCGGGGTGCCGCCCAGGTGGGTGACCACCTTGGCGCTGGTGCCGGTGCAGCGGATCTTCAGTCCTTTCAGGTCTTCCAGCTTGGCCACCGGTTTCTTGGTGTGCAGGATCCCCGGGCCGTGGGCGTGCAGATACAGGACCTGGGTATCGTCGAATTCCTTGGGATGGAATTTCTGGAAATAGGCGTTGACCAGACGGGTGGCCTGGAGCCCGCTCTTATAGCCCAGGGGCATATCGATCACTTCCGTCAAGGGGAACCGCCCGGCCGTGTAGCTCAACACCACGAAGGCGATATCGGAGATCCCCTTCACCACGCCGTCGTAGGCCTGCTGGGCCGGGGTCAGGGTGGCCCCGGGAAAGAGAGTGACCTTGACGGCCCCGTTGGTCCTTTTCTCCACCTCCTTGGCCCATTCCTGGGACAACAGGGCGTGGCCGTGGGTGGCGGGCATGAAATGGGAATAGGTCAGTTCCAGCGGCTTGGTCTGGGCCGGAGCGGACCCGGCGGACAGGGAAATCAGGAAGAATACCGTAGCCAACATCAACCAACCTGTCTTCTTGTTCATGGGCGGCCTCCTTTTCCAAAGGTTTAATACGAAAATAAAGACGAACATCCAACATTCAACATCCAACATCGAATTGCGGAATGTCGCACAGTCCCGCGCTGCGCGGGACTGTGTGCCCCTGTCGCCATTTTTAGGCATCGCGCGGGTGACGGGGCGATTTTCCCCCGCCCTTTAAGTCATTTTCTGGTATCATAATCGATATGGAACGAATAGTAAAGTCCGCGTGCGGCTTCTGCCAGACCGGCTGCGGGATTCGCGTTCATCGGAAGGGAGACCGGATTCTCAAAGTAACCGGTGATCCGCAAAGCCCGATCAATCGAGGTCGGCTCTGCCAAAAAGGGCAGGCCGCCCTGGAATACCTGCAGCACCCCGACCGTTTGAAAAAGCCGCTGCTGCGCGCAGGCCCCAGAGGGAGCGGCCGGTGGCAGGAAATTTCCTGGGACGCGGCCCTGGACCGGGTGGCCGAAGCGCTCGAGCAGACCCGACGGTCGGCCGGTCCGGAAGGACTGGTTTTTATCCGGGGCTCCTTCAAGGGGGGCTATGAGGGGGCTTATCTGGCCCGTCTGGCCAATGTCCTGGGCGCTCCCAATATCGCCTCCATGGCGCCGCTCTGTTACGTCCCCCGGGTCTTCGGCAACCAATTCACCTGCGGTTACAACCCGGTGCCGGACTATGATTTCCCTCCGGCGGGTATTCTGGTCTGGGGCGCCAATCTGGCCGAGACCCGTCCGGGGGAACATCTGGATACGATCAGGGCCCTGGAGCGGGGGGCTGCCCTGATGGTCGTGGATCCGCGAAAGACGGTGCTGGCCGAGCGGGCGGACGTCCATCTGTCGCTTAAACCCGGGTCCGATCTGGTGCTGGCCCTGGCCCTGATCCAGGTCATCATCGAGGAAGGGCTTTATGATAAGCCCTTCGTGGAGGACTGGTGTGTGGGCTTCGAGGCCCTGGCCGCTCAGGTCCGGCCTTTTTCGCCGTCTTTTGCCGCCCCCCGTACCGGAGTGGAGGCGGCCGCGCTCCGAAAGGCGGCCCGCTTGTACGCCGCCAGCCGCCCGGCCGTAATCCAGGCCGGGAACGCCATCGATCACAGCCCCCACAACGTTCAAATCGCCCGGGCCCTGGCCATTCTGCGAGCCCTGACGGGCAACCTGGGGGTTCCGGGGGGGGAACTGCTTGGAGAACCGCCCCCGGTCCTTCCCATGGGGTCTCCGGCCCTCGATCTGCGGGACAAGCTCCCCGATGAACTTCGCGATAGAAGGCTCAACGCCCGGGACGGTTTTCTGCCCCAGGTGTTTTATGCGCTCCCCCAGTCGATCACCAGGGCCATCCTCGAGCGTGACCCCTATCCGGTGCGCTGCGCCTACGTGCAGGGGGGCAACCCGCTGCTCACGTATCCCAACGCCGCCAGGACCTTCGCGGCTTTCAACCAGTTGGACTTTCTGGTGGTGGCCGATCTTTTTATGAATCCCACGGCGGCCCTGGCCGATGTGGTTCTGCCGGCCGCCTCCTGCTTTGAATATGACGCCGTCATCGCCCCGCCCTACTATCCGGTGGTCCAGGTCCAGCAGCAGGTGGCCCGTGTGGGCGACTGCCGCTCGGATTACGCCATGATCCAGGGCTTGGCCCGGCGGCTGGGCTTGGGGGAATTCTTCTGGGATCGGGAGCAGGAGTGCCTGGACTTTATTCTGCAACCGGCCGGTCTGACTTTTGATGAGTTCCGCCGGATCGGGGTCCTGACCGGTAGGAAAGACTATCGTCACTATGAAAAAGGAGGGTTTGCCACCCCTTCCAAAAAAGTAGAGTTGTTCTCCGGCCGTCTGGAGGAATGGGGGTTCGATCCCCTCCCCGGATATGCTCTCGTACTGGAAACGCCGTCCGTTTCTACAGATCGAAACGATGAATTTCCTTTGGTATTGACTTCCTGGAAAGTAGAGGCCTTCCGTCATTCCGGAAACCGGCAACTGGAATCACTGCGGGCCGTCCATCCGGAGCCGGTGGTCTGGCTCCATCCCGAAACGGCGGCGCCTTTAGGCATCCGGGATGGAGAGCCGGTCTGGATCGAAACGCCCGGAGGCCGCATTCAACAAAAGGCCCGGATCACGGAGGACCTACGGCCCGGGGTGGCCGGGGTGGACTACGCCTGGTGGTTTCCTGAGAGGGGAGTAGACCGTTTTTACGACTGGGCGGCGGCCAACATCAATATGTTGACGGATGACCGGGGGGAGCGGGGGAAGGAAATGGGCACGCCCCGTCTGCGGGGGTTGGCTTGCCGGGTTTACCGGGACCGGCCGGCATCTTCCGACTGACCTGGCCCGTATTCCCGGGCCGTTCGGATCATGGCCCGGATATTTTCCACTGGGGTTTGGGGGGCCAGACTGCAACCGCTCATGAGCATGAATTTTTCAGTACCGGCCCGGCGCAGGCAATCCAGGGTATTTTCCCTTACGGTTTCCACCGTTCCGAGCAGCAGCGCTTGAACCGGATCCACGTTGCCGCCGAGAACGACTCCGGGAAGCTGATTTCGGCTGCGCTTCAGATCCATGCATTGATCCAGGCTCAAAACCCGGGCCCCCGATTCGGCCATCGACGTCAGCAGCGGAGACGTATCTCCACAGATATGGAGGATACAAGGCAGGCCCAGATGCCGGGTGATCCGCTGCAGGCGGGGCAGAACCCATTCATTGAACATCCGGGGGGAGATGAGGGAGGCGGAACCGGTAGGTTCCGGAATCAACAACAGGTGCGCCCCGTTTTCCGCCAGGCGCTGACCGAATGAAAGCAACAAGTCGGTCACCCGGTCCAGGATCCGGTTTAAAACCGGGGGATTTCGATAAACCAGGCGCAGCAGCCGATCGGTTTCGAACAGCCGGCCGGCGGTGGTAAAAGGTCCCTCAAAAAGCCCGATAACCGGGATCTCCCCCCGGCTGTATTCGGCCAGCTTCCGAACGGCGGCCAGAATGACCGGGAGCCTCCCGGATCGTTCCGGATCCGGCAAGGATATTTCGTCGATGGTTTCCACTGTAGCGTTTTGGGGCAGCAAAGCCAGAGGCTCCACCAGCAGACCGGAGGCCGAAAAACGGACCCGGCAGCCGAAGGCTTCCGGGATATACAGCGGGTCCGCGTAGGCGAACAATCCGTCGTATTCCAGGGCCTCCCGGGCACTGATCTGAACCTTGGCGATGCGGTCGGGATGCTGCCCCGTCTCCAGGGGAGAACCTTCTGAAAAATGATGGGCGGCCCAGCCGGCCAGGAGCGGCAAAACCGGGACTCGATCGCAAGGCCTCCCGGCCAAAACGGCCGACAACCTCTGGCGGGGTGAATATTCCATGCGGGGAAAAAGGGAAAGCCACTCCTTCAGGCCCTGAACCTGCCCGGGGCCCGAAGGAGTGAGCATGCTCAATGCTAGAGCGGCGGGTTATTTCTTTTTGGGCACGGCCCTTTTTTTCTTCATCGGAGTATCGCAGCAGACCAGATCGATGGTACCGCAGCCGCAATCATCCACCACGGATAGAACCAGGCCGCAAGCGCTGCAACCGTAGCGGTCCCCGAGCCGGGAAGCGGCTTTTTTCGCGGGTTTCACGGTCTTGACCGCTTTCACGGTTTTGGCCGGGGTAGCGGCTTTGGCGGGGGCGGCTTTTTTTGCCGGGGCTTTCACGGCTTTTTTTGCTGGGGCTTTTTTGGCGACGGCCATGCGTTTTTCCTCCTTGATAGGGGTTGATGAATAACCTCTCGCTATTCTTAATTTCTTAGCTTAAAACCGACGACCGGGCCTTGTCAATGAGAAAAGTAGGGATTACCGGAGGTTTGGTCTCGATCCGGCCCAGGAGGCTCGAGCAGCCGTCTGACGCGGCCGGGAACGCGGTCTTTTTTTTCAGGAAGGATCCGCCGGGGATTTTTCCGAAGCTTCCCGGCAGAGGGCCGCAGCCCACAACGCTTTGGTCCGGCCGGATATTTTTTTACCGGTCTGTTTCGCGGCGCTGAGACCGGCTTTTTTGGAGGCCTCCCACATGGCCAGGGAAACCCGTTTGGACGAATCGTAGATGACCGATCCCAGCAGGGCGGCCGCTTCGGCGGTGGCTTTTTTCCGGGTGGTCCGGCGATCCGGCAGCGACAGGGCCCCGCAATAGTTCCGGGTGATGATCCCTACCCGCAGGGTTAAAAAGGCACTGGCGGCGCCGTCGATCAATGAGTTGGTGATGACCTGGGCGATAACGCTCAGACCGGGAACGACGCCGGTCACCGATCCGCCTAAAACCGAGGCGGCGATGGGCTCCAACTGCTCGGCGAGATCCAGATCGTCCAGTTCGCTGACCAGGAAGACGGTGGCGGCAATGTTGGTATAGAGAAAGGCCAG
>JACRCK010000342.1 GCA_016219065.1 Deltaproteobacteria bacterium
GCTTTCGCCGGGGTGACGGACTGGGGGACTTTTTACTATGTTATCAAGTTAACTCGCCAGCCGGGTTATGGTCCCTACGGGGTTGGGACCCAACTCCCGAATCTTTTCTGTAAACTGTCGGGCTATCTCGGCGAAACGTTCTCCCATACCGGCCGACAGATTAACCATCCCCACTCTTTCTCCGCCGACACCGATTTGGTCCAGCAGCTTTTGCACATAGACCACCCGTCTGGCGGCCCGCACATTGCCGTTTTTAAAATGGCAGTCCCCTTCCAGGCAACCGGCCACGTAAACGCCGTCAGCCCCTTTTTCGAAGGCCTTCAGAATATGAATCGCATCGACCTTCCCCGAGCAGGGAACGCGGATGATCTTGACATTGGGCGGATAACTGAGCCGCTGGCTGCCGGCCATGTCCGCGGCGGTATAGGCACAATAATGACAACAAAAGGCAACAATGACCGGTTCAAATTTTTCCATGAGTTAAGCCACTTTCCTTTCCAGCAATCCGTCCAGCTTGGCCAGGATCTGGTCGTCTTCAAACTGCATCAGTTGTATGGCCTTGGCCGGGCATTCGGAGGCACAGACCCCGCAACCGTGACACTGGGAGGGGTCGATTTCCGAATAGCCGTCGGCATTAATAAAAGGAACATCAAAAGGACAGGCCCGGACACAGATCAAACAGGCCGCGCATTTCTTGGAATCGACCCGGGCCACGGCCGCGCCCAGGCTGATGCTGTCCCGGGTGAGGAGGGTCTGGGCCCTGGCCGCCGCGGCCTCGGCCTGGGCGATCGTCTCCCGGATTAACCGGGGGGAATGGGCGGTTCCGGCCATAAAAAATCCCGGCTTGGAAAGATCCACCGGCCTCAGTTTGATGTGATCCTCCAGAAAATAACCATCTCCGGTTCGGGGTACTTTGAAAATGGCCTCCAGATCTTCGGTCGTCTCATCGTCGCTGACAAAGCCGGTGCTCAGGAGCAGGGCGTCGGCCGAGACGGACAGGAGGCGTCCCAGGACGGGGTCTTTAAAGGTTATCGCCACCAGATTACCCTCCCCCTGAACCTCCGGCGGGTGCTCCGGTTCATAACGCACAAAAACGACCCCTTTTTCCCGGGCCTGCTGATAATAGTCTTCCTGAAAGCCATAGGTCCGCATGTCCCGATAGAGGATGAGAATGAGGGTATCCGGTTTTTTTTCTAAAATCCGCAGGGCGTTTTTAATAGCCGTCTGACAGCAAACCCGCGAACAATTGGGGTTATCCGGCTGTCTGGAGCCGACGCACTGGATCATGACCACCGTTTCCCATTGGGCGATTTTTTCCGGGGAGTCTTCGATCAAACCGTCCGCATCCAATTGGGTCATGACCGCCTTATGCCGGCCGAGCAGATAATCGTCCGGCCGATTAGGCAGAGCGCCGGTGGCCAGAATCGTCACCCCATGGGTGATTTGCCGATAAAACAGTTGTGGGCCCACCTGGAGACCGGTTTTGTACAATCCCGCCCTTCCGCTGTGATCGACGATAATGGCATTGAGGATGACCTGGATATTGGGGTGGGACAGTGTCCGCCGGCTCAGATCCTTAATAAAGGGTTGGACCTCGTGACCTTCCAGGGTCCGCCGGACCAGGCCGGCTACTCCCCCTAAAAAGGACCGCCGTTCGGCTAAAAAGACCTTGAAACCTTGTTCGGCCAGACGAAGGGAGGCGGTCATCCCGGCTACGCCTCCGCCCACGACCAGGACATCCCGGTTGATGGGTAATTGGTTATCCGTCAGGGGACGGGCCTTTTGCACGGCCAGAACCGCCGCCCGGATAAACTGGCGGGCCTTGGCCCCGGCCTCGGTCGATCGATCCGGGTGTACCCAGGTATCCTGCTCCCGGAGATTGGCCATTTCCAGGAGGTACTTATTCAGTCCGGCCCGGCGGAGGACGTCCTGAAAACGGGCCTCATGGGTCCGGGGGGAACATCCCCCGATGACGACCCGATTAAGCCCTTGACCGATGATCATCTCTTCGATACGGTTCATGGACTCACGGCCGCAGCCGTGACCGATCCCTTCGGCCACAATCACGCCGTTCAGCGTAGCCGCAAAGGCAGCCAGTTCCGGAACATTGATGAGGCCGCCGATATCTTCACCGCAGTCGCAGATAAAGACCCCGACTCGGGGCTCCTCGTCGAAGACTTCCCGTTCCGGGATAAAGGCCTCCCCGGGTTCGGTTAAAACAGCCCTTCTCGGCACATGGGCCGAAGCCCGGCAGGCGGCTGCGCTGGCCTGAACCATGGTTTCCGGAATATCCTTGGGGGCCTCAAACAGGCCGCAAACATAAATACCGTCCCGGGAGGTGGCCACCGGATTAAAAGGATCGGTCCGGCAAAACCCATGGGCGTTCAGATCGACGCCCAACCGGCCGGCCATCTGTCTCAGATCATCACCGACCCGGAACCCGGTGGAAAGGACCACCAAATCAAACCCTTCCTCATTCGGAACGCCGCCTCCGTCGGTGGCATAGGAAACCGTCACTCGATCCTGGCCCGCATGCCGATAAATGGAATGGGGCCGGCTGCGGACAAAACGCACGCCGTATTCTTTCCGGCTCCGTTCGTAGTAGCCTTCATAGTCTTTGCCGAAGGTGCGCATATCCATATAAAACACCGTGGTTTCAATGCTGTTCTGGAAGCGCTCTTTAGTGACCATGGCTTCCTTGAGGGCGAACATGCAACAGGCGCCGGAACAATAAGACACCGCCTGGTTTTGCAGTCCCCGGGACCCGACGCATTGAATCCAGGCAATTTTGGATGGCAGGCGTCCGTCGGACGGACGGACCAGTCTTCCCTGGGTGGGTCCGGAAGCGGATAAAATACGCTCGTATTCCAGACTGGTCAGCACATCGGGATCTTGCCCATAACTATAGTTGTCCAGGCCGGAGGGGTCAAAAACAGCCGCTCCCGGGGCCAGGACGATCGCCGCTGCCGGCATCTCGACCCGGCGCTGGTGATCGTCTAAAACAATAGCGCCGGCCGGGCAGCAGGCCGCCAGGGCCTGGGCGTCTCGGCATCGGCTCAAGTCGATGGAAAAGGCCTGGGGGGTGGCCTGGGGGTAGCGCATACAGGTCGGCGCCCGATGATCCAGGCCGGGGTTAAAATCGACACACTCCGGAAACTGCCTCCGGCACTCCCCGCAGGCCGTGCATCGGCTCAAGTCGATGTGGCGGGGCGCGGTGGACAGGACCGCGGTAAAATCACCGGCCTGGCCGCTCAGTTGGGTGAGTTGCGTCAAGGGCCTCACTTGGATATATTGGCTGCGATTGCTTTCCGACAGGGTAGAGGAGAGGGTACAGAGGTCGCAGTTGTTGGTCGGAAAGGTCCGGTCCAGAAGGGTCATCAGTCCGCCGATGGCATTGGCCTTGTCGATGAGAACGACCTTTTTTTCGGCCTCGGCCAGATCCAGGGCGGTTCGAATTCCCCCGATGCCGCCTCCGATCACCAGGACCCTGTCGCAGGTTTGAAATCGGTCTGCTGTTTTCATGTCTCTCTTTTCATTTCTCTATGATTGGGTTCTGGTCAGAAACCGGCCGCGTCCAGTATGGCCGGCAGATGATGCTCCCACCCCATGGTTTGAATCAAAACACCCTGAGCCATTTTTTGGAGGCGGGCAATGGTCTCGCCGGCAATTTTTAGACCCTCCAGTTCTCGATCGGAGGATTTCCGGAAACGACGGATCAGGTCTTCGGAAATAGAGGCCCCCGGCTCGTTGGTGGCGAAATAGCGGGCCACGGCCACTGATTTTATCAGAAAGACCGGGGCAATGATGGGCACCCGGAGGGTGGCGGCTTTTTTCATAAAACGCTCGAATTGACCGATGTCGAATACCGGCGGTGTAACCACAAACCCGGCGCCGGCGGCTATTTTCTTCCTGACCGATTCCAATTCGAGGTCCAACCCGGCCTCGTCCACATAGGGAGCCAAATGGCAGCCGGCATGAAATTCCGGCTTTCCCTCCAGGGCAAATCCGGCCAGATCTGCTCCCTTTTGCAGGGTCTGGATGGCGGCCAGCAATCCCAATTCATCCAGGTCGTCGACCGGCAAGGCGTTCCGGTGGTCGCTGTTGGTCATATCTTCACCCCTGACCACGATCAGGCCCTGGATACCCAAAACATGGGCCGCCAGCAGGTCGCCTTGCAAGGCCATTCGGTTCCGGTCCCGTCCATAGATCGTAATCATGGATTCGATCCCCTGCTGCTGAACCAGAGAACCTCCGGCCAGGGCGCTCATCCGCATAATTCCATTATCCATGTCCGGCACGACGATACCATCGATCCGGCCCCTGATGCGCCGGACGTTGGTTATGAACTGGGAGATGTCCACTCCTTTGGGCGTGTTCATTTCAGCGAGAACGATAAACTCCCCGTTTTGTAATCGCTTTTGAATACTCATGGATTTCCCTCCCTGAGAAGATTGTCGGGCCCGAAAGCTCCGCCATATAATTTTTAAGTGTGTGTTTTAACAGGAAACCCCGTTCCCGGATCACCCTTTAAAGGGGAACGGAAGGGGCTGGAGGTGGGTGCTGCGGCTCGTCAATTCCTAAAATTCTTGATGAAAAACAACTTCTTCCTTCAATTCATTTAAGAGATAACCCCAATATTTAAATGCCCAATAGTCATTGAGCAGAGCTACGGGTCGTAAGATCCACCTTCAATTAATCATTCAAATCATCAATCCGATCCGGCATCTTTTTTAACACCGGTTGATAAAACATTTCTGTTTCATTAAACAGTTCAAAGTTATTCCGACCTATTCATCCATGGTTATCGGCAGATATTCACAAGTCGATATCCAAAATTTTGTTTCACCCTACCCCTTCAATGTTTCAGAGTCAATATTTTTTTAACATTTTGTTTCAAAAAATTTTAATAATCCGCCAGGGACCCGCTGATCCCAAATAGTTCTCATCCGGAAAGGCAAATTTCCGAATGGAAACTAACTAGTTATTGAGATCCGAATATCTTAGTAACTAAGGAGTCAAATTCTTCTCAAAATGGATAGAATTTATGCACAGGTTAGCTTTTTGAAATAGCGCCAATAACTCCCTCTCCGTGTTAGGGGTATGAAACAGGAAGGCAAGAGGGGGTTTTGCTGACTAATGAGTTAAACCTTTGAATAACCAATAGGTAGCCGGGGGATCATGGCCGGACCGCCGAAGGCGGTCAGACCCAGCCGAAGAAAAGAGAGGAAAAGACCGGTCAGGGAAGGAGAAGGCCCGGGAGGGCCTCAAAAATAATATCTGACCCGGAAATCCAGCCGGTAATCGTTCGGTTTGTCGCCGAACTCGCTCCCTCTTGATCCGATGATAAACCCGGTCCGCAGTCGCAGGTCCAGGTTGGTGAAACCGGTGTACAAAAATTCCGGGGTTATGGAAAAGCTTCTATCATCCATATTGGCGATCATGGTCACGGCCGGGGTGAAGTAAAGGAGGTCAAAAGGTTCCTTCTGGCTTACCCGCAGATAGAGATAATTTATTTCCGGGGTCATCCTCCCGTAACTGCCCTGGAACAGACTGTTGGCCCTGTTCAGCA
>JACRCK010000341.1 GCA_016219065.1 Deltaproteobacteria bacterium
GCAGAGATTGGCCCAGGTCTGGGCGCTGACCGGGGCAAGCTCCTCTCTTGTATAGCCGACGACCTCGGCCCAGCGTTCGTTGATCACGATCTGACCGGTTTGCACCTGCCAATCCAACAGCCCGGCGTTGGTCCCTTTGATCGCCAGATCGAGTCGGTCTTCGCTCTCTTTCAAACGGCGCTCCATGACCAGCCGGTACAAAGCGATGTCGACGATCGCCCGCAGTTCCCTCGGTTCATAGGGTTTCAGCAGATACCCCAGGGGTTCGCAATGGGTTACCCTTTCCAATTGCCTTTCGTCGGCATAGGCCGTCAGGAAGATGACCGGGATATCCAGCTCCTGACGCAGGCGCCGGGCGGTCTCAACCCCGTCCATCCCCCCTTTCAACCGGATGTCCATCAAGGCCAGGTCCGGTCGCCGATCGGCGGCCAGGGCCAGCGCCTCTTCGCCGGAATCGGCCTGTCCCACCACCGTATAGCCCTGGTCCTCCAGATCGGCCTGGAGATTGGCCGCCACGATAAATTCGTCCTCGACAATCAGCAGTTTGGTTTGGCCCATGGACCTACTCCTTTAGTTCCGTCTTTATGGAAAAATCTTTTTCAGTCGCCAGGGGCCAGCGGACGGTAAAGGCCGCCCCGGCTCCTCTCTTGATCTCCAGGCGCCCCCGCAATTGCCGTTCCGTCAATCCTTGCACCAACCGTAGCCCTAATGAGGAAAGGCGGGAGAAGTCCAATTCGGCGGGAAGCCCCACGCCGTTATCACTGACCGTGACTTCCACTTCCCCGTCACCCGCCACCCGTGCTTCGATCCGGACGATTCCCTCGCGGCCTGCAGGAAAGGCATGTTTCAGGGCATTGGTGACCAGTTCATTGACGATTAGCCCGCAGTACATGGCTTGGTCCAAGTTTAAACTGATTACTCCGGAAACCACTTCCATTTTCACCCGAACGTTGCCGCGAAAAGCCCCCCGGAGGTATTGAGCGAGGTGCTGTAAATAAGTGGGCAGGTCGATGGCCGCCAGGTTGGGGCCTCGGTACAAGGTCTCGTGGATCATGGCCATGGCTTGAATACGCAGGCGGCTTTCCTGCAACGCCGCCTTGACTTCCGGGTCTTTCACCCGATTCGACTGGAGGTTGAGCAGGCTGCCGGCCACCTGGAGATTGTTTTTAACCCGGTGATGGATCTCCTGCAGCAGGACCTCTTTCTCCAGCAGGGAGGCCCGGAGGGCCTCCTCGGCCTGCTTGCGATCAGCGATATTACGGACAATGGCGATGATACCCGTTGGCTTTCCCCGGGCATCTCGGAGCAGATTGAAGTTTCCCTCGGCCTGAACCACGGTGCCGTCTTTATGGTTCATTTCTATTTCCAGGATCAGCGACTGATTGAGATCGCTCTGCCCGGCTGTTTCCCGGGCCATCACTTCCCGGAATTTCTGTTGGATGGCCTCCAGAGACGCCGGGGTAAAGGCTTCAGGCATGGTCCGCGACTTGGCTTCCTCAACGGTATAGCCCAACAGCCTGGTCACGGAGGGACTGATGTAAGTAAGTTGCATTCCCAGATCAACAGTCCAGATCACATCGGAGGCATTTTCCGCCAAAAGGCGATAGCGGGCCTCGCTCTCCCGCAAGGCCTCTTCGGCCTGCTGGTGGGCGGTAATATCGGTCAGGGTCCCCGTCGTGCCTACGACTTGGTTCTGCTCATCCAGGGTCAAACGGGCATAGACCTCGATCCAGCGGAAACCACCGTCCCGGTGCAGGTAACGGATCTCGTGGCGGCAACAATCTTTTCGGCGTTCGATCAGCGGCTTAAACAGCTCCAGGTTCCGTTCCCGGTCTTCCGGATGGACATAATCCAAAAAGACGCGGCCCAGACTGTCGGCCACGGCAAAGCCGGTCACTTCTTCCCAGGCCGGATTGAGGAAGGTCCAGTGACCCTCGGCATTCGTCTGGAAAACTACGGACTTTAAATTGTCCACTACATTGCGGTATTCATTTTCACTTTTCCTTAAGGCCTCTTCCATCCGTTTCCGATTAGTAATGTCGCGGAAACTCCAGACGCGGCCTACAACTACGCCCTCGATTTGTTGCGGTTGGGAATACCGTTCAAACACCCGCCCGTCCCGGAACGCCAATTCGTCGAAAGAGCTTTCCTCGGGGAACTGGTAAAGTTCCTTGACCTTATCCAGGAAGGCCGCCGGGTCTTGCAATTGATCCAACACAAACCGCAGCAGGATCTGATCGTCTCGCTGTTCAGCCAGGTCCCCGGGGATCCGCCAGAGTTCCAGGAACTTTTGGTTGTAACTGGCCACCTGCCCGTCCCGGTCCACCACCAGTATCCCATCGGCGGTCGATTCCAGCGTTGCGAACAAGAGGGAGTTGGCGTTCTGATATTTAGCTTGATTCAGACGCGATTGGACCAGGGCCTCCTGAAGCTTTTTGCGCCCCAGGTATTGAATGAGCGCCAGTATTGGAAACCAGACGGCGCACACCACCCAGACCAGCATGGCGCTGTCGGTAGCGGCAAAGGTCCACCAACCCATGGCGGCGGCCCCGGCCATAATCCCACCCGCAAGGAGGGCCAAACCCGTCACCAAAAGAGCGGCGGACGGTCCAAGGAGAAAGCCGGCTGCGGTGATGGCCATGACCTGACCAATCTGATAGGCTTGGTGATGGACTCCCGCCGTAGCCGCCGCCGTCACGGTAAAAAAAAGCCAAAAGGCCGTGACTTGGATCCAGGAAGCCCAGCGAACGTGACCGCGGCCTAACAGCAGGAGAAGGATCCCATTGACCGTTTCGGCGAAGAGGGTCTGGACCAGGACGCGTTTTAACGTTTCCGGACTAAAAATAACGGTTAAAACCAGAAACAGGGGGGGGACGATGATGAAGACACAGATGATGAGGAAAACGAGCAAGGCTTGTTGCCGCTCCTCCTCATCTTTGAATTGGGCCGGTTTGAGCCAGGAAGGTAAATTAATCATAGTGGTCCCACCCGATAAGCTTTAAGGTTTCCTCTGTTCAGTCATCGGGAGTGTACACCCTGGGCGGGGCCCCCTGCCGTATTCCCAATGACCTTTATTATATACTTAAATATACTTAAAGAAATTTTTTGGAACAGCAAGTATGAATTTCAGGGAATCATTTGCGCAGAAGAACCTCACTCCGGGGTCTATCGCGGCTCCGACAGGCTATCCGGGAGGCAACAGACCCGGTCCCGTCCTTCCTGCTTAGCCCGGTAAAGGGCTTCGTCGGCCTTTTGGATCAGACCCTCCAAAGAGGGCGGGGTGGGAGTGCTGCCAGTCCCAGGCCAGCCGGTCACCCCAAAGCTGGCCGTTACCCGAATCCTGCCCATTTCGTTTTGGTCGCCCAGTTCACCAAGTCTTTCCCGCATTCTTTCACCCACCAGGCACGCGCCCTCTAGGGGGGTCTGCGGCAGGACAATCAGAAATTCCTCCCCACCAAAACGGGAAACCCAATCGATTCCTTCCCGGATGCATCCTTCGAGACACCGGGCGAAGGCGGCCAATACCCGATCTCCGGTCAGATGGCCGTATTGATCGTTGACCTCTTTAAAATGGTCCAGGTCGCAGAGGACCAGGGCCAGTGGAGTCCCGTAGCGTTGCGATCGGCTTATTTCCTGGGGCAGCCGGAAGTTCAGATAAAGCCGGTTGTAGACCTGAGTCAACGGGTCCAGGATGGAGAGACGCTGGATTTCTTCGGCGGCCCGGCGCAGAGATGACTCCATCTCGAGGATGCGCCGGGCCGTGTTGAGCCGGGCCAGCAGTTCATTAGGATTGAAGGGTTTGGTGATGTAGTCGTCGGCCCCGGCCTCCAGACCTTGGACCAGGTCTTGTTTGGTATCCTTGCCGGTCAACAGAATGACATAGACGTATCCCGGATAGGTCCCGCTGCGGATAGTCCGGCAGAGAGCCAGGCCGTCCATCCCCGGCATCATCCAGTCTGTGATGATCAGGGGAATAAACCGCTCGGCCAGGATATTCAGCGCTGCTTGGCCTTCCCGGACCAAGACCACCTGATAACCTGCTTTGACCAACAATTTTTCCAGGATCAGGCCGGATACCGGGTCGTCTTCGACAATTAAAATGGGGTCATCTATCATCGGTCGGCAACCTTTCCCGCTACCTAGGCTTTTGGTGTGGCCTGCCTATTCCCGTTCCAAGGCCTGCGACCACTTGGAGGCCAGCTCTTTCAGGGAGAACGCCGCCGGCCAGCCGCCCCACCGGCTCCATCTTTTGGGCATGCAACAATTGGGCCTGGAGCTTCTTTTTCTCCTGCTCCGCCTGCTGCTGCTTGCTCAGGTTCTTGCTGATGACAAAGAGGCAGTCCGCGCCGTTCCACCGGCCGGACCAGGCGCGGGTTTCCACCGGAAGCCGGCATCCGTCCTTGCCCACCAGCGGCAAAGAACAAATTTCCCGATCGCCGTTGACCACCACGGCGAAGGGGGAGGAAGGATTCAGCGGTTCACTGTTCATAGGTCTTTTCCCTCGTTCTAATCGAGCCGGGCGCCGCCGTCAGGATCAAGTCGTCTGCGGCGGCCAGAATTCGGACAGGCTTTTCCCTGTCTTGGTCATCTCGGGTCAGCTCTGTCTGAAATGCTGCTGCTGCGCTTCTCTTAGGGCCTCGACCTGCGTCTGGAGATCGACCAGACGGGCCGTGACCGCTTTCAGGTCGCCGGCCTTTCCGGCTTTCTCCATCTCGAAAGCCACCGCGCGCAGGGCCTCGCCGCCGACGTTGGCCGACGCGCCCTTGATGGTGTGGGCCTGACGCTCTATCCCCGCAACTTCACCGGCTTCCAGATACCGCTGCAACGTCTCGATTTGCTTAGGAAGGTCGTCCCAGAAAACCTCGACCACGGTGCGTGCCAGGTCCTCATCATCCAGCACGCGGTCCATCAGGCCCGCTGGGTCAAATACCGGCGCCGCCGGTTCCCGGGCCGCCACAGGAGGTTGACCGGACGCCGCTCCGGGCGCCGGCTCGAGGGAAACATCGGTCTCACGGGGCAACCATTTCTCCAGCGCTTCCGCCAGCGCCGGGGGGGATATCGGTTTGGGCACATAATCGTTCATCCCCGCCTCCAGGCACTTCTCCCGGTCGCCTTGCATGACGTTGGCGGTCATGGCGATGATGGGAATCCGGTGATTGCGGACCGCCGACCGGGGGTCGCGGATTTGCCGGGTGGCCTCCATTCCGTCCAGCACGGGCATCTGCACATCCATCAGCACCAGGTCGTAGGGCAGGGTTTCCAGGGCCTTGACGGCTTCCGCGCCGTCGGCCACGGCGTCCGCCCGTAGCCCCAGTTTCTTGAGGATACCCAGAGCCACCTGCTGGTTGACGATGTTGTCCTCGGCCAGCAGGATCCGAACTACCCCCCGCCGCAGCTCGCGGATCGTGTGGCGGGTGACGATGGGTTTTTCCTGCTGGGCCAGAGGGGTCCCGGCCAGCACAACCGACAGGCAGTCAAACAGCTCCGATTGTCGGGTTGGCTTGGTCAGATAGGCCGAGAAACCGATCTCCTCCATGCGCTTGGCGTCCCCCCGTTGGCCCAGAGAGGATAAAAGGATCAGCCGGGTATCCGGCAGCGTTTCGTCAGCCTTGATGATCCGGGCCAATTCTGCGCCGTCCAGGCCGGGCATCTGCAGGTCGAGAATGGCGGCCCGGAAGGGGTCGCCCGCGTCGCGGGCCCGCTGAAGCGCCTGCAGGGCGGCAGAGCCGTCCGCGGTTTCCTCCGCCCGCACCCCCCAGGCGGCCAACTGGGCCGTCAAGACCTCGCGGTTGGTGGCGTTGTCGTCCACCACCAGGACATGAACCCCGCAAATCTCAGCGGGGGGCGCCACGTTTCGTTCTCTCTCGGCTTGTTTGGCCAAGCGCGCCGTGAACCAGAATTCCGAACCCCGGCCTTCTTCGCTCTGGATCCCGATCGTACCGCCCATCATCTCGGCCAGTTGCTTGGAGATGGCCAACCCCAAACCGGTGCCGCCGTACCGGCGCGAGGTGGAGGCGTCCGCCTGGGTGAATTTCTGGAACAGGAGCCCCTGCTTGTCCGCCGGGATGCCGATGCCGGTGTCCTTGACGGAAAAACGGAGCACGGCCTCGGCGTCGGTCTCGGACACCAGGCCGGCCCGCACGCTGATCTCGCCCGCTGGGGTGAACTTCAGGGCGTTCCCCGTCAGGTTGGTGAGAATCTGGCGCAGACGGCCGGGGTCGCCGCGGAGATAAGCCGGAACGTCCGGCGCGGTGGAGCAAATGAACTCGAGCCCCTGGCCGTGGGCCCGCAAGGCCAGCGTGGCGGCGAAGTCGTCGAGCAGATCGCGCAGATTGAAGTCCAGCGTCTCCATCTCAAGTTTGCCGGCCTCAATTTTGGAGAAATCAAGAATGTCGTTGATTAACCCCAGGAGCGACTCGCCGCTGGCGCGCACCGTTTCCGCATAGCGCCGCTGCTCGTCGTTGAGTTCCGTATCCAGCAGGAGCCCGATCATGCCGATCACCCCGTTCATGGGGGTGCGGATCTCGTGGCTCATGTTGGCTAAAAAATCGCTCTTGGCCCGGTTGGCCATCTCGGCCTGGACCGCGACCCGCTCCAAGGCATCTCGGGAAACGGTCGTTTTACTTAAGTTTTCAGCCATTTGATTGAACCCATCGACCAGCAGTTGCAGTTCCCCTGTAGCCTTGAAGGGGATTCTCGCCGCCAGGTCACCCTGGGCAAGCTGGTCCAGGGCCTGGGCCAGTTTTGTTACCGGATCGAAAATGGTTCTCCCGGAAACGATGAATACCAGCAGGCCGAGGACAAAAGCCACGATCACATTTAAAATGAGTACGAACAGGACGGTTCTCCAAATCTGTTTCCAGATATTTTTCTTAGACAGGCACAGGGTAACGTGTCCTAGTTCATCGGTTCCGGTGAGAACCGGAATCGACAGCTCCAGGTTGGATTCCTTATTCCTGATGGCAGTCAGGATATTTTCCAGCTCGGTCTCTTTAGGGAACTGGGAAAGCAGAATCTTTATTCTGGGTGACCGGTAATTTATACTGGCATATTGAGAGGTAACGAGTTTCCCTTTCCTGTCTCGGATGACGGCGTACAGGATCTCTTCATCCTTATTCGCTTCGCTGACAATGGAATCCAACTGGATGTTGTCCTTCATGACCAAAGGATCCTGGCTTAGTTTGGCGATGTAGGAAGCAAAGCTAATTCCCTTGGTCTGCAAAGAATGAGAGAGCACCCAAGCGTCATTTACGGCCAAGATAACACTTAACACCAAGGTACTTAAAAAAAGAATAATGGCGATATTCTTCGCAAAATGGTAGCGGATCCCTTTTTTGTGACTATTGGCGAACATATCGATCCTTTACTGTCCTGCGCCGTGTTTGGGTTGGCCGGCTATTCAACTGTTCTGGTGATCATTTTCGTAAATTCGGGGGTAATGTAAAAACGTCCTTGCTTGGCTGTTTTCACATTGAGCATGACATCGAATTTCTTTATTGTTTCTATGGGGATCGCTGCCGGCTTGGCGCCTTTTAAAATCCTTATGGCTTTTTCCCCGGCGAGGTGGCCGACCAGATAGGAATCCGCACACACCCCCAGGAGAACCCCTTTTTCTACCAGGTCTTCGAGGTGGGTGATGGTCGCCACCTTGGACTTGGTGGCCAGATCGACGATGGTCGCAACCTGACTATCCACCACATTACTTCCGGTAACATAAAGAGCATCAATGGTACGTAATATTTCCGGGAGTACCTGGACCACTTCCTCTTTCGTGGACAAAATAACAGGTATGATCTTAATGTTGTAATCGGCCTGAATTTTTTGCAAATTTTTAAATTGGGCCTCGGAGTTTTTTTCACCGGGAGTGTAGAGAACGGCCAGCCTCTTTACGGAAGCAAATGCGGTCAGGCTGTCCAGTAGCTTGGACATGGGGACCAGGGGACTGGTACCGGTGGTATTGTTGCCTGAACTTCTCCAGTCTTTGGCTATGCCCGCCTCTACCGGGTCATAAACCGTACTGAAGACAATCGGCACATCCTTGATCTCGCGGGCAGCAATGACCGTGGCGGATGTGCCCAAGGTGAAAATCAAATCCGGTTTTTCCGCGGCCAGTTTCTGGGCCAATTCCACGGCCCGGGCCTTGCTGGCGCCGGCGTTTTCCAACGTGAACTTGACCCGGGGTTCTTTGATTCCGGCTTTCTGGAGGTTATCCTTAAAACCTTTAATCGCCTCCAGATAACGGGCTTCTTCGCTAAACGTTAGTATGCCGATTTTTTCTGCCGAGGCCTGTGCAAGAAATGAGGCAACGATCAAGAGCGACAGGGACAGGCTGGAAATATTCTTCTTAATGCTCCACATAATTTTCTCCTTTACTTTGCATTTCGGCCATCACGTCCTATCGCGCCCGATTGCTATTTTCATCCTAATGGGCGTCCCGGGAAACAGCCCCAACCCGGCCACTACCCTTCGTCGGCCGTCAATTCCCGGATGGCGGCCAAAAGCTCTTTCAGCTCAAAGGGCTTAATGAACGCTTTGGCCGCCCCCATCTTTATAGCCAGCTCCAGGTAGCCCTCCGGTTTCCCCAGCCCCCCCCCGGAGATGGCGATGATTTTTATCCCCGAATCGATTTTTTTTAAGGCAGCGATGCACTCCAGGCCTTCTTTTTCCGGCATGATCAGGTCGGTGATGACCAGATCGGCCGGCTGCAACTGAAAGAAGCGGAGACCTTCATCGCCGTCTCCGGCCAGGGTCACCTCGTACCCGGCCCGGGTCAGATATTTTTTAAGCAGCTCCCGCATTTGGAGTTCGTCGTCGATTACCAGAATTTTGGTCATAAAATCACATCTCCCGGATCCGAAAAAATTCCGACTGGAGCGAAAAAAACACCTCCACTATTTGGGGATCAAATTGACTTCCCCGGCCTTCCTGCAAGACCCGCAGGACCTCTTCGCGGACCATGGCCGGCCGGTAAATTCGATCCGTGCTTAAAGCGTCGAACACATCCACCAGGGCCACGATCCGAGCGGATTCCGGAATCGCCTCTCCGGCGGCTCCCCGGGGATACCCCCGACCATCCCAGCGTTCATGGTGCCCCAGGGCGATTTCCTGGGCCATCTGAAGCATGGGAACATCGGAGCCGCCTAGGATTTCCCCCCCGATCAGGGTGTGGGTTTTGATGATCACAAACTCTTCTTCGTTTAATCGCCCATTTTTCAAGAGGATCCCATCCGGAACGCCGATTTTGCCCACGTCGTGCATCATGGCCGCCAGGCGCAAATCCTCGATCCGGTCTTCCGGCCAGCCCAACCTTCCGGCGATCAGGGCGCTGTAGTCGCCCAGACGCTTGACATGGTTGCCGGTTTCTTCATCCCGGCTGGAGAGGGCGGTCAGCAGCCGGATGATGGTTTCCTCCTGGGCGCTCCGGATCTTCCGCGTCTGCATCCGGACTACCCGTTCCAGCCCCTGGCCGTATTCCCGCTGGGACCGCTCCAGACGGGTGATCCGTTCGGCTACCTGCAAGCGGGCCTGCAGCTCTTCCGGGTCCAAGGGCTTGATCATGTAATCGTCCACTTTTCCCTGGGTCAGGCCGTTGATCACGTCCCCTTTGCCGTTTTTGGCCGTGAGCAGAATAATATAGACATAAGGGCGCTCCCGACTCAAATAACGGATCTGCCGGGCCAGGTTGAGGCCGTCCATCCCGGGCATCATCCAGTCGGTGATCACCAGGTCGATTTCCGGTCCCAAAAATTTTTCCAGGGCTTCTTCCCCGCCGGCGCAGGGATAAACTCGGTGCCCCTGGCCCTCCAAAACATGCTGTAGCCGCAGGCGACTGATCGGTTCGTCTTCCGCGATTAAAATATTCATTTGCCGGTTCCCTCCAGGCTCCCCAAGGATAGACTTAAAGCGGCTACCCGAATCCGCAGTTCCTGAATAGCTTCTTCCGATCCCTGAAGATTCCCCGTTCTGCCCATTTGTTCCAGGGATTGGGCTTGAAGATAGGCAGGTCCCTGGTCGAAATTGGCGATCATCCCCTTCAGGCCGTGGGCCTTGATCAGCAACCCCTCGGCATTTCCTTCAGCCGCCGCCTGTGAGACCTCTTCCAGATGAGCCGGATAATGTTTTTCAAAGAGGTCGACGGCCAGGGCCAGTAATCGGGGGTCGTCATTAAAACGGCGGATTAAATCCTCCCGATTCAGCTCGCTTACCGGAGGCGCTTCGTCGACCGCTCTGCGGCTTTGCGCTTCATCGCACCCCACCCCGCTGTTCTGTATATCAGCCAGTGCCCGGGCCAAAGCCTTCCGGTCGATCGGTTTGGATACGTAACCGTCCATGCCAGCTTCCAGGCATTTCTCCCGGTCTCCTTTCAGGGCATGAGCCGTCATGGCAATGATGGGGATATGGCGACCCCGGCCTTTTTCCAGCCGCCGAAGAGCCGCCGTGGCCTGGAAGCCGTCCATTTCCGGCATCTGGACGTCCATCAGGATCAACTCGAAAGACGCGGTCTTCCAGGCCGCCAACCCCTCCAGGCCATTTCCGGCCACGGTCACCCGGTGCCCCCAGCGCTCCAACAGGCGTTGGGCCAACAGCTGATTAACCGGATTGTCCTCGACCAGCAGAACTTGAAGGGCCTTAGGCAAACCTTCCAGATCGGCAAATTCCGGTTTGGCCACCGGCGCCTCCTTGCTTATTTCCAGGGGCACCTCAAAGCTGAAGGTGCTCCCTCGGCCAGGCGCGCTGATTAACCGGATAACGCCCCCCATCCGTTCGACCAGTTGGCGCGAGATGGCCAGGCCTAGACCGGTTCCCTGATAGCGGCGGGTAAAGGTCCCGTCCGCCTGTTCAAAGGGCTTAAAAATATCTGCGTGTTTTTCCGCCGGTATCCCGATCCCGGTATCGCGGACGGAGAAGGCGAGACGGGCCTGGTTTTCTTCCCAGGCCGACAGGGTCACGGAAACTTCCACCTCACCCGCTTCCGTGAACTTGAGGGCATTCCCTACCAGATTGGTAAGGACTTGGCGCAAACGTCCACTATCTCCCCGGTAGCGATCGGGCAGCCCGGGGTCTACTCTGCTGATTAACTCCAGGCCTTTCCGGTAGGCCTCGGGGGCGAACGGATTCAGGGTGTCCGCCACCAGGTCCCGCAGGGCCAGAGGAGCATTTTCCAATTCCAGTTTTCCGGCCTCGATCCGGGAAAAATCCAGAATGTCGTTGATAATCTTCAACAGCGATTGGCCCGATGATTTTACCATGTCCAGGTATTCTCGTTGTTCCGGAGACAGGCGGGTTTCCAACAACAAATCCGCCAGACCGAGGATCCCGTTCATCGGTGTGCGGATTTCATGACTCATCACGGCCAGGAAACGGCTTTTGGCCTCATTGGCGGCTTCAGCCTGCCGGCGGGCCTTTACCAGGGAGGTCACATTGATGGCGTTGAGAATTCCCCCCACATACATGCCGTCCTGGAACAGGGGCTGCAGCCGGAAAATGAGTTCATAGGCTCCTATGGTCCGTTCCAGAACCACCACTTCGTTTACCGTTCTTTTTCGGAACTGCTCGATCACTCCGAGGATGTCCGGAATAATCGGTTGATACTGAAAATTTTCCAGCGGTCGTCCCAGAATCTCGCTACGAGGCTGCCCCATCATCCGGCTGAGGTAGTCGTTGATTTCAATGATCCGGTTCTCGGCATCGGCGTAAGCCACCCCTTCCCGCATGCTGGAGATGATCACCTCCAGTTTCCATTTTTCCCGCTGCAGCTTCGCATCGGCCTTTTGCCTTTCGGTCATCTCTCCTTCCAGTTGCTGGCGTTTTTCCTCAATCAGCAGCGTTTGCGCCGCAAATTCTTTCAGGCGGACCTCCAGGACTCTCGTCAACCCCGCTGCCCGCCAGAAATAGAGGGTCACCCCGAACAAACCCAGGGCTAAAACCCCCAGCAGGGCCAGGAGACGTTCCGGGGCCCCCCGGTCCAGGATGCTCTGGATAGGAACGGCCGTGATCAGGGTAAACGGGGTCTCGGGAACTGGATCCGCAAAGAGCAGCATATTCCCGGCTGCCCTTCGCCCCGGCGCTCTGAATTCGAGGGACCGCGGCGCAGCGGGAAAGGACAACAGGGAAATTTCCTTCTCGCCGGGGATCCAGAGGCTGCCCGGTTTTTGGTAGAGCACCCGTTTCTCACCGACCAGAAAATCCAGCCCATTGAGAATCCGGGACCGCTCCCCCAGGATCCGTTCCGCTATCCGTTGCTGATCGACCCAGCCGACGATCCAGCCGGATAGGGTTCCCTTGAAGAAATAAGCGGTGCCCAGGAAGAGCGTCTCATCTCCCTTTCCCCCCAGAAAAAGGACCGGATCCCGCTGGGCTTTCCAATCTCCATTCGTTTGCTGCAGGGCCGGGAAGGTCGGTGGCGATAAGCCGAAATTGACCAGGGTTTTTCCCCGGCGGTCGACAAACCACAACCCTTTAAAAACCGGATCCGGGCCGGACTTCTCTTCCCGGAAGTAAAGTTCCATCTTCTGTTGCATGGCGAGTTGGCTGGCCCGCAGTCCGTAATCCAGCGACATACCCAGGGCCTGGTTCTCGAAATAAAGGGCTAGTTCCCGGGACTGCCTTAAATCCTCCACCCGCTCTTTCAACCGTTTATAAAAAGATCCCAGCGCTTCGGCCCGCTGGCGGCTATCCGTTTTCAATTGTTGTTCCAGGGACCCTTGAAAGCGCTCCTGGAAGCGGTAATTTTGAACCAGCAGAAATGCAATGAAGGCCAGGAGGCCAAACATGGCCAGCATTGCTATTTTATTTTTCAGGCTTGAACTCATGCTAGGTCCTATTAGGTTAAATCAAACCTATAATGGTATTTCCTACCGGCTCGCGAAGAACTTGGGGAAATAGGCCGTTACCGCCGGGTAGTATTTTTTGACCAGCCGGTTATAGGTGCCGTCTTTCTTAATCTGGGCGAAAAAACGGTTGAAGGCCTCCCGCAAATGGGGCGCCGATTTGGGGAAAGCGGCCGCCATATCCTGGGGCTCCGAAATGGGACCGATGACCTTGATCTTTCCCGCCCACTTTTCCAGGTCCAGGAGGGCCGTCGGCACATCCAGGATCGTGGTCTCCGCCTCGCCGTTTAAAAGGGCGGGCACCAGTTCATTCAGATTGCCGTTGTATAATTTGATCTTGGCACCCGTATCCGCCAGTTGATATAAAGACGGATCCAGGCAGGTCTTCAAGATAGCCAGGCAGGTCCGGCCGCGGAGAAGTTTCTTGGTTTGGGCGATGTCCCGGGCCATGCTCCCGCTGGGCACGATGGGTTTCAAGGAAGAATCGGCCCGGACCACCAGCCAGACCTGGGTGGGGAAGGTGGGCACCGAATAATCGACCACTTTTTGCCTCCAGGGCAATACGGTGAAACCGGTGGCGATGACGTCGCCTTTGATCGGTGCCTCGCCGAGCATCTCCGCCTCCTCCCCCCGGGGCGCCACCTTGATGCCGGCCAGGTCCGCGATGACCTCCGCAAAGGAGGTTTTTACGAATTCATAGCGAACCCCCAGATGGCGGGCGAACAATTGCATGGTTTCCACTTCCAGACCATCGCCACTGCCGGTTACAAAATTCGCGTAAGGAATGCCGAGATGACGCAGGACCCCCCGAGCCTGGATATCCGACAAATCGGCGGCGAACCCCCCGCTTCCGATGTCCAGGCCGGTCAGCAAAATAAAACAGACCAACATTGGAATGGTTAATGTCCTTTTCATTCTTGCTCCTTCTTTCTTGTCGATCGGTTGAATCGAGGATGTTTTTCAACCCATCTGTTATTAACCAGTAGCCCCCCAACTTACCAACCGGCGCCGGCACCCCTTATACCTCCACCCCCAACACAACAGGTCATCGGCGGGGGGGGACGTATTGGGCGAATAGTCGACTTGCAGTATTCCAGGTGCAGATTTTCATCAGACTTTTTTCTATTCAGACCGCTTCCCTCATCAAATCCAATTCCCTGATCTCCTCGATCAGCCGGCGCTTATCAACGGGCTTGATCAGATAACCATCGACCTGGAACCGGGAGGCTTTCTTCACATTTTCGATGTCCCTTAAAGCTGTGGTCATCAGAATCCTGGCCCTTCTAGGTTTCTTAACTTTCA
>JACRCK010000340.1 GCA_016219065.1 Deltaproteobacteria bacterium
CTGGCTGAATTGCTGCCGGGCTGGAAACGATTCCTGGGCTGGGCCTTTGACGTGGTCCCCCATGGGGCGGTGGCCAAAAATCCACGGGTCCATTCCTTCCGCCGGCTCTTGTCCGCCCCGCACCAATCCCTCCCGGCGATCCGGGAGAACGCCGAAGGGATTGCCGAGATCCTCTACACCGGTGGCACTACCAAGCACCCCAAAGGGGTCCCGATCAGCCACCGGCTCTACCTGGGCTGCGCCGCCGAGCAACTCGGCACCAGCGCCCCCTTGTTCCCCATGTCCGAAAACGTCATCGCCGGCGGGGCGCCCCTTTTTCACATCCTGGGGCAGACCTGCAGCCTGGGTACGATTCTCTTCGGGGGCACGTTGCTGGTCTTTCCCAAGGTGCAGCTCGACGCCCTGATGCACGCCATCCAGCGCTTTCAGGCCAAGACCCTGCTCGGCGTGCCGGCCTTGTACCGGATGATCCTGGAACACGACCGGGTGGATTTCTACGACCTGAGTTCCCTGCAGTTCTGTTTCAGCGGCGGGGACGTCCTGCCGCTGGAGATCGAAAAGCGCTGGAACCAAAAATTTCAAATACCGATCTACCAGGGCTATGGGGCTACCGAAACTTGCGGCGGTGTGTCGATGCCAACTACCGACCGACCGGCTCCCGCTCACAGCATGGGCCGGGTGGTGGCCAGCAAGATGATTCGCGTAGTGGACCATCAAACCCTCGAGGAACTGCCACCGGGAGAACCGGGAGAGCTGCTGGTGCATTCGGACCCCATGGTCAGCGCCTACTGGAACAAGCCCGAAGAAACGGCCGAAGCCTTCGTCTCCCTGAAGGGGAAACGCTACTACCGTACTGGAGACATCGTCACCCGGGACGAAGAGGGCTTTCTCTTCTTCGTAGACCGTACGGTGGACACCATCAAGCACAAGGGCTACCGGGTCTCGGCCTCGGAGATCGAGGCCGTGCTTCAGGAACACCCGGCAGTCGTCGAATCCTGCGTGGTCGGCATCCCCGACCCTAAAGTGGGCCAGCGGATCAAGGCCATCGTGGTGCTGAAGAAAGACATCAAGGGCATCACCGGCTATGAGCTGATCAAATGGTCCCGGGAACGGCTGGTCTCCTACAAGATCCCCCAATATATTGAATTCCGCGACATGCTGCCCAAGTCCAAGGTGGGCAAACTCCTGCGCCGGGAGGTCCGGACCGGAGAGCAAAAACGGCAGGAGAAAGACGAAAAGAGCGACGCCGTGATGAAGGACAGCGGGCTGGGTTAGGGCGGGCAGGTATGGAGATACCCGTTAAAAATTAATTATTAATTTTTAAATTTTTTCACTACTTGGTTATACACTTATGAATATCATCGTCTGTGTAAAACGGGTCCCTTTCACCCAGGAAGTGGACCTGGAGATCGCCCCCGACAAGAAGGATATCGAGCGGGAAGACCTGGCCTATGTGGTCAACGACTGGGACCATTACGCCATCGAGGCCGCGGTTCGACTTCAGGAGGAATGGGGGGGGACGGTAACGGCGGTCACCCTGGGGATGGAAGAAGATGAAGAGGTGCTGCGCCGCTGCCTGGCTATGGGCGCCGATCGCGCCATTCGTATTGACCCGGGGGAAAGGGGCCTGGACGGCGCCGGAGTGGCCCGGGTGCTGGCCCGGGTAATCGACCCTTTGCCCCACGACCTGATCTTGACCGGCGTTCAGGCCGAAGACGACAACCTGGGTGTCGTGGGAATCATGTTGGCGGAACTGCTCGGGCTGAACCACGCCGCGGTGGTTACCGCCCTGGAAGCGGGAGAAGGCGAATTGACCATCCGCTGCGAACTGGAGGGCGGCGTCGACGAACGATCGAAAATTGCCCTTCCGGCCCTGCTGACCGTCCAGACGGGGCTCAACGAACCCCGCTATGTCTCCATCATGGGGATCAAAAAGGCCGCCAAAAAACCTTTGGAGGTGGTATTCTTGGAGAGTCTGGACCTGCAGGAGGACGATCTGGCTCTGCAGACCATTGTGGAAGAAGTATTCCTGCCGCCGGAGACCGGTGGCGCAGAAATGATCTCCGGCGACCCGGCGCGGATTGCGGAAATTCTCCTGAGTATTCTGAGTGAAAAGGGGGTGCGGGCCTCATGAACGACATATTCGTCGTGGTTGAACACCGGGGAGGGGTCATTCGGGATATCACCTTTGAGTTGCTGCATCAGGGCCGCAAACTGGCTCGGGAGAGCTCCGGGCGGACGACAGCGGTCTTTCTTGGCGGGGGCATCGGCCACCTGGTCCCCCAGCTTTCTTCACGGGCGGACCGGGTCCTGGTGTTGGACGATGAACGGTTCGCTTATTTTGACGGAAGGGTCATTCAAGCGGGCCTGTTCCATTTGCTTCAGGAATACCGTCCCCTGTTGACCCTCATCGGACAAACTTCCTGGGGCCTGGACCTGGCCCCGGGACTGGCCGTCAAGACCGGTTATCCGCTGTCCACGGATTGCGTCGATATCGGGTTGGAAAACGGACGTCCTCACGCCCTGCGGCAGATCTACGCCGGGAAGGTGTTTTGTCGGGTGTCTTTCCCGGAGGCCCCGGGTTACCTGTTGACTGTGCGGCCCGGCGCTTTCCCCGCCGCTGCCCCGGAGACGCTGCCGGGGGAAGTGCTCTCTCCGGTAATCCCGGCCGGGTTGCCTGCGCCAGGAAAACAATTCCTGGAATTCATCGAATCCGAGGCCGGAGAGGTGGACATTGCCCAGGCGGAATTCCTGGTTTCCGTGGGTCGGGGGGTCGGCGAGGAGGAAAACCTGCCCCAGGTGAAGGAACTGGCCCGCTCCCTGGGGGCCGCTCTTTCCTGTTCGCGCCCCGTAGTGGATAAAAAATGGCTCCCCAAATACCACCAGGTCGGCACTTCGGGGAAAACCGTTAAACCCCGGGTTTATCTGGCCCTGGGCATCAGCGGGGCCTTTCAACACCTGGCCGGGATCTCCGGGGCCGGAACGGTCATTGCCATAAACAAGGATCCCAAGGCCCCCATTTTCCGGGCAGCCCATTACGGCGTGGCGGAAGACATGTTCAAGATAATCCCGGCCCTGCTGGAGAAACTGGAATAATTAACTGTCTCCACATTCGGAGGTCTTCAAGATTTCCAGTGCTTCTGCGTCGGCCAAATCTTTGGTTCTTCCCGAGGCCCTCTTGTTGTGAATCAGATCATCGATCGACGGAATGTGGAATTTAACCTTCTCGTCGGACAAGGCTTGTAACATGTCTTTGTAATC
This sequence comes from Deltaproteobacteria bacterium, assembly GCA_016219065.1. Taxonomy (GTDB): domain Bacteria; phylum Desulfobacterota; class RBG-13-43-22; order RBG-13-43-22; family RBG-13-43-22; genus JACRCK01. The sequence goes on from JACRCK010000340.1 coordinate 3,262, forward strand.
TTCGTTCAACATCGTGCTTTTTACTCAAAGACGCGATCTCTCGGGTTAGCGGCCAGACGAGACTGATGCGCTCTGCCGGCGTACCGGGAACGAAGTCATCGTTCCAACGTTCCGACATGCGGTATACGGCGGTTCGATTCCTGTCCATATTTTCAACGTACCATTATTATTTAACGATTTCAATCTGATAATTGCTGTTCAGCGGTTTCGTTGGCTGTCACCTCGTCGGTCTCATTCAGGCGTCATTTCTATTACGAGCTATTTTACTACTTCGTCGCCTTCCCGGAGACAGCCGAGATCGCGATTTTAAAGACCCTCGTTTTATCTATACAGTTCACCATGAATTTCAATCCTTCGGCGACGAAGTCTTTGGAATATTTGCCGATCAAGCCTTCGAAAGCCTTTTGTTTTTCTTCCCCGAATACTTCGGAGGCCAACCCTTGAACAATGCAGCTTTCATAATTGGAGCTGAATTTATCGGGGAGAATTTCGGTCTTTCCTACTACGCAAAAGGAAACTTTGGGATTGTTATTAATATTGTCGATTTTTACAATTTTTATCCTGAAACCCGTAAACTCAAGAAAAAAGATCTGGTGTCCATAATTTGTTGACAAAACTTGGATTTTTTATATCCTGGTAAAGAAAAAATCGTTGCGCAAGAACGTGACAACCAGCCAACTTTTTTGGGGATCGATAGACATCCCTTCACCGTTATCCATCTGGGAGAGGGTGCATGTTGGAGCAAAATATTGGAAAGCCCGGTATGCGAGCCGTCGATGCCGGGCTTTACTTTTTCAAGAAGGAGGGAAAAACGATGTTTCGCCGCGTGAGGTATCTCAAGTGCCGGGGCCTGCTTATTTTGCTGCTTTTACCTTCGATCTTCTTTACGGAATCCGGTCAGGCGGCCGTTCCCCGGACTTTGAATTTCCAGGGATACCTGACCACCACGGCGGGGTCGCCGATTCAAGGGAGCCTGCCCATGGCCTTTTCGCTTTATGCCCAGGAAACGGGCGGGACGCCCCTTTGGAGCGAGACGCATCCGGATGTGGCAGTGATCAATGGCATCTACAGCGTCCTCCTGGGATCGTCGATCCCCATCCCCCTGGACTTCGGCGCCCCATATTATCTGGGTATCCAGGTGGGTGCCGATCCGGAGATGACGCCCCGTTTGCCCTTGACCAGCGTGGGCTACGCCTTGCGGGCCGAGGTGGCGGAACAGCCGCTGATTCAGGGATTTCCCATATCCCCGGCCCTCCCGGCGGCCAACCAGGTGTTGAAGTTCAACGGGACGAACTGGGCGCCGTCGGCCGTAAACCTCGGCACGGACACCACCGGGTCCATTCCTGTTGCTCAAGTCGCGTTTCTGGCCCCCAGCCAGGCCCCCCGCAGCAACCTCCTCAATATCCCGGATAACATTGGAAATGTGGGCCTAAGCACTTCGATCGCCATCGGGACGGATGGTTTTCCGGTCATCTCCCATTATGACGTCACCAACAGCGCCCACAAGGTGGCCAAGTGCCGGGACGCCTCCTGTTCCGCGGCGACCCTCAATACTTTGGACAACACCGCCGATGTGGGTAAGGACACTTCGATCGCCATCGGGGCGGATGGCTTCCCGGTCATCTCTTACTCCGATGTCACCAATAGCGCCCTCAAGGTGGCCAAGTGCCAGGATACCTCCTGTTCCGCGGCGATCCTCAATACCCTGGACAATACCGCGGATGTGGGCTATCAAACTTCGATCGCCATGGGGGCGGATAGTTTTCCGGTCATCTCTTACTACGATAACACTAATAGCGCCCTTAAGGTGGCTAAGTGCCAGGATCCCTCCTGTTCCGCAGCGACCTTCGGTACCCTGGACAGCCTGGGGGTTGTGGGTTCGCAATCTTCGATTGCCATCGGGACGGACGCTTTCCCGGTCATCTCCTACTATGATTCCACCAATAGTGCCCTCAAGGTAGCCAAGTGCCAGGATGCCATTTGTTCCGCGGCGATCCTTAATACCTTGGACAATACCGCGGATGTGGGTCGGTACACCTCGATCGCCATCGGGGCGGATGGCTTCCCGGTCGTTTCCTACTATGATTTCACCAATAGCGCCTTAAAGGTGGCCAAATGCCGGGACGTATCCTGTTCCGTGATTTCCGCGGTGATCCTCACCACGTTGGACAATACTGCGGACGCGGGCTTGTACACTTCGATCGCCATCGGAGCGGACGGCTTCCCGATCATCTCCTACTATGATAATACCAATAGCGCTCTTAAAGTGGCCAAGTGCCAGGATGCCTCCTGTTCTGTGACGACCCTCAATAGCCTGGACGATACCGGAGGCGCGTACACTTCGATCGCCATCGGGGCGGATGGCTGCCCGGTCATCTCCTATAAGGCCTCTGGCGCCCTCAAGGTGGCCAGGTGCGCCAACGCCTATTGCCTGAACAACTGGTGGCGGAAATAAGGAGGGACGATCGATGGGGGCATTCACGCTGAATGGTTGGGTATGCCAGACTGCTCTTCTGGCCGGTCTTTTTTTGAGCCAACCTTCCTGGTCGGCGGCCCAGTCCAGTCAAGGGTATATCCTGAAGGCCCATACCCTCTCCGGCGGGGGAAAACTCACCACCTCGACCCACTACCGCCTGATATCCACCCTCAGCCAGCCGGCACCCATCGGGATCTGCTCTAACAACCGCTACACAAACTATTCCGGTTTCTGGTTCACCGTCCAATTGCAGCGAATGGTCTTCCTGCCGTTGATTTTGAGGGAATAGCCCGGCCGGCCTCCCCTTAGGTCATCGCGCCGCAGTCGATTTTAAAAACCTTCAGAGTCGGACGATCCTGAAGAACGGGTAGGCAAAACGTCCTCCATTGAAAATAAAACCAAACAGGAACTTCGAACGCCGAATATCGAATTCGGAACTACTTCTCCCGTACGAAAAACTTTCTGAAATCGGCCGGAGTTTTGTTGACCTTGGTGTTTGTTCTGAGGAGAAGATGTCCCCCGTTTTTGCTCCCCGGAAATAATGTCTGTCTCGTGCCAATTCAAAAACC
>JACRCK010000345.1 GCA_016219065.1 Deltaproteobacteria bacterium
GTCCGTTGAAATCCGGGTGCCCGAACTGGCGGAGGCCCTGCAGTCCCTGCGGAGCGAAGGGTATCAAATAGCCCTGGAGGTTCGGCCCGAACACCCCCTTCCGGAGGCCCTTCATCGCCAGGCCGATATCCTCTCCTTTGATCTTTCCAGGGGAAATCCTGACCCCGGGCTGTTAACCCGGATGGCGCATCAGCCAGCCCGAAAACTGGCCTACGGGGTCAAGACCCAGGAACAGTTTCTGGCGACCAAAGAGCTGGGATTTGCTCTGTTTCAGGGCTCCTTTTTTAAAGAGCCGGAGTACCTGCGCGACCGCCAGCTCGGATCCAGCGAAATAACCCGGTTGAATCTCTTTCGCCTCCTGGAGGCCGAGGATCCGGACATCAAGGTCCTCAGCGAGGCCATCCGCTCCGACGTCTCGGTCAGTTTCCGGCTCCTCTCGTACCTGAACAGCGCCTGGTTCGGTTTCCGGCACAATATTCAGTCGATTGATCAGGCCGTCATGATACTCGGCTGGGTCAAGCTGAAAAGCTGGCTGCGCGCCGTGTTGTTCGTTGATCTGGCCGGAAAGGAGGAAGTCCCCCAGGAATTGGCGGCCCTGTCCCTGCAACGCGGCCGGTTCTTCGAGCTGCTGACCGCCCGGGTCGATTATTGGGGTTTCAGTCCGAATACCCTCTTCCTCATGGGTTTGTTTTCCCTGCTGGATTCCATCCTAGGCTTGCCGATGGCGAAGGTGGTGGAACTGCTGCCCCTGGAGGCCAAGCTCAAAGCCGCCCTCCGGCACGATCCCAACAACGAGTACCGGTCTCTCTTCGAATTGCTGGATGCCCTGGAGGACGGCAATTGGCCCGCCCTGGAAGCGCTGACCCAAAATCTTTTTCTGGACCTCGAGCTGGTCAAGGAGGCCTTCGCCCAGGCCCGGGACTGGGCGGGCATCTTTTTTTCTCTCCCGGGTACCGCACGATAAGGTAAATTCTCAGAACAATGGTTGTAAGAATCTAATAAGTGCCCTGGAGGAAATTGAACCCCTCCGCTTCGAGGGTTATTTTCCCAACGGCCGAATCCCCCAGATCTGCCCGGCGTACTCCATCACGGCCCGGTCGCTGGAAAACTTGCCCATGTTGGCTGTATTCAGGATGGTTTTCCGCGTCCAGGCTTCGGGGTCTCCGAAAAGGTCATCCACCCGGCCTTGCGTATCCACATAGCTGCGGTAGTCCGCCAGGACCATAAAATAGTCTCCGCCTCCCAGCAGGGCCTCCACGATCGGCGCAAACAGGTCCGGCTGCCCGGGTGAAAATCGGCCGGAGCCGATCTGATCGACGGCCCGTTTGAGTTCCGGATCCCTTTCGTAATATTCAAACGGGTGGTAACCTGTTCGCCTCTTTTGGTCTACTTCTTCCGCCTGGAGACCGAAGAGGAAAAAGTTTTCGGGGCCGACCTCTTCCCGGATCTCCACATTGGCCCCATCCAGGGTTCCGATGGTCAGCGCGCCGTTGAGGGCGAATTTCATATTTCCCGTCCCGGAGGCCTCCATACCCGCCGTAGATATCTGTTCCGAAAGATCGGCCGCCGGGATCACCTTCTCGGCCTGGGAGATGCAGTAATTGGGGAGAAAGAGCAGCCGCAGCCGGCCTCTTACTTCCGGATCATGGTTGACCGTTTCGGCCACGGCATTGAACAGCTTGATGATGAGTTTGGCTCGGTGATAGCCGGGCGCCGCCTTTCCACCCATCATCACCGTCCGCGCCGTAGCTGGAGCCTCCGGGTGCTCTTTGAGGCGATTGTAGCAGGTGATCACGTGCAAAATGTTCAGGAGCTGGCGCTTGTACTCGTGCATCCGCTTGAATTGACAGTCGAATAGGGTATGGGGATTGATGCCCAGCCCCATCTTGCGCAGCACGTACCGGGCGAGCCGTTTCTTGTTTTCCAGCTTGGCCCCGGCGAAGGCCTGTCGGAACGTCCGGTCGTCGGCCAGCGGAATCAGGTTCCGGAGCCGGTCCAAATCGCAGATCCAGTCGGGACCGACCGCCTCGGTGATGAGCCGCGAGAGCGCCGGGTTGGCCTGCAGGAGCCAGCGGCGGGGAGTGATGCCGTTGGTAATATTTTTGAACTTGCCCGGATAGAATTGGTGAAAGTCTCGAAACAGGTTGGCCTGCAGGATTTGGGTATGCAGGGCGGCCACGCCGTTGACCGAATGGCTGCCCACGATGGCCAGGTGGGCCATCCGCACCCGCCGCTCCCCTCCCTCGGAAATGATGGACATGCGCTGCCGGCGTTCCCCGTCGCCCGGATACCGGGCCTCCACCTCTTTCAGGAAGCGGTGATTGATCTCGTAAATGATCTCCAGATGCCGAGGCAGAAGACGCCCGATCAATTCCACCGGCCAGGTCTCCAGGGCCTCGGGCAGCACGGTGTGGTTGGTGTAGGCAAAAGTCCGGGTGCAGAGTTCCCAGGCCTGTTCCCAGGGCAGCAATTCCACGTCCAGCAAAAGCCGCATCAGTTCGGCGATGGCGATGGCCGGGTGGGTATCGTTTAATTGGACGGCGACCTGGTCGGCGAACCCGGCCAGGGTCCCGTGCTGCTTCTTGTGGCGCCGCAGGATGTCCTGGAAGGTGGCGGCCACCAGAAAATACTGCTGCTTCAAGCGCAGTTCCTTCCCCGGCTCGGCCTGGTCGTTGGGATAAAGCACCTTGGAGATGTTCTCACTCATGACCTTGTCGTGCATGGCCCCGGCGTAATCCCCCCGGTTAAAGACGGTCAGGTTAAAGTCGCGGCTCGATTGGGCAGCCCACAACCGCATATTGGTCACATGGTCGCCGCCGTACCCGGGGATCAGGATATCGCAGGGTACGGCCATGATCCTCTCGGTATCCATCCAGCGGTAGTGCGGCACGCCCGCGGCATCCCGGTAGGCCTCGCTCCGACCGTAGAAGTTGATTTCATACAGGTGCTCCCGCCGGACGATCTCCCAGGGGTTGCCCCGGCGGCGCCAGTTGTCGCAGCTCTCCTCCTGGTAACCGTTAACGATGTTCTGGTAGAAAATGCCGTAATCATACATGATGCCGTACCCGTAACCGGGGATCTTCAGGCTGGCCAGGGAATCCAGGTAGCAGGAGGCCAGCCGCCCCAGGCCGCCGTTTCCGAGCCCGGCGTCCCATTCCACCTCTTCCAGGTCCTCCAGGGCCAAGCCGAGTTTTTCGAGCACCCCCCGGCAGCCCTGCTCCAGACCCATGCTGGTCAGGTAGTTCATCAGAAAACGACCGGGGAGGAATTCGAGCGAGAGGTAGTAGACCCGCTTGACCAGACCGTCATAATAATCGCGCTGGGTGTTGAGCCAGGCCCGGATCAGCCGGTCGCGGATGCTGTAAGCCAAGCCGTTGAAATACCGGTAATGGCTCTGCCCGTAAATCTCATTACCCAGGGTAGTAACGATATGACGCTGAATGTCTTCGGCCAGGTTGCCTAATGTTGACCTGAGACCCGACAGGGGGCTGGTTTTTTGTTCCGCTCGGCATTGAAGATCTTCGGGCATAGGGGGTTCCTCTGTTTTGGGATGGTTCTTTAGAATGGTGAGGGCAATTCTAAGTCGTTTTAAAAGATCCTGTCAATTGATTCCGATTGACCTGAAGGGGAAAGGTACCGGAGATGGAGGCCGGTCAGCCGGCTGGCCGGGAAACCGGCACCACAGTCTAACCACCAGGCCGATGTTTCCCGGGATGAAACAGGCCGCTCGTGGCCGGGGCTCGGACTTGTCCGGGACCAGCGCTGGGCCGTGGGGGTGCAACTCCCCTTGGTTCCCGGAACCAAGGTCTGGATTTTAGTGGATTGGATAATAACTGGCTACTCGATGACTGGACCGGCTGGTGTTTTTTTCAGTTTTCAATCTGTTTTTTTAACCACCGTACCCGGCGCCCCCCGCGGCTGAAATTTTTGCTGATAATCCCGGACCATCCGCACGGCCTCTTCTTCTTCCAGATCGAACCAGCGCTGGTAGGCCTCGGCCACGGAGAAACCCCAACCTTCGCGGATATTGGCGCAGTAGAGGGCATCCACCTCGCGGGCGACCTTGCGCAGTCGGTCGGTGCTCCCGGTGGGAACGGCCACCAAAATCTTTTGGGCCTTTAAACGGGAGACCGCTTCCACGGCCACCAGCATGGTAAAACCCGAAGCCAGACCGTCGTCCACCAGGACGGCTGTTCGGCCGCTCAAGTCCGGCCAGGACCGGTCGCCTCGGAATTTCCGCACCCGCCGCGCCACTTTGTCTTTGGTTTGTTCCAAGCCCTCCGCCAGTTGCTTCTCCGTCAAGCGCAGTTGGGGCAGCAGTTCTTCGTTCAAACGGACCGTTCCGTCGAAGGCCACGGCGCCGTACCCGGCCTCGGTGTTCCAGGGCAGGGTGATCTTGCTGACCACCGCCGCCTCCAGGGGCAGTTGAAGCTCTTCCGCCAGCGCCACGGCCACCGGGATGCCGCCGGAGGGAATGCCCAGAATCAGGGTTGCGGTTCCCCGGAAATTTTCCAGCAGCCCCGCCAGCAGCCGACCGGCCTGCTCCCGGCTGCGAAAGATCCGGACGCGATCCCGGAGATCGGGGATTTCGATTATTTTCCCTGGCGAATTCATATAGACCCATTTTAATACAGGTCTTGCCATTCCCCCAAGTATTTTCTTGAACCTTCCGCTAAACCCGGTAAAATGACCTCCGTTAGGCGGCGTTGTAGCCACCCACCCCAGAGGGCGAAGAAACAAATAATTTTATATTCATTCTTAAGCAGATTTTGACTGCTGGAACAATTCATTCCATTGGCATATAACTGAACCGAATTGGTCCACCTTAGCGAATAATAGAGCAGCCGGCCCATGATAACAAAATCTTTTTGGATCTGGTCATTTTCGGTTTTTCTTATTTTATCTGCCCGCCCCTGTTGGCCTCAAGGAACGGATGTCTCTGGAAGCCGGGACCATCCGCTTATTTCGCGGTATGCCGGATCCACCATTCTCGGCTATGACATCCGTGATTTCGACGCTTACCCCCTGTTGCTGGGCCGCCAATTATCCGATCCCAAGACCAGCGCCCCTGCCGTTGCCAAGCGCCAAACCCTGGAAGGAAAGGTAACCCGAATTTTATATGCCTCTCCGGAAGGACGGTCCACGCTGGAAGTCCTGTCCAATTATCAACAGTCGCTGACCAAAGCCGGGTTTGAAACCCTCTTCACCTGCGCCCAGCAGTCCTGCGGCGAGCGCTTCAACGCCGTCCTCTACAACCTGGACCGCCGTCTCAAGAACAGCGGACAGATCAGCGAGTATGCCCTGGAGTTCCCCAAGGATCAGCGCTTTCAGGCAGCCAAGGCCTCCCGACCCGAAGGTGACCTCTATGTCTCCCTGTATGTGGCCGTCTGCGGGATCAATAATTTCAAGGAAACCTTCAATCACCCCGTAACTCTGTTGGAAATTGTGGAAACCAAACCCCTGGAAACCGGAAAGGTAACGGTATCGGCGGATTCCCTGGCCAAAGACCTGCAGGCGGCCGGCCATGTGGCCGTGTACGGTATTTATTTCGATACCGATAAGGCCGAAATCAAGACCGGGTCGGAGCCTACGCTGAAAGAAATGGACCGTTTGCTCCAGGCCCAACCCGGCCTGAAGGTCTATATCGTGGGCCATACAGACAACCAGGGGGTCTTGGCTTATAACCTCGAACTGTCGCAGCGGCGGGCCGAGGCCGTGGCCCAGACCCTGGCCCAGCGTTTCGGGATCGATGGCCGGCGCCTGGTCGCCAAGGGGGTTGGCCCCCTGGCCCCGCTCGCGCCCAACGACCAGGAGGCCGGGCGGGCGAAAAATAGAAGGGTGGAACTGGTCAAGCAGTAGGATCCTATGAATCTAACCCAAACGCTGCTGGAAAATAAAGCCGCTGCCGGCGATAAAATTGCCGTTCGTTACCATCTGGAGGACCTTTCCTATTTCGGCCTGCTGCAAAAAACCCGGGCCGCTGCCGGCGTTTTGGGATCCCTGGGGATCTCCAATGGCGACCGGGTGGCCCTCCTGCTGCCCAAGGGACTGGAGTTCATTGAACTGCATCTGGCGGTCCTGGCCCTGGGGGCCGTGGTCTTGCCCCTCAATCCCGGTTATCGACCGGAAGAGATCGCTTATTTTCTGTTCGACTCCGAAACCAATCTGCTGATCACCGATCAGGAAAAATACGACGAATTGAAAAACGCCCTGATCGGGTTTCCGGATGTCCCGGTGCTGTCGATCGACGGGGAATGTCCCAACTGCCTTTCTTATCGACGTCTATTGCAGCAAACCGCCACGGCGGCGGACCTCCCTTACCCCACCCGGGAAGAGGACCTGGCCCTGCTGTGCTACACCTCCGGTACCACCGGCCGGTCCAAGGGGGCCATGATCACCCACGGCAACCTGATCCATAACCTGCAGGCCCTGCACCAGGCCTGGCATTGGTCCGAAAAAGACGTGTTGCTCCATGCCCTGCCCCTGTTTCACATTCACGGGCTGGTAGTGGCCCTGCACGGCTGCCTGCTGGCCGGGGGCACCCTGATCCTGCTGGACCGTTTCGATCCCCAAGAGGTCTGGAAAACCATTGAGCGGGAATCCTGCACGGTCTTCATGGGCGTTCCCACCATGTACCAGCGGCTGAGCCAGGCTTGGGGCGGCCTGTCCCGGAAACCGGAATTGAAAAGCCTGCGCCTCTTCGTCTCCGGTTCGGCCCCCCTTTCGGAAGTGCTGTTCCAGCGCTTCCGGGAGCAGACCGGCCACACCATCCTCGAGCGCTACGGCATGACCGAGGCCGGGATGATCGCCTCCAATCCTTTTGACCCGGAAAGACGAAAGGCCGGGAGTGTGGGCTACCCCCTGGCCGGGGTGCAAATCCGGATCGTCGACGCCGCAGGCCGCGACGTCCGATCGGGGGAGGTGGGGGAGGTCCGGATTCGGGGGAACACCCTCTTTAAAGGTTACTGGCGGCAGGCCGAAAAAACCGCGGAAGCCTTCCGGGACGGGTGGTTCAAATCCGGAGACCTGGGTTATCGGGATCCGGGTGATGGCGGACGTCTGTTTTTGGTGGGGAGGGCCAAAGAGCTGATCATCTCCGGCGGCTTGAACGTCTATCCCAAGGAAGTGGAGAACGTTCTGGAGACCCGGGAAGAAGTCCTGGAGGCGGCGGTATACGGCCGTCCCGACGAGGACCTGGGGGAAAAGGTCCTGGCGGCCGTGGTGTTAAGACCTGGGGCCGTATTGACGCCGGAAGACTGCCTCGCCCATTGCCGCCGGCACCTGGCCCCGTACAAGTGCCCCAAAAAAGTCACCCTCCTGCCGGCCCTGCCCCGCAACGCCATGGGCAAGATCCAAAAGCAGCATTTACCGGACGGTCCCTCTCTTCCGGCCGGCCTGAACGCATAAGGGCGACCGGCCGGTCGCCCTTAAAAATTTCTTCCACATTCAATGTTGGACGTTCGTCTTTATTTTAAGGTTCCCGCGTACCCCATGCGTCTGTTCAATCCGCCAGATCGGACACATCCTCCCCTTCGTCCTTCTTCACTCCAAAATCCTCCAGACCCTTTTTCACTTCCATCGGAGGAACGTACTTCTTGACCAGTTCCAGGGTATTGGCCACCTGAAGCTGATCAAACAGGAACCCGAACTTTTCTTCCAGCGTGGCCCGCAAAGGTGCCCGGATTTCTTCCGGCAGGTTCCAGAGATCGGCCTTGAAGGGGCCCAGACCCTTTTTGCGGGTGCTGTACAGGAATTGCTCTTCCGTTTTTCCGGATTTCCATTCGGAGGCGTGCTTTTCTTTGAGATAGTCATACATGCGCTGCCGCAGTTCCGCCGGAAATTTCTCA
>JACRCK010000343.1 GCA_016219065.1 Deltaproteobacteria bacterium
CCTCTACGCCGCCCTGGAGGAAGTGAAGAAGAGCGCCTTGGTCCGGGAGGCCCTGGGGGATCACATTTTCCACAAATTCATCGAAAACAAGGAGATCGAATGGGACCGCTACCGGACTCATGTGAGCCGGTATGAAATTGACAAATATCTGCCCCTGTTATAATCCCTAACCAAAAAAATTTGATATTTTTTGGTTGGAAAAACCGTTGAACAAGGACCCCAGAGAACATTGTTTTTTTTTAGATTCTTACAGTCCTTGTTAGAGACAAATTTTCAGAACAAGGGCTGTAAGAATCTAAAAAAGGTTCCATCCTCAAAAGCCGGAACCGGGCCGCGGATCTTAAGTTCTGATTCGAATTTGTTTGCAAAAATTTTATATTTTTTATAGGTTGGAAGTTTTGGCTTAAATTGCCGAAAGGGGCTTTTTTTTCAGTAAAAATAATTAAACTAGGGATCATTTAATGAGTGCTAACAATAACGACCTGCAGATTTATTTTTTCTTCTGTCAGCAAATCGATCCGGACCAGGACGCCAACCGCCGGGTGCTGGAAAAGGAATTGGGGCCGCGAATCAAGTTTTTTCCCCTACCCTGCAGCGGCCGCATCGAACCGTTGCATTTCCTCAGGGCCTTCGAATCCGGTGCGGACCTGGTTTACCTGATCACCTGCCCGGAAAGGGCCTGCCGTTATCAGCAGGGAAACGAACGGGCCTGGAAACGGGTCGCGTTCGCCCGGAAGCTGATCGAGGAAATCGGCCTGGACCCGGAGCGCCTGATCCTGGAGGTAGCCCTCCCTCCCTTACCCCGACGGATCGATTTCCTGATCCGCGAACTGTTGGACCGCGCCCCGCAGAAGGGCCAATCGCTGCTGCGGCGCCTTTAAGGCAACGCTTCCCGGGTCCGCCCAGCGGCCCGGGGGAACCAAAAACAGGAGTTTAGCCATGATTACTGCCGAACGAAAACCGATCGAGGAAATCGTCGCCATGATTTCCCCTTACCGGAAGATCCTGGTCGCCGGCTGCGGAAGCTGTGTGGCCGAGTGTGCCGCCGGCGGCGAGAAAGAGACGGGTCTGCTGGCCTCCGCCTTGCGCATGGAAGCCCGCATGGCCGGCCGAGAGCTGGAGACCCGGGAAATCACGCTGGAAAGGCAATGCGTCTATGAATTCATCGATCAATTGACCGCCCTGGCCGACCAGTATGACGCCGTCCTTTCCCTGGCCTGCGGGGCCGGGGTTCAGGCCGTGGCCGAGGTCTTTCCCGGGCTGCCCATCTTGCCGGCCCTGAACACCACCTTCCTGGGCCAGACTAAGGAGGCCGGGCTGTGGCTGGAGAACTGCCGAGGCTGCGGTGACTGCCGGCTCCATCTTTTCGGGGACATCTGCCCCATCACCCGCTGTGCCAAGCAGCTCTTCAACGGCCCTTGCGGCGGGTCCCAGGACGGGCGCTGTGAAGTGGATCCGGAAACCCCCTGCGCCTGGCAGTTGATCATCGAAGCCCTCGAACGCACGGGGCGGCTGGACCAGTTGGAAGCGGTCTATCCGCCGGCCGACTGGTCCTGCCAGCAGGGGAAGGGACCAAGAAAAATCACCCGGGAGGATCAAAGAAATTGAAAACGGAAAGCCGGTTAAAAAAAGTCCTGTCCACGAATCAGTTCGCCGTCACCGCGGAATGCGGCCCCCCGAAGGGCGCCGATCCGGAAATCGTTTTAAAAAAAGGCGGCTGGCTGAAAGAAGCCGTAGACAGCGTCAACGTGACCGACAACCAGACCGGGGTCGTCCGCCTCTCCAGCCTGGCGGCCTGCGCCCTGCTGCGCCAGGCCGGCCTGGACCCCGTGCTGCAGCTGGTGGTGCGGGACCGCAACCGCATCGCCCTCCAGTCCGATATTCTGGGCGCCTCCGCCCTGGGCATCCGTAATATCCTCTGCCTGAGCGGCGATCACCAGTCTTTCGGCAACCAGCCCCAGGCCCGGGGAGTCTACGACCTGGACTCCATTCAATTGATCCAGACCGTGCGCCGGATGCGCGATGAAGGCCAGGTGCTGGGCGGCGAACCCTTGACCCGGCCGCCAGACCTCTTCATCGGCGCGGCGGCCAACCCCTTCGCCGATCCTTTTTTCTACCGCGTGCTGCGCCTGGCTAAAAAGGTCCGGGCCGGGGCGGAATTCATCCAGACCCAGTGTATCTACAATCTAACCCGTTTTTCTGAATGGATGGAACAAGTCCGGGACCGGGGCCTCGACCAGCAGGTCTATATCCTGGGCGGCCTCACTCCCCTGAAGTCGGCCCGCATGGCCGAATACATGAACAGACAGGTGGCCGGTATGGACATCCCCGAGGAGGTCATCCGCCGTCTAAAAGGCGTGCCGGCCAAGGAACAGCGCCGGGAAGGCCTGAACATCAGCATCGAAACCATCCAGACCCTGAAGGAAATGAGAGGAGTCCACGGGGTCCATATCATGGCCATCGAATGGGAAGAGGTCGTGCCCGAGATCGTGGCCGGGGCCGGCCTGCTCCCGCGGCCGACTTTTTAGAGGAAGGATTATGCCCGCCAAGTATCATATTGAAACGGCCAACGTTCCCAACCGCTACCCCACCATCACCCGGTCCGGGGTCATCGCCTGGGAAGAAGGCTGCCTGAAATGCCCCCGCTGTGTGAAGCGGGATTGCGTGTACGGCGTCTATGACAAACGGAATCTGGATTCCCGGCTCATGCTGGACTCCCTGGACAGCCTCTGCAAGGACTGCTTCCGCTGCGTCCAGAACTGTCCCAACCGGCTGATCCACAAGGCGCTCAATCCGGAATATAAAAAGCTGGGCGACGCCTATTGGACCCCGGAGATCATTTCCAAACTTTGGTACCAGGCCGAGACCGGACGGATCCCCGTTTCCGGCGCCGGATACGGAGGGCCTTTTTCCGGACCGGGCTTCGACGCCATGTGGACCGATATGTCGGAGATCGTCCGGCCTACCCGGGACGGCATTCACGGCCGGGAATACATCAGCACGGCGGTGGATCTGGGGCGGAAGCATAAGTCCCTGGAATTCGACGACCAGGGGAATTTGCTCACCACGCCCTTCCCCCTGGTCGAGATCCCCCTGCCGATCATTTTCGATCTGCTGCCCTGGTCCCCGCCCCGCGATCGCCTCAACCACGCCCTGCTGCGCAGCGCCCGGGGACTGGACACCCTGGCGGTCATCACCCAGCAGGACTGGAATCCCAGCTTAAAAAAATACGCCGCCCACGTCCTGCTCTACCTGACCGGCGATCCGGCCGACCTGGATCCCGAAGTGCTGTCGAAACTGCGGATCATCGAAATTCCGGACGGGCCCCGGGTCCTGGAGCGGTGCCGGCGGCTGAAGGACCTCCGGCCCGACCTACTGGTGGCCGTGCGGCTGCCATTAAACGCCGGCGCGGCCGAGCGGGCTCTGGAACTGACCCAGGACGGCCTGGAGATCCTCCATTTCACGGCCGATGAATTCGGCCGGGAACAGGGCCCGGAAGCGCTGACCATCAAAGACCGGCTGAAAGTCATCCACTTGCACCTGGTCCGCTTCGGCGTTCGTGACCAGATCACCATCCTGGCCGGAGGCGGGGTAGCCATGGCCGAACACATGGCCAAGCTGATCCTCTGCGGGGCCGACGCGGTTACTGTGGATATCCCGTTGCTGATCGCCCTGGAATGCCGGGTTTGCCGGCGCTGCGCCGCCGGTATCCCCTGCCCGGTCACCATCGACCAGATGTACCCCCCCCGGGGGGAAGCCCGTATCCGCAATCTCATCGCCGGCTGGCACAACCAGTTGCTGGAAGTCATGGGCGCCATGGGGATCCGGGAGGCCCGGCGCCTGCGGGGCGAAATGGGCCGGGCCATGTTTTTTGAGGATCTGGAGCAGGAAGTCTTCGCCCGGTTGGGAAAAGGAGTTAACCCATGAGCCGTTCCACCG
>JACRCK010000344.1 GCA_016219065.1 Deltaproteobacteria bacterium
CTGGGTGATCTTCTTGCGCCCGGCGTCGCCTTCCTTTTTCAGTTTATCCAGATAGGGGATGACCACCGTCAGCAGGTCCAGGATGATGGAGGCGCTGATATAGGGCATGATCCCCAGGGCGAAAACCGACATGTTTTCCAGGGCTCCGCCGGAAAACATGTCGAACAGACCGAAGAGGGTCCCTTGGGCCCGCTTGAAAAAGGCGGCCAACGCGACCGCGTCGATTCCCGGCGTGGGGATATGGACCCCCACCCGGTAAACCGCCAGCATGGCCAGGGTAAACCAAATTTTCTTTTTCAGTTCCGGGATCTTGGTGATGTTTTGAAAACCGGTCAGCACTTAAATCTCCTCGACCGTACCTCCGGCGGCTTCAATTTTCTGCCGGGCGCCCTGGCTGCATTTGTTGACCTTGATGAACAGGGGAACTTGAATTTCTCCCTGCCCCAACAGCTTCACCCCATCCTTCAGACGGCGGACGATACCTTCCTGCAACAAGGCCGGCAGATCCACCTTGGCGCCGCCGGCAAAGGACTTCAGGTCGCGGATATTGAGCAGCGCCCACTCCCGGCGATCCAAGGGCTGGAAGCCCCTCTTGGGCACGCGCCGTTGGAGCGGCATCTGCCCACCCTCGAAACCCACGCCCAACTTGGCGCCGGACCGCGATTTCTGTCCTTTACTCCCGCGGGTGGCCGTTTTCCCGTGGCCCGATCCCGGGCCCCGGCCAATCCGTTTCCGCTTTTTCCTGGACCCCGGGGCCGGGGCCAAATGGCCCAGTCCGATCAAAGTCCCCTGCTGTTCCGCTGCCATCGGTTGCTCCGTTTCTATTCCTGCACTTCCACTAGGTGGGAGATCTGTCGTATCATACCCCGCATTTCCGGGGTGTCCTGGCGGATGATGGTCTGGTTGATCTTGCGCAGCCCCATACTGGCCAAGGTGCGCCGATGTTTGGGCGGGCGCCCGATCCCGCTGTGCCGCAGCGTTATCCGGATCATTTTTACACTCATGTTTGGCCTACCTGATTTCCGCCGGGGTTTTGCCCCGTTTCATGGCGATGATTTCGGTGTCGTATAGATTCTTAAGGCCTTCCAAAGTGGCCTTGATCACGTTATGGGGATTGTGGGAGCCCAGGCACTTGGTCAGGATGTTCTGGACGCCGCCCGCTTCCATGACGGCCCGCACAGCCCCGCCGGCGATGATACCGGTGCCTTTGGAGGCTGGTTTCAAAAGCACCCGGCCGGCGCCGAACCGGCCGATCACCTCATGGGGAATGGTCTGTTCCACCAGCGGGAACTCCCGCATGTCCCGTTTGGCTTTTTCCATGGCCTTGCGGATGGCCTCGGGGACTTCGTTAGCTTTTCCCAAACCGCTGCCGACTTTCCCATTTCCGTCTCCGACCACCGCCAGAGCGCTGAAGCTGAACCGTCGACCGCCCTTAACCACTTTGGCCACCCGACTGATATGGACCACCTTGTTGATAAGCTGTTTATCGTCCCGATTAAGATCTACCAAAGGTCCCTCCCCCTAAAATATCAATCCACCCTCACGGGCGCCATCGGATACAGCCTTGATCCGTCCGTGATATAAAAATCCGTTGCGGTCGAAAACCACTTGCGAAATGCCCTGGGCCAGGGCTTTCTGGGCAGCTAGCGCCCCCACTCGTTTGGCCATTTCCACCTTGTTGGCCGCCTTTGGGCCCTTCAGTTCCGGACTCAGGCTCGAAACCTGAACCAGCGTTCGGCCGCTGGTGTCCACGATAATCTGGGCATAAATATGGCTGGCACTGCGGAAAACCGACATCCGGGGCCGGTTCTCCAGGCCTTGGATTTTTTTGCGCACCCGTTTTTTTCGTTTCAAATGAGCGTTTTTCTTCTTGCTTAATGTCTCCATCTTTCGCTGTTCCCCTATTTGGAGCCGGTCTTGCCGACTTTGCGTCGGACGGTTTCTTCCGTATAGCGGATGCCTTTCCCTTTATAGGGTTCCGGCGGCCGGAATTTCCGGAGCCGGGCCGCAGTCAGGCCCAGCAGATCCCGGTCGATGCCGCGGATCAGAATCCGGTTTTGTTTTTCCACCACGGCGGTGATTCCTTCCGGTAAGGCAAAATTCACCTGATGGGAATACCCCAGGTTCAGCACCAAATGGTCTCCCTGAAGTTCGGCCTTATAGCCGATCCCCTGGATTTCCAGTATCCGCTCAAATCCTTCGTGGACCCCCTGGACCATGTTGGCCAGCAAAGCCCGGGTCAGGCCGAAGCGGGCCTTGATTTTATTGTTCTCGGCGAGGGCCTTAACCGTCAACTGCTCGTCGTGGACGGCCACCTCCAGTTCCGGAGGAACCGGGCAGCTCAGAATACCCTTGGGGCCCTGAACGGTTACCTCGCCGGGTTGTAACGTTACCGTAACCTGCCGGGGTAACGGGATGGGCTTTTTTCCAACCCGGGACATATGTTTTCCTCCTCTAATTCTGGACCGACGCTACCAGAGGGAACACAGGATTTCACCGCCCACGCCTTGCCTCCGGGCTTCCCGGTCGGTCAGTAATCCTTTGGACGTGGATAGGATGGAGATCCCCAGGCCGTTTAAGACCTTGGGAATGGCGTCTTTCCCGGTATAGACCCGGCGGCTGGGCCGGCTGACCCGGAAAACCCGCTGGATGATTTCCTGATTTTTATCATCATATTTAAGATAGATGCGTAAAATCCCCTGGCGGTTGTCCTTCATCACTTTAAAATTTTTTACGTAACCTTCATCTTTCAGAATGCGCGCAATCTGCACCTTCAGCTTCGACGAAGGAATATCGACTTTGGCAAATTTGGCGCCGCTGCCGTTCCGGATACGCGTCAGCATATCAGCGACTGGGTCGGTCATACCCATTTTTCTAGCTCCTTTTACTCTCTGTTACCAACTGGACTTAACGACACCGGGAAGGTGGCCTTTGAGGGCCATGTTTCGGAAACAGATCCGGCAGATGCCGAATTTCCGAATAAAGGCCCGGGGGCGTCCGCAGAAAGGGCAGCGATGATAGGCGCGCACTTTAAACTTGGGTGCGCGCTGGGCTTTTAACATCAAGGATTTTTTCGCCAATGAAACTTCCTCCTTTTTCCCGTAAATGTGGGGGCGGAACCCGGTGCTCCTCCGGCCCCCGGACGCTAATTGCGAAAAGGCATCCCCAGCAGACGCAGCAGATACCGGCTCTCCTCATCGGTCCGGGCCGTGGTTACAATCGTAATATTCAATCCCTTGATCTTGTCGATTTTGTCATAATTGATTTCCGGAAAAATGATATGCTCCCGGATACCCAAGGTGTAATTTCCCCGGCCGTCGAAGGATTTGGGGGAGACGCCCCGAAAATCCCGTACCCGGGGCAGAGCGATCTGCACCAGTTTGTCGAGGAAATCGTACATGCGGTCCCGCCGCAGGGTGACCATGCAACCGATGGGCATGTTTTCCCGCAATTTAAAGGAGGCAATGGACTTTTTGGCCCGGGTGATCACCGGATTTTGCCCGGCGATGGCGGCCAATTCCTCCGAGGCGGTATCCAGAATTTTAACGTTTTGAATGGCCTCCCCCAATCCGATATTCAGGACAATCTTTTCCACCCGAGGGATTTCCATTGTGTTTTTATAATGAAACTGTTCCTGCAGCCGAGGCCGCAATTCTTCCTGATAGATCTGCTGTAACCTGGACATGAGACCCGATCCTTCCGGTTATTTATTCTCCAGAACCTCTCCGCATTTTTTGCAGACCCGCACCGAGGTTCCGTCTTCCAACTGTTTATGCCCAACCCGGACGGGATCGGTGCACTTGCCGCAAATAAGCATCAGGTTGGACACCTGGATGGGGGCTTCCTTCTCAATAATCCCCCCCTTGCTGACTTTGCCCCCCGGCCGGGAATGCCGTTTGATATAATTGACTTTTTCTACGATGACCCGGTTTTTTTCCGGCAGGACTTTCAGTATCTTCCCCACTTTCCCTTTTTCCTTGCCGGCAATGACCATGACCTTGTCATTTTTTTTGAGCCCGATCTTGTGCCCCTTCATGCCATCCGTCCTCTCATCTAGCTGCAACTGGCTGCACCCTATAAAACTTCCGGGGCCAGGGAAATGATCTTCATAAAATTCTTGGCCCGTAGTTCGCGGGCTACCGGCCCGAAAATACGGGTCCCGATCGGTTCCCGCTGCTGATTGATCAGCACGGCCGAATTATCGTCGAATTTAATATAGGATCCATCGGGACGGGAAATTTCCTTTTTGGTCCGGACCACCACGGCCTTGACCACATCCCCTTTTTTTACCTTGGCGTTGGGGATAGCCTCTTTTACCGAGACCACGATAACGTCCCCCACGCGGGCATAGCGACGCCGGGTGCCGCCGAGCACCCGGATGCAAAAAAGCTTCTTGGCTCCTGAATTATCGGCTACTTCTAGCTGGGTCTGTGTCTGGATCATAGGTTGTTCCTGCTCGCTACTGCGTTTTTTCCAAAATCTTACTGACCGAGAAGCGTTTCATTTTGCTGAGCGGCCTGGTTTCCTGGAGTAGCACCCGATCCCCGATCTGGCACTGATTCCCTTCGTCGTGGGCCAGGTACTTGGACTTGCGCTGAATATACTTCTGATATACGGGGTGGCGGACCAGTCTCTCCACCGCCACCACCACGGTTTTCTCCATTTTGTTGGAAACCACCGTGCCGGAAATGGATTTGCGATTGCCTCTGGTTTTCATGATCCCGCCTCTGTTCAGGCCTGTCGGCCCGGTGTTTTTTGCCCGATGATGGTTTTGATCCGGGCCAGGTCTTTTTTGGTGGTGGAAAGGCGCATGCTGTTTTCCAGCAGCCCGGTGGCCTGTTGGAAACGGAGATTAAACAAGGTCTCCTGGGTTTCCTGCTCCTTGCCCCGCAGCTCTTCCAACGTTAAGTCTCTCAAATCCTTGGCCTTCACACTTGACTCCTGAAAACGATCTTGGTACGGATGGGTAGTTTATGGGCGGCCAGACGCAGGGCTTCGGCCGCGGTCTCCGGGGAAATTCCTTCCATCTCGTAAATCATCCGGCCGGGACGGATCACCGCCACCCAACCCTCGGGCGCCCCCTTGCCTTTGCCCATGCGGGTTTCAGCCGGCTGTTTGGTGATGGGTTTATCGGGAAAAATCCGAATCCAGATTTTGCCCCCCCGCTTGATGGACCGGGTCATGGCGATCCGGGCGGCCTCGATCTGTTGGGCCGTTAAGCGACCGCATTCCAGGGCCTGGAGTCCGTAATCTCCGAAGGCCAAATCCGAACCCCGGTAAGCGAGGCCCCGCATCCGCCCCTTCATTTGTTTCCGATATTTGACTTTTTTGGGACTGAGCATAATCGACGGTTCCTTTTACGGGATGACTACCCCTTTTTCCGGCAGGCTTTCCCCTTTAAAAATAATCACTTTGACTCCGATGATGCCATAGGTAGTGGAGGCCTCGGCGAAGCCGTAATCGATATCGGCCCGCAGGGTATGTAAAGGTACCCGCCCTTCCCGGTACCACTCGGTCCGGGCCATTTCCGCTCCGCCCAGACGGCCGGCACAGGTAATCTTAATGCCCTTGGAGCCGAATTTCAGGGCGGAATTGACGGCCTTTTTCATGGCGCGCCGGAAGGCCACCCGCCGTTCCAGTTGCTGGGCCACATTTTCGGCCACCAACTGGGCATCGGTCTCCGGTTTCCGCACTTCCTGGATATCGATGATCACTTCGTGGTGAATATGCTTTTCTAGCTCCTTTTTCAGGGCTTCGATCTGGGCCCCTTTTTTGCCGATGACAATGCCGGGGCGGGCCGTATAAATAATAATCTTGGCTTTACTGGCGGCCCGTTCAATATCGATTCGGGCGATACCGGATTCATAGAGCTTTTTTTTCAAAAAATCCCGCAGAAACTTGTCTTCCTGGATAAAACGAGGAAAGTCTCTATCAGCAAACCAGCGGGAATTCCAGACCTTATTGTACCCCAAACGGAACCCAATCGGGTGAACTTTCTGTCCCAACCTATCCTCCTTGTCCTTACCTGGCCTCTAAAATCACGGTAATATGGCTGGTCCGCTTCAGGATCGGCGTCGCCCGCCCCATGGCCCTGGGCATCCAGCGTTTCATGGTCGGGCCTTGGTCCACCATGATTTTTTTGACGTACAGGGTGTCGATATCCACCTTGTTCTGTCCGGCATTGGCCACGGCCGAATGCAACACCTGATAAAGGATCCGGGCCCCCTTGCGCGGGAGGAAGCGGAGCAAGGCGATGGCCTCCTCCACCTTGCGGCCTTTGATGGCCGGAATGATCACCTGCACTTTTTGCGGGGCGATCCGTATAAACTTGGCTTGCGCTTTGGTCTCCATGTCCTGCCGCCTTCCTATTTCCCTTTGCCCTTGACGGCCGTTTTTTTATCCCCCGCGTGGGAATAAAAAATCCGGGTCGGAGCAAATTCCCCTAACTTATGGCCGACCATGTTTTCGGTGACAAACACCGGAATGAATTTTTTGCCGTTGTGCACGGCAAAGGTCAGGCCGACGAATTCCGGGAGGACCGTCGAGCGGCGAGACCAGGTTTTGATGACCTTGCGGCTCTGGTTTTCCTGGGCCTCGTTCGCCTTGCGCAGGAGGTGATCATCGACAAATGGTCCTTTTTTTAATGAACGCGCCACGCTTTCCCCCTTTGCTTAACCCTTGGTTTTCCTTCGCTTGACAATCAGTGGATCGCTGGATTTATTCTTGCGGGTTTTATAGCCCTTGGTAGGCACTCCCCAGGGGGTCACCGGATGCCGGCCCCCTGAGCTTTTCCCCTCGCCGCCGCCGTGGGGATGATCCACCGGGTTCATGGCCACCCCGCGAACCCGGGGTCGCTGGCCCAGCCAGCGGGCCCGGCCGGCCTTGCCGATGGTGATGTTTTCGTGTTCCAGGTTGCCGTTCTGGCCGATGGTGGCCCGGCAGGTCACCAAAACCTTGCGCACTTCACCGGAAGGCATTTTGAGCTGGGCGTATTTTCCTTCTTTGGCCATCAACTGGGCATAGGTCCCGGCGCTCCGGGCCATTTGGCCACCCCGTCCGGGGTGAAGTTCGATATTGTGGATCTGGGTGCCCAGCGGGATATTGGCCAGGGGCAGCGTGTTGCCCGGTTTGATATCGGCCTGGAGGCTGCTGATGACCATATCGCCGACCTTTAACTGATCGGGGGCCAGGATATAACGTTTTTCCCCGTCCACATAGTTCAACAGGGCGATCCGGGTGCTGCGATTGGGGTCGTACTCGATCCGGGCGACCCGGGCCGGTATATCCAGCTTGTCCCGTTTGAAATCCAGAATCCGATAGAGCCGTTTATGCCCCCCGCCCCGGTGCCGGCTGGTGACCCGCCCGTAGGCGTTCCGGCCGCCGCTCTTAGGCAGCGGCTTCACCAGTCCGCGGACCGGTTTCTCCGCGGTCAGACCCGTGAAGGTATCGTAGGTCTGATGGCGCCTTCCGGCCGAAGTGGGGGTGCAGGTTTTGATAGCCATGTGATGGTCTCCCTTACTGGTCTCTGATCAGGTCCGGTTAGAGGTTTTCGATCGCCTCACCCGGTGCCAGTCGAACCAGGGCTTTTTTCCAATCGGGTTTGCGGCCGAGATGACGGCCGACCCGTTTCTTTTTACCTTCGAGCTGCATCAAATTGACCCGTAGTACTTTGACCTTGAACAATTTTTCCACAGCCTGCTTCACTTCCGACCGGTTGGCCCGACGGTCCACTTCGAAAGCCACCTGGTTGAACTCCTCTTTGGCCCGGGTGCTCTTTTCCGTAACCAACGGCCGGCGTACGACTTGATAGATATCTTTCATGAACCCAGGGCCTCCTCGATCCGCGTCACGCTGGGCTGATTCAGCACCAAGTGGTCGAATTTCAACAGGTCATAGGTGTTAAGGCCTTCCACCCGCAACACCTTGACGCTCGGTATGTTCCGCGCCGATTTTTCCAGCGTCTCATTCTCCTGCTCGGTTACGATCAAAACCTTTTTCATGGCAAAACGGTCTAAAAAACTACAGAAATGCTTGGTTTTGATTTCTTCCAGGCGGTAGTCGTCCAGAATGAGGAGGTGGTCACTCTGCCATTTGGAGGAGAGGGCCATTTTTAACGCCAGCCGTTTCAGTTTCTTGGGCATCTTGACTTCGATAACCCGGGGCTTAGGCCCGAAAACCACCCCGCCTTTTCGCATGAGCGGCGAGGTAGTGGATCCGGCCCGGGCCCGGCCCGAACCCTTTTGCCGATGCGGTTTGCGCCCGCCGCCCCGGACCTCGGACCGTCCCTTGGTAGACACGGTACCGGCCCGGCGGTTGGCCAACTGCATCGTTACGGCCCGGTGCAGCAGATGCGTCTGCACGGGCCGGTTAAAAATATCTTCCTGGAGATTCAATTCCCCCACTTTTTCCTTGGCCATATTAAAAACGTTAACCGTTGGCATACCGAGTTCCCTTGTCTGCTTAATTCCTGATAATCGCCCTGCCGCTAATCCCTTAAGGGCCCGCCTACTGCTTGTAAATGGCCACTAAGCTGTTGCGAGCCCCGGGGACGGCTCCTTTGAGGATAATCAGGTTAAATTCCGGCCGGATATCGACTACCGCCAGGTTCTTGACCGTCACCCGGTGGTTGCCCAGGTGGCCGGGCATTTTCTTCCCTTTGATGACCCGGGAAGGATAAGCGCTGGACCCGATGGATCCCGGAACGGCGTGGGAGGTGCAGCCATGAGTAGCTTTGCCGCCGGCAAAGCCATGGCGCTTGACCACTCCGGCGAAGCCCTTGCCCTTGGACACCCCGCTGACCTTCACCTTTTCACCGATGGTGAACATTTCCACCCGGACTTCATCGCCCACCTGGGCTTCCGCCCCGGTAGCGGGGAATTCGCGGAGATGTCGGACCGGTTCCTGCCCCTGTTTTTTGAAATAGCCGGCCCGGGGTTTGTTGACCCTGTTTTTCTTGATCGGCTGGAAACCCAATTGCAGGGTGGCCCCCTGCGTCTCCGTTTCCGGATTGATGCGCAGCACCGGACAGGGACCGGCCTCCACCAAGGTTACGGTGACCGACTTTCCTTCCTCCAGGAACAAGCGGGTCATGCCGAGTTTTTTTCCTAAAATTCCTTGCACCATCGCTCCGGTTCCTTCCTCAGCCTTAAAGTTTAATCTCCACATCCACGCCGGCGGACAGGTCCAGCTTCATCAGGGCGTCCACCGTCGCCTGGGTCGGTTCCAGGATATCCAGGACCCGTTTATGGGTTCGGATTTCAAACTGTTCCCGCGACTTTTTATCCACATGGGGCGAGCGCAGCACGCAGAACTTTTTAATTTTGGTCGGCAGCGGGATGGGTCCGGCCACCCGGGCCCCGGTCCTTTTAGCGGTTTCCACGATTTCCGAAGCCGACTGGTCCAACAGTTTATGATCAAAACCCCTCAGTTGAATGCGGATCTTTTGGCTGGTCATCATCGGTAATTTCCTTGTAGCTCCTATTCAATAATTTCGGAGATGACGCCGGCGCCGACCGTCCGTCCGCCTTCACGGATGGCGAAGCGCAGTTCCTTCTCCATGGCGATCGGCATGATCAGGGAGCCCGTGATCGACACGTTGTCCCCCGGCATGACCATCTCCACCCCTTCCGGCAGCGTCACCACTCCCGTCACGTCCGTCGTCCGGAAATAAAACTGCGGCCGGTAACCGTTGAAAAACGGCGTGTGCCGCCCGCCTTCTTCCTTCGACAAAATATAGGTCTCCGCCTTGAACTTGGTGTGCGGCGTGATCGAGGCCGGCTTGGCCACCACCTGGCCCCGCTCCACATCGTCCCGTTTCGTCCCGCGCAGCAGCAGCCCCACGTTGTCCCCGGCCTGCCCCTGGTCCAGCGTCTTGCGGAACATCTCCACGCCCGTGCAGGTCGTCTTCACCGTCGGCCGGATCCCCACGATCTCCACTTCCTCGCCCACCTTGATCTGCCCGCGCTCCACCCGCCCCGTGACCACCGTCCCGCGACCCGAAATGCTGAACACGTCCTCGATCGGCATCAAAAACGGCTTCTCGATGTCCCGCACCGGCTCCGGCACGTAACTGTCGATGGCCTCCATCAGCTCCAGAATGGGCTTGCAGTTCGCACATTCCCCTTTCCCGCAGCCGCATTCCAACGCCTTCAGGGCCGACCCCTTCACGATCGGTATGTCGTCCCCCGGAAACTCATACTTGGACAACAGCTCCCGCAGCTCCAGCTCCACCAGCTCGATCAGCTCCGGATCGTCCACCATGTCCACCTTGTTTAAAAATACCACGATATAGGGCACCCCCACCTGCCGGGCCAGCAGGATGTGCTCCCGCGTCTGCGGCATGGGGCCGTCGTCCGCCCCCACCACCAGGATCGCGCCGTCCATCTGCGCCGCTCCCGTGATCATGTTCTTGATGTAGTCCGCATGCCCCGGACAGTCCACGTGCGCATAGTGCCGCTTCTTCGTCTCATATTCCACATGCGCCGTCGCAATCGTGATCCCCCGCTCCTTCTCCTCCGGCGCTTTGTCGATCTCGTCGAACGGTACGTAGTTCGCTCCACCCGTCTTCGATAAACACAACGTGATCGCCGCCGTCAGCGTCGTCTTCCCGTGATCTATGTGCCCGATCGTCCCCACATTCACATGCGGCTTCGTCCGCTCAAACTTCTTCTTCCCCATCGATCTCGTCCCCCTTGACTGGTTAAAGAGTCCCGCCTGGTTCCGCCAGGCGGCGGCTTAGCGATTCACCTTTTTCTTGCGTTCCAATAGCCCGTCCACAATGGAGTGGGGCACTTTCTCATAGTGGGAAAACTGCAGGGTAAAAGTAGCCCGGCCCTGGGTCTGCGAGCGGATACTCGTGGCATAACCGAACATTTCCGCCATGGGCGCCTGGGCCTTGATCAACCGGGCCTTGCCCCGGGTTTCCAAGCCCAAAATTTTCCCCCGCCGGGAGGTCAGATCGCCCATCACCTCCCCGATAAACTCCTCCGGGGTTACGACTTCCACTTCCATCACCGGCTCCAGCAGGACCGGCTGGGCTTTGGCCGCCGCATCCTTCAGGGCCATGGAAGCGGCGAAATGAAAGGACCGCTCCGAGGAATCCACCTCGTGGTAGGAACCGTCCACCAGCCGAACCCCAACATCCACCAGGGGATATCCGGCCAGCACCCCGCCGTTCATGGCCTCCACCACCCCTTTTTCCACCGCTGGAATATATTCCTTGGGCACCACGCCGCCCACAATCTTGTTTTCGAACACGAAACCGCTCCCGGCCTCCCGGGGAAAGACTTCCAGCCAAACGTGCCCGTATTGCCCGCGGCCGCCGCTCTGCCGGATATATTTGCCCTCGCTTTTGACCTCCCGGGTCAGGGTTTCCTTGTAGGCCACCTGGGGCGGACCGATGGTGGCTCCCACATTGAATTCGCGGATCAGCCGGTCCACGATGATCTCCAGATGCAGCTCTCCCATGCCGGAAATCAGGGTTTGGCTGGTTTCCTCATCCGTGTGCACCTGGAAGGAAGGATCTTCGGCCGCCAGGCGCTGCAGGGACATCCCTAGCTTGTCCAGATCGGCCTTGGTCTTGGGCTCGATGGCGATGGAAATGACCGGGGTCGGAATATCCAGCGTTTCCAGCAGCAGGGGCGCCTGGGCCGTGCAGAGGCTATCGCCGGTGGTGGTATTTTTCAGGCCCACCACGGCCACGATATCGCCGGCCTGCATGGTCTTGATTTCTTCCCGCTGATTGGCGTGCATCTTGAGCAGCCGTCCGATCTTTTCCTTTTTGTTCTTATTGACGTTCAGCAAGGTGTCGCCGGTCCCCGCCTGTCCCGCGTAAACCCGCAGGAAGGTCAGGTGGCCCACGTAGGGGTCGGTCATCAGCTTGAAGGCCAGGGCCGTAAAAGGCCCTTTTTCATCGGCCGGCCGCGGTTCGCTTTCCCCCTGGGCGTTGATTCCGGTAATGGGCGGAACATCCGTGGGCGCCGGCAGGTAATCCACCACGGCATCCAGCAAAGGTTGAATGCCTTTATTTTTAAAGGCCGAGCCGCACAGAACCGGGACCACGGCCTGACTCAACGTGGCCCGCCGCAGGACGGCCTTCAGGGTGGCCAGGGGCAGCTCCCGCCCTTCCAGATAAGCCTCCATGACGGCGTCGTCCGTCTCGGCCAGGGCCTCGATCAGCCGCTGCCGATATTCGGTCAGGGTGGGCGCCAGGTCTTTCGGCACCGCACCCCGAGTCATCCGGCGCCCCAGCGTGCCCTCATCAAAGGTGATGGTTTCACCGGTCAGGACGTCGATCAGCCCCTGGAAATTTTCTTCCCGCCCACAGGGCAGTTGAATAAAGACCGGCTTGGCCCCCAAGCGGTCGATCATCATCTGGAAGCAACGCTCCGGATCAGCCCCGACCCGGTCCATCTTATTGATGAAGGCCAGCCGGGGAATGGCATAGCGGTCGGCCTGGCGCCAGACCGTCTCCGACTGGGGTTCCACCCCGCCTACGGCATCGAAAACGGCGATGGCCCCGTCCAGCACCCGGAGGCTGCGTTCCACCTCGATGGTAAAATCCACATGGCCGGGGGTATCGATCAGGTTGATCCGGTGGTCCCGCCAGAAGCAGGTAGTGGCCGCCGAGGTAATGGTAATGCCCCGCTCCTGTTCCTGTGCCATCCAATCCATCACGGCGGCCCCATCGTGCACTTCCCCCAATTTATAGGAAACCCCTGTGTAATATAGGATCCGCTCGGTGGTCGTGGTTTTCCCCGCATCAATATGGGCCATGATGCCGATATTTCGTATTCGAGTTAGGGGAGTTATTTCGGCCACGCTGTGCTGCTCCGTTGACGAAGGGGTCCAGACCCATTATCGTCTATTTACCACCGGTAATGGGCGAAGGCCTTGTTGGCTTCGGCCATCTTGTGGGTGTCTTCCTTCTTCTTGATCGAGGTGCCCCGGCTGTTGGCGGCGTCCAGCAATTCCCCGGCCAGTTTGGCTTCCATGGTTTTTTCAGCCCGGGCCTTGGCATAGTTGATCAACCAGCGGATGCTCAGGGACAGACGGCGGTCGGCCCGAACTTCCACCGGTACCTGGTAGGTCGAACCGCCGACCCGGCGGGACTTGACCTCGATGACCGGCTTGACGTTGTCCACGGCCTTTTCAAAAACCTTGAGCGGTTCGTCTTCGCTTTTCTGACTAATGATGTCCAGGGCCTGGTAGAGTATGGATTCGGCCGTACTCTTCTTGCCCTTGCGCATCAGGGAGTTGACGAACTTGGCCACTAACAGGCTGTGGTACTTCGGATCCGGGAGGATTTCCCTTTTGGCTACTTCTCGTTTACGCGGCATCCCAACCTCTGCTCAACCGATGGTTAATCACACGCATCTTGCTTCGCCTTCCTAAGTCGCCTAACGGCGGTGCGGTCGTGTCCCCGCTATTTCGGTTTTTTCGCTCCGTATTTTGACCGGCTCTGCTTGCGGTCGGCCACCCCGATGGAATCCAGGGTTCCGCGGATGATATGGTAACGCACTCCGGGCAGATCCTTCACCCGGCCCCCGCGGATCAGGACCACCGAGTGTTCCTGGAGATTATGTCCCACTCCCGGGATATAGGTGGTCACTTCCATCCCGTTGGTCAAGCGCACCCGGGCTACTTTCCGCAAAGCGGAATTGGGTTTCTTCGGCGTCGAGGTATAGACGCGAATGCAGACGCCCCGTTTTTGCGGGGAACCCTTCAGCGCCGGCGTGGTGACCTTGCGCTTGACCGCTTCCCGACCCTGGCGAATCAACTGATTAATGGTTGCCATAACGCTCCTTCCTGCCTTGTTTCCTACCCTGACCAACCCACCCGGGCCAAATCCTCAGCGGCTCGGCGGTCCCCTTGGAAAGGACAAATGGGTTATTATGAAAAATTCATATTATTAATATATTTCTTATAGTTTGTCAATAGTTTTTTATCCTTTGGAGCCCACGCCTCAGGATTCGGTCAGCCCCGCCGGCTCGCCGGCCACCGGCAGTTTAAGCTCCCGGTAAACATCCATGCCGGTGCCCGCCGGGATCAACCGGCCCATGATCACGTTTTCCTTGAGTCCCCGGAGATAATCCCGCTCCCCGCCGATGCTGGCGTCGGTCAGGACTTTGGTGGTCTCCTGAAAGGAAGCCGCCGAAATAAAGCTGTCGGTCGACAAGGAGGCCTTGGTAATGCCCTGCAGCAAGGGTTCGGCCTGGGCCGGTCGCCCCCCCTGTGCTATGATTTCCTGATTTCTTTCGGTAAACAACTGCCGTTCCACATGGTCGCCGACCAGGTAATCGGTGTCGCCGGGATCCTTGATCTTGACCTTGCGGAGCATCTGGCGGACGATCACCTCGATGTGCTTGTCGTTGATCTTAACCCCCTGAAGCCGGTAGACTTCCTGGACTTCGTTCACCAGGTATTTGGCCAGTTCCTTCAAGCCGCTGACGCTCAGGATGTCGTGGGGATTGGCCGAACCGTCCATCAGGGCCTCGCCGGCCTGAATCAGGTCCCCTTCCTGGACGCTCACGTGCTTGCCTTTGGGAATCAGATACTCCCGGGCCTCGCCCACCTCGGGCGTCACGATGACCTTGCGTTTCCCCTTGCTGTGCTTTCCGAAAGTGACGATCCCGTCGATCTCGCTGATCACCGCATGTTCTTTGGGCTTGCGGACCTCGAACAGTTCGGCGACCCGGGGCAGGCCGCCGGTGATGTCCTTGGTCTTGGTGGTTTCCCGTGGAATTTTGGCGATCACGTCGCCGGCCATGACCGAGTCCCCTTCCCCCACCATGATGATAGCCCCTAGCGGCAGCAGGTACCGGGCCCAGGAGTTGGTCTGGGGCAATTTGGCCGTTCGGCCCATCTCATCCTTGATCGAAATGCGGGGCCGCATTTCGGCGTCCCGGTATTCCACGATGACCTTGCTGGATTTCCCGGTAACCACATCCCGGCGCTCTTCCATGGTCATGCTTTCCAGGATATCCCCGAATTTTACCCGGCCGGAAACCGCCGTCACGATGGGAATGGTAAAGGGATCCCAGTTGGCTAGGAGGGTCCCGCTTTTTACGGACTGCCGATCCTTGACCTTCATCTGCGTGCCGTAGATCAGCGGATAGCGCTCCCGCTCCCGGCCCTTTTCGTCGACGATGGCGATCTGGCCGTTGCGGTTCATGACCACCGGATCGCCGTCCTTGTTCTCGACGGTGTTCAACTGGATAAAGCGCACCTCCCCCTCGGTCCGGGTCTGGAGGGTCGACTGTTCACTCCGCTGGCTGGCGACCCCGCCGATATGGAACGTCCGCATGGTCAACTGGGTTCCCGGCTCGCCGATGGACTGGGCGGCAATGATGCCGATGGCTTCCCCGATATTGACCGGCTTGCCGTAGGCCAGATCCCGCCCGTAACATTGGGCGCAGACACCCCGGGGGCTCCGGCAGGTCAGGACGGAGCGAATCTCGACCTTCTCGATCCCGGCCTCATCGATCAGTTCCACCGCGGATTCGTCGATCTCTTGGTTGGCCTGGACCAGCACCTCTTCGCTGTAGGGATCCCGGATATCCGTCAGGGCCACGCGGCCCAGGACCCGTTCCCCCAGGGGCTGGATCACTTCGCCGGCTTCCCGCAGCGATTCGATGATAATGCCGTCGATGGTCCCGCAGTCCACCTCGGAGATGATCATGTCCTGAGAGACATCCACCAGGCGGCGGGTAAGATACCCGGAATTGGCGGTTTTTAAAGCCGTGTCGGCCAGACCTTTGCGGGCCCCGTGGGTGGAGATAAAATATTCCAGAACGCTTAATCCTTCCCGGAAATTGGCCCGGATGGGAGTTTCGATGATCTCCCCGGAGGGTTTGGCCATGAGCCCCCGCATGCCGGCCAACTGACGCATCTGGTCTTTGCTGCCCCGGGAGCCGGAATCCGACATCATGAAGATGGGGTTGAAACTGGGCACCTGCACTTCCCGGCCTTCCCGGTTCTGCACCGTCTCGTTGCCCATGACCTGCATCATCTCGATCGCCACGTCCTCACTGGCCTTGGCCCAGATATCCACCAGTTTGTTGTATTTCTCGCCGTCGGTGATCAGGCCGTCGACATATTGTTTTTCCACCCGGCGGACTTCATCCTCGGCTTTCCGGAGGATCTCCTTTTTCTCCGGAGGAATTTTCATGTCGGTTACGGAGATGGAGATGCCGGAGCGGGTGGCGTACTGGTAGCCGATATCCTTCAACCGGTCGGCCAGGATAACCGTGGCCTTGATCCCGGCCTTGCGGTAACAGTCGTCGATCAGTTTGCGGATCTCTTTTTTGGTCATCACCCGGTTGACCCGCTCAAAGGGGATCATGGGCGGGATGACTTCCGACAGCAGCACCCGGCCGACGGTCGTGTCCAACAGCCCGCCATTCCAACGCATCTTGATCCGGGCGTGGAGGGCTACCTCGTCGGCGTCGAAGGCCCGACGGACTTCCTCCGGCCCGTAAAAGACCTTGCCTTCCCCCTGGACGAAAGCCCGATCCCGGGTCAGGTAATACAGGCCCAGGACGATGTCCTGGGAGGGCACGATGATCGGCTCGCCGTTGGCCGGCGACAGGATGTTGTTGGTGGACATCATCAGCACCCGGGCCTCGATCTGGGCCTGGATCGACAGCGGGATATGGACCGCCATCTGGTCGCCGTCAAAGTCGGCGTTGAAGGCCGCGCAGACCAAGGGATGGAGCTGAATGGCCTTGCCTTCCACCAGGATGGGCTCGAAAGCCTGAATCCCCAGGCGGTGGAGGGTCGGGGCCCGGTTGAGCAGGATCGGGTATTCGCGCACCACCTCGTCCAGGGTGTCCCAGACCTCGGGCGTCTCCTTTTCCACCATCCGTTTGGCGGTCTTAATGGTGCTGACGAAGCCCTTTTCCTCCAGTTTGCTGTAGATGAAAGGCTTAAAAAGTTCCAGGGCCATCTTCTTGGGCAGCCCGCACTGGTGGAGGCGGAGGTTGGGACCGATGACGATCACCGAACGTCCCGAATAGTCCACCCGTTTGCCCAGCAGGTTCTGCCGGAACCGTCCCTGTTTGCCTTTGAGCATATCGCTCAGGGATTTCAACGGACGTTTGTTGGTCCCGGTGATCACCTTGCCCCGGCGGCCGTTGTCGAACAGCACATCCACCGCCTCCTGGAGCATCCGTTTTTCATTGCGGATGATGATGTCCGGCGCATTGAGCTCCAGCAGCCGTTTTAAGCGGTTGTTCCGGTTGATGACCCGCCGGTAGAGATCGTTGAGGTCCGAAGTGGCGAAGCGGCCGCCGTCCAAAGGCACCAGGGGCCGCAGATCCGGAGGCAGGACCGGAATGGCGTCCATCACCATCCATTCGGGTTTGTTCCCGGAATCCTTGAAGGAATCGATCACCTTCAACCTTTTGATCAATTTTTTCTTCTTGGCCTCGGAATGGGTCTTCTGCATTTCCTCTCGCAGGATCCGGGATTCGCCCTCCAGATCCATGCCCTTGAGCAGAAACTGAATGGCCTCGGCCCCGATTCCGGCTTTGAAACGATCCCCGTATTCTTCCTTGGCCTGGCGGTAGCGTTCCTCGGCCAGCAGGGTTCTGGCCGGCAGGGCCGACTCTTCGGATTCCAGAACGATATAGGACTCGAAATAAAGGATTTTTTCCAACTCCTTCAAGGTCAGGTCCAGCAGGTTGCCGATCTTGCTGGGCAGGCTCTTCAGGAACCAGATATGGGCCACCGGCGTGGCCAGTTCGATGTGTCCCATCCGCTCCCGCCGCACCTTGGACTGAATGACCTCCACGCCGCATTTTTCGCAGACCACTCCCCGGTGCTTCATCCGTTTATATTTGCCGCAATTACACTCGTAGTCCTTCGTGGGCCCGAAAATTTTGGCGCAGAACAGACCGTCCCGTTCGGGTTTGAAAGTGCGGTAATTGATAGTCTCCGGCTTCTTAACCTCTCCGAAGGACCATTCCCGGATCTTTTCCGGCGAAGCCAGAGAGATCCGTACGGCGGAATAATTCAAGGGATCCTTGGGTTTGGCGAAATAACTGAATAAATCTTCCACGGAGATACTCCTCTACACAGGGGTTAAAGCGATTAGGAAGACGGCGCCGGTTCCGGCGTTTCCCCTTCCAGCAACTCGATATTGAGACCCAGACTTTGCAACTCTTTGACCAGGACGTTAAAAGATTCCGGCAGCCCGGCCTCCAGCACGTTGTCCCCCTTGACG
The DNA here is from genome assembly GCA_016219065.1 of Deltaproteobacteria bacterium. Taxonomy (GTDB): domain Bacteria; phylum Desulfobacterota; class RBG-13-43-22; order RBG-13-43-22; family RBG-13-43-22; genus JACRCK01. Next base: position 18,224 of record JACRCK010000344.1, read on the forward strand.
ATCTTTTCGTACATGCGGGTCCGACCCACCACGTCATCGGATTTGACCGTCAGGAATTCCTGGAGGGTATAGGCCGCCCCGTACGCCTCCATGGCCCAGACCTCCATTTCCCCCAGCCGCTGGCCGCCGAACTGGGCCTTGCCGCCCAGGGGTTGCTGGGTGACCAGGGAATAGGGACCGATCGACCGGGCGTGGATCTTGTCGTCCACCAGATGGTGAAGTTTCATCATGTACATGACCCCGACGGTTACCGGCCGGTCGAAGCGATCCCCGGTCCGGCCGTCGAACAGGCGGGCCTGGCCGGTCTCTGAGAGACCGGCTAGCCTGAGCAGGCGCTGGATGTCGGCTTCATTGGCCCCGTCGAAGACGGGTGTGGCCATATGGATCCCTTCCCGGAACTGACCGCTCAGCAGGTTCAGGTCCTCATCGGGCACATTGTCATAGTAGGTGTCTATTTTTTTGGATTCATAGATCTTTTTTAACAGTTTGCGGGCTTCCTGGTTGCGCTGCAGTTCGCTGACCAGTTCGGCCACCTTCCGCCCCAGTTCCCGGGAGGCCCAGCCCAGATGGGTTTCCATGACCTGGCCCACATTCATACGCGAAGGAACCCCCAGGGGATTGAGGACGATGTCCACCGTCGTGCCGTCGGCGAAATAGGGCAGGTCCTCCTTGGGCAGGATCCGCGAAACTACGCCCTTGTTGCCGTGTCGGCCGGCCATCTTATCGCCCACCGAAAGCTTTCGTTTGACGGCCAGATAAACCTTGACCATCTTGATCACGCCCGGCGGTAGCTCGTCCCCCTTCTTCAGCTTGGCGATCTTGCCCTCAAAATTTTCCTTGATGAAATGGACCTGCTCCTGATAATCCCGCAGGATCCCTTCCAGTTCCTCTTTCAGATCCCGGCCTTTGGAGACCGTCAGGTCTTTCCATTTCTTGACCGGAAGCTTGGCCAGCTTTTCGGCGGTGATCTTCTCGCCCCGGCTGATCAGAACCTTGCCGCTGCGGTCCTCCTTGATGGTGCCGGCTGAAAGCTTGCCCGCCGTCAGCCCCTTCAGGCGCTGCAGGGCCTCCCGGCGAATAATCTGAATCTCGTCGTTCTGATCTTTCATGATCCGGGCCACTTCCTCTTCCTCGATGGCTCGGGAACGGGCATCCCGCTCCACCCCCTTCCGGGAGAAGACTTTGGCATCGATCACGATGCCGTCGATCCCCGGCGGCACCCGGAGCGAGGTATCTTTCACGTCGCCGGCCTTTTCCCCGAAGATGGCCCGCAGCAGCTTTTCTTCGGGAGAAAGGTGCGTTTCGCCTTTGGGGGTGATCTTGCCGACCAGGATATCCCCGGACTTAACCTCGGCCCCCACGCGGATGATCCCGCTCTCATCCAGGTTTTTCAGCGATTCATCCCCCAGGTTCGGGATGTCTCTGGTTATTTCCTCCCGTCCCAGCTTGGTGTCCCGGGCCACGATTTCGAATTCCTCGATGTGAATGGAGGTGAACACGTCGTCTTTCACCAGGTGTTCCCCCACCAGAATGGAGTCTTCAAAATTATAACCACCCCAGGACATGAAGGCCACCATCACGTTGCGGCCCAGGGCCAGTTCCCCTTTCTCCGTCGAAGGCCCGTCGGCGATGACCTGGCCTTGCTGGATGGAATCCCCCTTGCGAACGATCGGCTTCTGGCTGAAACAGGTGTTCTGGTTGGACCGCTGGAACTTGGTCAGTTTATACAGCTCGACCCCCGTCCCCAGGGGGCGGTTCAGTGTCTCCTCCGAAACATAGCGGACCACGATCCGGTCGGCGTCCACTTCCTCCACCACGCCGTCGGCCTTGGCCACCACGGTCACGCCCGAATCCCGGGCCACGACCTCCTCGATGCCGGTGCCAATGATCGGGGACCGGCAGGAAAGCAGGGGCACGGCTTGGCGCTGCATGTTGGAACCCATGAGGGCCCGGTTGGCGTCGTCGTTTTCCAGAAAGGGAATCAGCGAGGCGGCCACGCTCACCAGTTGGTTGGGGGAGACGTCCATCAAATCGATCGCCTCCTCTTCCCGGTTGACCATGACGAACTCGCCGTCCTTCCGGGCCGAAACCATGGTTTCGCTCATCCGGCCGGACCGATCTACGGGGATGTTGGCCTGGGCGATGTTGAACCCTTTTTCATCCAGGGCGCTTAAAAATTTTACTTCCTGGGTGACCAGGCCCTCCTGGACGATGCGGTACGGTGTTTCCACAAAGCCGAATTCGTTGACCCGGGCGTAGGTGCTCAAGGAGACGATCAGCCCGATATTGGGACCTTCGGGGGTCTCAATGGGGCAGATCCGGCCGTAATGGGTGGGGTGGACGTCGCGCACCTCAAAACCGGCCCGTTCCCGAGTCAACCCGCCGGGGCCCAGGGCGCTCAGCCGCCGTTTATGGGTGATCTCCGACAGGGGGTTGGTCTGATCCATAAACTGGGACAGCTGGCTGGTCCCGAAAAATTCCTTGACCACGGCGGCCACCGGTTTGGGGTTGATCAGATCGTGGGGCATCAGGGTCTCGATTTCCTGGAGGGTCATCCGTTCCTTGATGGCCCTTTCCATGCGGACCAGGCCGATGCGGTACTGGTTCTCCAACAGCTCCCCCACGGCCCGGACCCGGCGGTTGCCCAGGTGATCGATGTCGTCCACCGGACCGTTGGCGTCCTTCAGCTCGATCAGTTTTTTTACGGCCAGGAGAATGTCATCCTTCCGCAGGGTCCGTTCTTCCAGGGGGACGTCCAGACCGAGGCGGTGATTCAATTTCAGCCGACCCACCGAGGACAGGTCGTAGTTCTCCGGGTTGAAAAAGAGGTTATAGAAAAAGTTGCTGGCCACCTCCAACGTGGGCGGATTGCTGGGCCGCAGCTTTTTGTAGATTTCCAGGATGGCCTCTTCGGAAGAAGCCACCTTGTCGATGATCAGGGTGTCCCGCAAGGAGGAGCTGACATTAACGCCGTCGATGAACAACAGATCCAGGGCCGTCAGTTTCTTTTGCAGAATCAGGTTCAATTTTTCCCGGGTCAGTTCCTCGTTGCTTTCCACCAGGACTTCACCCGTCTCGGGGTCCACGGCCTCCTGGGCCAGGAAATAGCCCTCGATATCCTCGGGACGGGCCGGCAGCGAGGAGATCTCGGCTTCCTGCAGCTGTTTGATGATCCGCTTGTTGATTTTCCGGTTCTTCCGGACGATGACCTCTCCCGATAGGGGATGGATGATGTCCCGGGGGGCCTTTTTGCCTAACAGGAAATCGGGATTCACCTCCCGGCGCAGTTTCCCCTCCTCGATGGTGATCCGCTCCCGTTCGTAAAAATAGTTCAACAACTCCTGGTTCGAGTAGCCCAGGGCCTTGAGCAGGATGGTCACCGGGAATTTCCGCCGTCGATCGATGCGGACGTAGAGGATATTCTTGACATCGAATTCCAGGTCGATCCAGGAGCCGCGCAAAGGGATGACCCGGGCCGAATAGAGCAGACGGCCGCTGCTGTGGGTCTTGCCCTTGTCGTGATCGAAAAAAATACCGGGCGAGCGGTGCAACTGGCTGACCACCACCCGCTCGGTGCCGTTGATGATGAAGGTGCCTTTGGGCGTCATCAGGGGGATGGTCCCAAAATAAATATCCTGCTCCTTGATGTCCCGAATCGTCTGGCTGCCGGTATCCTTGTCCAGATCGTAGACGATGAGGCGGACGGTGATCTTCATGGGGACCTCGTAGGTCATCCCCCGCTGCAGGCATTCCGCCTCATCGTATTTCACCTCGCCGAAACTGTAGCGAACGAATTCCAGGGAGGACAACCCGCTGAAATCCCGGATGGGGAAAACGCTTTTAAAGACTCCCTGCAGACCGGTATTCTCCCGCCGGTCGGGATCCGCGCCCACCTGCAGAAAGCGTTCATAGGACTGTTTCTGCATGTCCATCAGGTTAGGGATATCGATGATTTTTTCGATATGTCCAAAATTCTTTCGAAACCGTACGTTGAGGAAAGACCGATCCTTCATTCTTGCTCCTTGACTTAATGTTCCCTACCGGGAAGATCCGGAGCGGTTTCCCGCTCCGGTCGCCGCTACTTGATTTCCGCGGTGCCCCCGGCGGATTCCAGCTGTTTCTTGATGTTCTCCGCTTCTTCCTTGGGGATCCCTTCCTTGATCGTGCTGGGCAGATTCTCCACCGTGTCCTTGGCTTCCTTCAACCCTAGGTTGGTGATGGCTCGCACTTCCTTGATCACCTGGATTTTCTTATCCCCCACACCGGTCAGGAGAACGGTAAATTCGGTTTGTTCCTCCTGAACCGCTGCTTCCGCCGCCGGGGCCGGGCCGGCCATGGCCATCATCGGGGCCGCGGCTTTCACCCCAAACTTGTCTTCCAGTTCTTTGACCAGTTCGGACAACTCCAGAACCGTCATATTGGCAATAAAATTGATCACATCTTCCTTGGTAATTTGCTCAGCCATTGTTTGGTTTCCTCCTACGCTGTTTTTGGCTCACTTTGGGCTTTTTCTTCTTCAAGCGCCTTTAAGGTCATTAAAAATTTTTGAATGATACCGGACAGGGCCGAAACCAGGCCGGTCGGAACGGCTACCAGGGAGGACAGCATCTGTCCCAGCAACACCTCCCGGGAAGGCATCTTGGCCAACTGGCCCACGGCCTCACCGGCGATGGCCTTACCCTGCAACACGCCGCCTTTAAAAACGAATTTTTCCCGGTCCTTGGCGAAATCGGCCAACACCTTGGCTGAGGCCACCGGATCCTGATAACTGATGGTGACCCCGCAGGGACCCAGCAGTGATTCCGCCAGCCCCGAGGCCGGCGTATCCTGCGCCGCCCGGCGCAGCAGGGTCTTCTTGACGACCTGAAATTCATCGCCCCGCTGCCGCAGGTCCCGCCGCAGCTTGTTGATGGATTCAACGTTCAACCCGGTAAAATCAGCCAGGAAAACGGCCTTGGACCGCCCCAGCCTTTCGTGAAGATCGGTAACGATCTTTTCTTTTTCCGTCCGCTTCAATGCAACAACCCTCCTTTCTCTTTAGAGGTCTTCCGGTCAGAAACCTTTGGGCGCTTCAGCTGAGCCTACCAATGTTTTCCGAGTCTCGGCAGGCGGAAAGGTTCATTTATACCCCTCACGGGCACCTGCGGTCTTTGACCCGACCCTAAAATAATAAATTCGAAATCCTAAATCCGAAACAAATTCAAATGACTAAAATTCAAACCACCGAAACGTCCACCCCTCCCACGCCCAAGGCCCGGCTTCCGGAGGAGTGATACCCGCCCAATGGGATGCGGACTTAGCGGGCCAGTTCCTTGGTAAAGACGGGATCCACCTTGATGCCCGGGCCCATGGTGGTAGAAATGGTGATGCTTTTCAAATAGGTTCCTTTGGCGCTGGAGGGCTTCAAGCGTAGCAGGGTCTCAAAAAGAGACATGATATTGGGAATCAATTTATCGCTGCCGAATGAAACCCGGCCGACCGGGGCATGGACGATGCCGTTTTTTTCCACACGGAATTCGATCTTGCCCGCTTTGATCTCCCGGATGGCCTTGGCCACGTCAAAAGTGACGGTCCCGGTTTTGGCGTTGGGCATCAGGCCCCGAGGCCCCAGAATTTTCCCGATTTTGCCGACGGAGCCCATTAGATCGGGCGTGGCCACCGCCTTGTCGAAATCCAGCCACCCCCCCTTGATCTTCTCGATCAAATCATCGGCGCCCACCACATCGGCGCCGGCCTCGACGGCCTCCCGTTCCTTCTCGCCCTTAGCGAAAACCAGCACCCGGTTGGTTTTCCCGGTGCCGTTGGGCAGGACCACCGCCCCCCGCACCATCTGATCGGCGTGTCGCGGATCGACACCCAAACGGACGGCCAGGTCCACGGTTTCATCGAATTTCGCAAAGGACGAAGTCACGGCCATCTGGACCGCTTCCTCCAGGCCATACCGTTTCGTCCGGTCTATCGGCTCACGGGCCTGGGCATAATTTTTTCCTCTCTTTGGCATGGCTTGCTTCCCTACCTCTTTCTGTTTCGTTTCACGAACCGATTTCAAGGCCCATGCTGCGGGCCGTTCCTTCAATGATCCGGATGGCGGCGTTCAGGGTATCCGCGTTCAAGTCCGGCATCTTTAATTTGGCGATCTCTTCCACCTGGGCCGGCGTGACCTTGCCCACCTTTTCCCGGTTGGGGACGCTGGACCCCTTGGCGATCTGAGCCGCTTTTTTCAACAGCACCGCGGCCGGGGGGGTTTTGGTCACGAAGGTGAAGGAACGGTCGGCAAACACCGTGATGACCACCGGGGTAATCATCCCTTCCTGCCCCTGGGTCCGGGCGTTGAAGGCCTTGCAAAACTCCATGATATTCACCCCGTGCTGCCCGAGAGCCGGGCCGATCGGCGGTGACGGATTGGCCTGGCCGGCCGGAACCTGGAGTTTAATATAGGCGATTATTTTCTTAGCCATCTTTTCCTTTCTCCTTTATCTATACGCGAAGCCGGCAACCGGGCCCGGAAGAGACGTCGTCCGGCTGTCCGTTGTTTCCCTCACAATTTGGCCACCTGGACGAAATCCAGTTCCACCGGGGTGGCCCGGCCGAAAATGCTGATCAGAACTTTAATTTTTCCCTTTTCCGGCTTGACTTCTTCCACCACCCCGTTGAAGTTGGAAAAAGGGCCGTCGACCACCCGGATTTCATCTCCCTCTTCAAAAAAGAATTTCGGTTTGGGCCGGACCGCCCCTTCGGCCATCTGGGCGATGACTTTTTCGGCCTCTTCATCCGGGATCGGGACGGGCTTGACTTTTTCCCCTACAAACCCGGTAACCTTGGGGGTGTCTTTCACCAGATGCCAGGTTTCGTCGTTCAATTCCATCTTAATGAGGACGTAGCCCGGGTAAAATTTCCGGGAGGAAGTTTTTCGTTCCCCTTTGACCAGTTCCACGACCTTTTCCGTCGGAACCAGGACTTCGGAGATCAGATCCGCCTTGCCCAGCGACTTCACCTGCTCTTCCAAGGCCACTTTGACCTTGTTTTCAAACCCCGAATACGTATGAACGATATACCATTTATGTGCCACGGATGAACCCCGTCCCTCTATCCGGTGGGTTTCCCCCTCCCGGCCGCCGATCCGGCGGGTTTATCTCCCTAAAACGGTGCTGACCAGTTTCGCCAGGGCCACATCCAGAATTCCCAGGAAAAAAGCCACCAGAACCGACAAGATGATGACCATGGCCGTGGCGGCTAGCGTCTCCTTGCGGGTCGGCCAGGTTACCTTTTTCATTTCCATTTTTACATCCCGTAAAAACAGTTTGACCTGGTCCATGAACTGGAACTTCCGGGTCCATCCGGAAACCAGTCCCTCTCCGCCGGTTTCCGGCAAAGTCTTCTGCTTTACAACCGGTTTATCCTCCTTGGGGGCCGCCGGAAGAATTTTGTTCTCTTTTTCCGATTTTTCGGAAGTCCTGCCGCGCGCAGGATCGCCAGCCTCCGCCGGTCCAGTCTTTTTTTTAGGTTTAAGTTTTCTCATGGCCCTCGGATTCGACTCCCATAAATAGTTTGGCAGGCCAGGAGGGATTCGAACCCCCATCACCCGGATTTGGAGTCCGGTGCTCTAACCGTTAGAGCTACTGGCCTGCAGGGGTTGGTATGTACGATTCAGATTGAATTCGAGCGGTTACTTGGTTTCCTTATGCACCGTATGGGTCTGACAAAAACGACAATATTTCTTAAATTCCAATTTATCCGGAGTCTTCCGTTTATTCTTGGTGGTGGTATAGTTTTTTCGTTTGCACGTCGTACAGGATAGGATGATGATGTCGCGCATGGCTGCCTGCTCCGCTCCTATTCAATAATTTCGGAGATGACGCCGGCGCCGACCGTCCGTCCGCCTTCACGGATGGCGAAGCGCAGTTCCTTCTCCATGGCGATCGGCATGATCAAGGAGCCCGTGATCGACACGTTGTCCCCCGGCATGACCATCTCCACCCCTTCCGGCAACGTCACCACTCCCGTCACGTCCGTCGTCCGAAAATAAAACTGCGGCCGGTAGCCGTTGAAAAACGGCGTGTGCCGCCCGCCTTCTTCCTTGGACAAAATATAGGTCTCCGCCTTGAACTTGGTGTGCGGCGTGATCGAGGCCGGCTTGGCCACCACCTGGCCCCGCTCCACATCGTCCCGCTTCGTCCCGCGCAGCAGCAGCCCCACGTTGTCCCCGGCCTGCCCCTGATCCAGCGTCTTCCGGAACATCTCCACCCCCGTGCAGGTCGTCTTCACCGTCGGCCGGATCCCCACGATCTCCACTTCCTCGCCCACCTTGATCTGCCCGCGCTCCACCCGGCCCGTGACCACCGTCCCGCGACCC